>DAOUAS010000206.1:0-5444 GCA_034433295.1 Anaerolineales bacterium | reverse complement strand
AGTTGCGTCCGCCGTTGCCGGGGACAACGCCGTCGGCGATGAGGAAGGCGGCAGAGCGGGCGTGGTCGCAGATGACGCGGTAGGGCGTGAAGTCGGCGAGCATTTCCTTTTCGCCGTGACCTGTGAGCGAGCGCAACACATTGAGCGAACCCGTGAAGAGGTCGGTCTTGTAGTTCGAGTCGACGCCCTGCAAAACGGAGACGATGCGCTCGAAGCCCATGCCCGTGTCGACGTGTTTGGCGGGAAGCGGCTCAAGGCGACCATCTTCAAAAAGATTATATTGAATGAAGACGTTGTTCCAGAGTTCGAGGAAACGCGTGCATTCGCCATTGACGCCGCAAACGTGGTCTGTGCCGCGCAGGTTGTCGCGCTCCTCGCCGAGGTCGATGTGGATTTCGGAGCAGGGACCACAGGGACCGAACTCCGCCATCTGCCAGAAGTTTTCCTTGCGCCCGAAGAAGAGCACATGCGACGGGTCGAAGCCAGGCTGTTCCTTCCAAATGTCGGCGGCTTCGTCATCCTGTGGGACGTTGCCCTTGCCGCCAGGGTACGCTGCGCTATCATCCTGGAAACAGGTGGCGTAGAGCTTGTCTTTGGGCAAGCCCCAGACTTCGGTCAGCAATTGCCATGACCAGGCGATGGCTTCCTTCTTGTAGTAGTCGCCGAAGGACCAGTTGCCGAGCATCTCGAAGAAGGTGTGATGCGTGTCGTCGCGCCCCACATCTTCGAGGTCGTTGTGCTTGCCCGCCACGCGCATACATTTCTGCGAGTCCACAGCGCGCTTGTATGGTTTTGTATCGGTGCCGATAAACACGTCCTTGAATTGCACCATGCCCGAATTGGTGAACAACAATGTAGCGTCGCCGCCTGGGACAAGGGACATGGACGGCACGGCGGTGTGTCCGCGCTCGACGAAGAAGTCGATGAAGTCCTGACGAATCTGGTTGCCTGTTAGTTTTTTGCTCATGAAAACGCTCCGAAGTTAGATGATGACTGGCGAATTATACCAATCGGAAGGATGAATGACACTTGCACTGCACGCAAGTGCAGGTGTGAGGGATGAAGGATGAAATTGTGAAGGTCTAAAGTCTAAGGTCGAAGGTCGGGGGAATAAAAAAGTCCCGAACCTGTCGGTTGCGGGACTTGGGTTTCTTCATCCAGTCTCAAGCCGTGACAGGTCTCCAGAACGCTCGCGTAGCGGCGGCGGCTTGAGCGGCAGCGGACGGGTTGAGGTTTGGTTGCATGGGCGGCATTATATCACGCCATCGCGGGTTCGTAATGTAAAACCAATAACTGGTCGGCGCGCAATGCCAATTCAGCAAAGGCGCGTCCTTCGTTGTCGGTAAATTCGACTTCGTACACATCAGGTGCAAGAAGTTCCACTACCGTACCCACCTGCCCCAAAGATAGGTCACGGTTGGGAAGTTCCTGAGTCAAGGCAACAACATCCAGTAAATTGACTTTTTGTTTCATGCTCTTTCTCCTATAAAACATAACAACTGGTCAAACGCGGCACATCTTCACCACGACGAATAATCCATGCGCTGCGGACAATCGCTTCCCTGCCCTCCCGCCTTATGAAAAAATCCAACATGTAACGTTGACCATATTCGTCGCGCTCACCAGCTACCGCCTCTTCCATCCGAACAGCGGATAAAATTGCATCGCGCAATTCAAGGGCATCACTCGCCGTCAACCCCAAAGCCATCGCAAACACACGAGCCTTGTGCTTTCCACGCGGGTGGCTTTCGCTCAAACAATAATCGCGCAATTTTTCGATTTCAACGATGGCGCTGGCGGCATTAGGCAATTTCATATTGAAATTATACCGCAGGGAAAATCAGAGGGACAATTTGAGAGTTCAATTCCTTCATCAGTCGTGTTTAGACAGGTTTTCCCGCTTTTTGCCTTTCCGCAGACGATATGGGATGATCAGGGGTGAGTCGAAGGATGGTCGAAGGATGACACTTCTAATCTTTGATAGAATAGGGCAGGTTTTCATTTGGAGGACACCATGACTTTTCTCGAACGCGCAATCAAGGATGGACACGCCAGACGGACAGGCGAAGGAAAAAGCGAAAAAATAACCTACGTTGCCGTCAACCATACGGAACGGTACAGCGATCCCGAAGAGAAAGTACGCGCCGAGTTTTGGGCTGAGTTGATCTATCGCTACGGCTATGATGCGGATTGCATCGGCGTGGAAATTACCGTGCCAGACCGCACACCATCCGACCGCGCCGATCTGGTGATCTTCAAGGACAATACGCGCAAAGCGCCTTATGCGGTGGTCGAATGCAAGAAGGAAGGGATTACAGACTCGGAGTTCAACCAAGCCGTCGAGCAAGCCTGCGGAAATGGCACATGGCAAAAGTTCCGCGCCAGTTATGTGATGGTGGTGGCAGGCATTACCCGCCGCGCCTTCGACTTTACGGGCAAGTATGGCGCATTGGAACGCGAACAAAATATCATCGCCGATATTCCCTTGAAGTATGGCAAGCCCGAAGAGTTCAAGTATTTCAATAAAGGCGCGTTGGACATTCGCGCCGTCAGCAAGGAAGAATTGATTTCAGCCATCAAGAAATGTCACCAGTCGCTTTGGGAAGGCGGCAAGCGCACCCCGCCCGAAGCCTTCGGGGAGTTATCCAAAATCATCTTTGTGAAGATCAGCGACGAGAAGGGGACGAAGCGCGGCGAGCCGTATCAGTTCCAGATCAAGACCTATGAGAAAAGCGATAAACTCGCGGCGCGGATTCGCGCTTTGTACGAGACCCAACGTCGGCGCGAGCCGAACGTTTTTACCGATACCATCAAGGTGGATGACGCCGTGCTGCAAGCCGTCGTTTTACATCTTGAAGGAATCAACCTCAACAAAACGGATTTGGACACCAAAGGCGTGGCGTTCGAGCAATTCATGGACGGCTTCTTCAAGGGCGATTTCGGTCAATACTTTACGCCGCGCGAGATCATCGCCTTTGCGGTCGAGATGTTGAACCCCACCCATACCGATTTGGCGCTCGACCCTGCCTGCGGTTCGGGCGGATTCTTGCTGTACGCGCTGGATGCCGTGCGGCGCGAAGCCGATGAATATCATGACGAAGGCACAGCCGAACACAAGATACACTGGCATGACTTTGCCCAAAAGCGTTTGTTCGGCATTGAACTCAACGACTCGATTGCGCGGGTTGCCAAGATGAATATGATCGTTCACGATGACGGGCACACCAACGTCATCAGCGTGGACTCGTTGCAGGAAATCGAGAAGATCAAAGAGGAAAACAAAGGCTTTGCCTTCAACCGCTTTGACATCATCCTGACCAATCCGCCCTTTGGCGCGGTGGTCAAGAAGACCGAGAAGCCGTACCTCGACAAGTTCGACTTGGATTATGACTGGAAGGACGGCGCGAGAAGCGGCAAGCCGAAAGCCTCGATGAAGACCGAGATTTTGTTTTTGGAACGCTGCTGGCAGTTCCTGAAACCCAAGGGGCGCATGGCGATTGTATTGCCTGACGGCATTCTCACCAATTCATCCCTGCAAAGCGTGCGCGATTGGCTGTTGGAGCATTATCGTTTAATGGCGGTGGTGAGTTTGCCGCAGTATTCCTTCGCGCATTACGGCGCGGGCGTGAAAGCCAGTCTGGTATTTCTGCAGAAGCGCGAGGCGGGCGAGACGCCGAACGATGACGAAGCCATCTTCATGGCGATTGCGGAAAACATCGGCTATGACGCGACGGGACGCAAGACCTTCAAGCCGTTCAAACAGGCGCAGATTGCGGGCGACGTAAAGACCGAATGGGTGCGCTGTGACTTGTTCGATATGGAATTTACCTACGAACGAGACACCCTCACGCCCGATAACTGGAACGAGACGCACCGAAAGATTATCCCCAATACGGGCTTGGTAGCCGAATACAGAAAGTTTACGGAGAACCCAGAGCCTTTTTTCGCCTAAGCCCTGCCGCGCAGACTTCCGAAGTCTTCGAGACTTCGGAAGTCTCAACCCCATGCTTTGCCGTGCGGCGGGGCGAAATAACAGGGCGATTTGATGTAGCTTATAACAATCCTGCAAATTCCCGAAAGCCCAAAACAGCTTATCCATTGCTGATGCTTAAAGAAATTGTTACTGCTATAAGCGGCGGAACACCGACCAAATCAGTACCTAGATATTGGGACGGGGAAATTCCTTGGATAAGCCCTAAAGACTTCCAGGATTTCTATCTTTACGACGCTGAAGATCACATCTCAAAAGATGGACTTGAAGCAGCAGGGTTGAAGCTAATTCCCGCAAACACTGTATTAGTAGTGGTGAGAAGTGGCATTTTGATACACACCCTGCCAATAGCAATTACAAAAGTTCAAACAGCCATTAACCAAGATGTAAAGGCATTGTTACCTAAAATCGACATCAATTCTGAATACTTGGGACTATACCTTGAAATCTTTGGAAGCAAACTGTTACCAGTCATCACAAAGCATAGCACGACTGTCCAAAGTGTAAATACAGACCAATTTCAAGAACTTTTGATTCCCCTTCCACCTCTTGAAACCCAACGCGCCCTTGTTGCGGAGATGGAATCCGCGCGCACCACGCGCCAGTCCAAACTGGCGGAGGCGGAGAATTTGAATAATATTGAAGATTATCTAATGCACGAGCTAGGTCTGGATAATCTGATAAAAGATGGACGTTCTTCTTTCGCTATAAAATTGAATAAATTAAAAAGTAAAAGATTAGACCCGCCGAGTTATCGCCCATATTACCAACAAAGCAATATTAGTTTGCAAACTATGCCTTTAGGCAAGATTGCCGACATTGATAAAAATACTGCTGAAAAACCCCAAGATATAAATACATTGATCCCCTATATCGGATTGCCTGAATGCGATAAAACATCGGTTCGTGAAGTAATTTTCCGTCCATACAAAGAAGTCAAGGGAAGGAGTGTAATAAAGCAAGGCGATATTTTATTCTGTAGAATTGAGCCTGGCGTTTTCACAAAGAAATATGTTTTAGCAAATGACTTGTTAGGTCAAGAATATGCCTATACTTCAACAGAAATCTATGTAGTTAAGGCGAAGAAAGAGATAGTAATCCAAGAGTATTTATACGCAATGTTCTTTTGTCCATTTGTCTATTCCCAAATAGAGGGAAAAACTATAGGCTCGTCAGGCAGAAGAAGGATTGACCCAGAAATGTTTTCTTCCCTAAGTATTCCTGTGCCAGATAAACAAAAGCAAATGCAGATTGCAAATGAAATAAAACGCCGCCGCGCCCAAGCGCGTCAACTGCGGGAGGAAGCCGAGTCAGGGTGGCAGTCTGCAAAAGAGAAGTTTGAAAAGGCGTTGTTGGGATGAAGCCTACCCCCTCCGCCCGCTTCGCGGAGCACCTCCCCCAAATCCGACGATTCAAACTCTGAATCATTTTATATGTGCTTCATTGTCGTATT
>DAOUAS010000205.1:0-8243 GCA_034433295.1 Anaerolineales bacterium | reverse complement strand
TCCAAAATCGCCTTCGGCACGCCAGGCAGGGATGCGCCGCCGTCGCCTTGTGAAGCATCGAAGATCTTCGCGCCTGGATTCTTCTCCACATAGACCTTCAACGACTTGTTGATCAGGAACATGCGGGAGGGCGGAATATCCGCCATCGCCTTGAGGTGGTCACTGACTGGGACGAGATTCTTCTCGTCAACTGCAAAAACGGGGGTGGTATTCGAGATGGACATGATTTCTCCTTTTAGTCCCCCTCCCCGTCCCTCCCCCATTTTCCTTGAAAATGGGGGAGGGTGTCCGATAGGACGGGTGGGGGTAGATATAAAAATAACGCCCCGAGGTTCGGGGCGTCTGGTTTTACCTGGTTTACGATGATTGAGTCTGCTGCTGCTCATCTGGCAAATACCAACGTCCCGTCTCTGCATGAGTGCGGGTGTTATTGGTATTATTGTCAACGATGATTGGGCTAGACATTGGGCGCAAGCATACCACCCCCCTATGGATGCGTCAAGCGCAATTTACAAAAGCAGAGGAAAGTTGGGACAAGCATACACCATGTAGAATTTTTGCCGTTGATTACGTCAATTAGCGCGGATGGGCTTTTTACCAGATTTCCCACTTGACAAGTCTGAATTCACTGTGATATAACCGCGCGAAATTAAATACTCGCTCTTATCCAGAGAGGCGGAGGGACCGACCCTGCGAAGCCTCGGCAACCAAACCAAAGGTTCAGGTGCCAATTTCGGCAAATATGAATGGGAGACCATTCACATCTGGAAGATGAGAGGATGGTGTAGACGTATACCTCTTCTTGTACTTTCAGGAGAGGTTATTTTTTAATCTCTTCTGAGGGCGGGTAAAACTTATTCAAGAGGAGAACATTCAAATGTCCACAATCAAAGATCGCAAGTTAGGTTTTGCCACTCGTCAGCTTCATGCGGGCTATTCCCCCGACCCCACTACGGGCAGCCGCGCCGTGCCGTTGTACCAGACGACGAGCTATCAGTTCAAGAACACGGAACACGCCGCAAATCTGTTTGCGCTCAAAGAGTTGGGAAACATCTACACCCGTTTGATGAACCCCACCACCGATGTACTCGAACAGCGCATTGCTTCGCTCGAAGGCGGCGTCGGCGCGGTGGCGGCGAGTTCAGGTCACGCAGCGCAGGCGCAGGCGATTTTTACTCTATGCAATGCGGGTGACCACATCGTGACGTCATCGCGTTTGTACGGCGGGACCTACAGCCAGTTCAAGTACTCCCTGCCCAAGTTGGGGATTCAAGTCACGTTCGTTGATCCCACCGACCCGAAGAATTTCGAGGCGGCGATCCAGCCAAATACCAAAATCATCTACGGCGAGACGTTGGGCAATCCCGATATTTCCGTTTTCCCGTTCGAGGAAGTAGCGGCAATCGCAAAGAAGCACAATCTTGTCCTGATGATTGACAACACATTCGCCACGCCGTACCTGTTCCGCCCGTTCGAATGGGGCGCACATGTGGTGACTCACTCCACGACCAAGTTCATTACCGGCAACGGCACCTCCATCGGCGGCGTGATCGTGGACGGCGGCAACTACGACTGGACAAGCGACAAGTTCGAAAATTTCAACACGCCCGATCCATCCTATCACGGACTGGTGTATTCCTCGCTTGCGGGTGCGGGGCTTCCCCCGTTTGCCATCAAGGCTCGCGTCCACGTTCTGCGCGACATCGGCGCCTGCCAGTCGCCGTTCAACTCGTGGCAGACCCTGCTCGGAATCGAAACCCTCAACCTGCGCATGGATCGTCACGTACAGAACGCGCAAGCCGTGGCGGAATTCCTGGAGAAGCATCCGAAGGTCAGCTGGGTCAAGTATCCTGGACTGAAGAGCCATCCCGACCACGAACGTGTCAAGAAGTATTTCCCCAAGGGCGCAGGTGCGATCCTTGGATTTGGCGTCAAAGGCGGGTTGGCTGCGGGCAAGAAGTTCATCGAAAGCCTGCAACTGTTTAGCCACGTTGCCAATGTCGGTGACGCCCGCAGCCTCGCCATCCATCCCGGCTCGACCACCCACAGTCAGTTGACCGAGGAACAACAGATTACCGCCGGTGTCAGTCCCGATTTCGTGCGTCTTTCCATCGGTCTCGAAGATTTCGAAGACATCAAGTGGGATTTGGATCAAGCTTTGAAAGCGTAAAACGTACACAGGTAAACAGATATACAGTTCCGCCTGTCTACTTGTTTACCTGTCTACCTGGATACATCCCCATGCCAGTAAAAATTCCCTCCACCCTCCCTGCCCGAACCGTCCTCGAAAACGAAAATGTTTTCGTCATGGACGAAGACCGCGCCATTCACCAGGACATCCGCGCCCTGCGTGTCGCGATCCTGAACCTGATGCCGACCAAAATTGCAACCGAAACGCAAATTTTGCGCCTGCTTTCCAACTCCGCCTTGCAGGTGGAGATCACGCTTTTGCATACCGCCACGCATGAAGCAAAGAATACAGATGCCGATCATCTGCTCGAACATTACGTCACCTTTGAAAATGTAAAAAGCGAAAAGTTCGACGGACTCATCATCACGGGTGCGCCCGTCGAACAGATGCCATTTGAAGAAGTGGACTACTGGGACGAACTCGTCCAGATCATGGATTGGGCGGAAACGAACGTCGAGTCCATCTTCCACATTTGCTGGGGCGCGCAGGCGGGACTGTATCACCGCTATGGCATCCCGAAGTATGACCTGCCGCGCAAGATGTTCGGCGTCTTCGAACATCGCGTCCTTGCGCGGACCGAAAAGCTGATGCGCGGCTTCGATGATTATTTCTTCGCGCCGCATTCGCGCCACACCGAGATCCGCCGCGAATATATCGAAAAAGTTCCGGAGTTGAAGATTCTCGCCGAGTCGGATGAAGCAGGCGTGTATATCGTCGCTTCGCGCGACGGACGTCACCTCTTCATCACAGGTCATTCAGAATACGACCCATTTACGCTCAAAGGCGAGTATGACCGCGATGTGAACAAGGGATTGCCAATCCATGTCCCTAACAACTATTATCCAAAGGACGACCCGAAGCAGGCTCCCATCGTCCGCTGGCGTGGACATGCAAATTTATTGTACGCAAACTGGCTGAATTATTACGTGTATCAAGTCACACCGTACGACCCGAACGAAATTCCACAGTAAGGGCGACCCTTCAATAATTTTTATTGTGCTTGGCGGGTCGCCCTACATGGTCAACTTTTCCAATGCTGCGCTTAAAACATTCACCGCCTTTTGATAATCATCCAGATTGATGCACTCATTCGGCGTGTGATCCAACGCCGAGTCGCCGGGACCGTACACCAGCGCGGGACATTTCCACACAGGAGCGACGATGTTCAAATCGGCTGTTCCTGTTTTGTAGACAAAACGCGGATCGCCCCCCAGTGAGCGGATTCCGCTCAAGAAGGCTCTTACCAGCGGAGTGTTTTTCTCGCAGCCCCAGGCTGGGATGGCAAAGCCAATTGGCTCGACCAAGACCCTAAGTGTTTCAGAGACCCTTAGGGTTTCATTTAATATCTGGCGCCAAGCCTCAGGCTGGACCTCCACCGGCAAGCGGACTCCAACTTTCAACCTCGCCCATTGTTCAAAATCATTTGAATCCGATTCCACGCCGCGCAAGGTTAGCAGGAGTTTATCGAAAGCTTTGGACTTGTCGGCATTGAACGAATCCACATACGACTTGATCTTCAACCATGCTTCGACCGCCGCCTCCGCAGCAGTGACCTCCCCGCTTGCCGTATGCGCCTGTTCGCATTTGACCGTCACATTCGCCCAAGCGCTGCCTTTGTAACCTAGCGCAACCCTGTCCCATTGATTGGGTTCGCCGATAATGGCGAAATCTGGCTTGTACTGCGTTGCGACAAACCGCGCCCCTTCCGAGTCGCGTTCCTCCTCCACCGCGCCGATGACCACAAACTGCCAGCCATCCTTCGCGCCGATCTTTGCCACTGCGTCCACAAAACTTGCCAACGGGCCTTTGGCATCGGCTGAGCCACGACCGAACAAAACACCGTTTTCCTCGCGGACGGAAATCTCGCCCGGAACCGTATCGATGTGCCCAAGCAACACAATTTGCTTCGGACCCTTTCCCATCACGCCGACAGCGTTGCCTGCCTCATCAACGAAGGCATCATCGTAGCCCAATGACTTCATCCGCATCACCAGCCAGTCCACCGCGCCTCGTTCCTGTCCCGACGGGCTGTACTGGGAAACGAGTCCGATCAGTGTTTTGGATAATTGGTAATTAGTAGCTGGTAATTGGTCAGTCATTTGCTTCTTGCGCCAGAACTTCGGTCAGCGTTTCGACTAAACGGTCAATTTGTTCGTAGGTGATGACCAGCGGCGGGAGCAGTCGAATCACGGTCAGACCTGCGTTGAGCGCGATAATCTTTTTCTCTTGCAGAGCCTTGATATATCCCGTGACCTTTTGCTTCATCTCGACGCCAACCATCAATCCAAGCCCTCGCACTTCGCGGATGTTGGAGGACTGAATTTGTTTCAACTTTCCCATCAAGTAGTTGCCTTTCGCCGCCGCCTGTCCGGGCAGGTCTTCGCCGATGATGACATCCAGCGCCGCATTCGCCGCCGCGCACGAAAGCGGATTCCCACCGAAGGTCGAGCCATGCACGCCCGGCACAAGGTTCTTTACCTTTTCGCCGATCAGCACCGCGCCCATCGGTACGCCGCCCGCCAGCGACTTGGCACAGGTTAGCAAATCTGGAATTACACCAAAGTGCTGGACGGCAAACATCTTCCCCGTCCGCCCAAAGCCCGTCTGGATTTCGTCGATGATAAGCAGCGCACCGCGTTCGTCGCAAATCCGCCGCGCGGCTTGCACATATTCAGCCGAAGCAGGATAGACTCCGCCCTCGCCTTGCACCACTTCCAAGATCACGGCGGCGGTTTCATCGTTGACGGCTTTGTCCAACGCTTCGATATTGTTGTAGGAGACGTGCGAAACGCCAGGCAACAGCGGCTCGAAACCTTCGCGATATTTTTTGTTGAAAGTTGCTGAAAGCGAGCCATAGGTTCTTCCATGAAATGCGCGCATTGCGGCGATGAAATTCTTGCGTCCCGTGGAAATGCGCGAAAACTTGAACGCCGCTTCCACCGCCTCGGTTCCCGAATTGCAAAAGAAGACCCTCTCCAGACCGGGCACAAGCGCGGTGATTTTTTCCATCAACATCGCGCGCTGATCGTTGGGGAAAGACTCGAACAACGTGATCAACGTGTTCGCCTGTTTATAAAGCGCTTCAGCAACTTTCGGGTGGGCGTGACCGAGGTTGGCAACGCCATGCCCTGACGAGCAATCGAGGTATTCATTGCCGTCCAGGTCGAACAGCAAAGCGCCCTGTCCGCGCACGATGGTCAAGGCTTGCTTGGCATACACGCCAGAGGTGTGCTTATTTTCAGTTTCAATAATATTCATAATTTTCCTCATATCTCGGAGTCCAAAGTCTCCTGACTTTGGGTAGCGAAAGTCGGGAGACTTTCGAGTCCATTACTCAATCACCGTTCCGTTTCCCGCCAAAGCATTCGAGATTGGATTTTGAATTCTTCCATCGGCGATGATGATGCGCTGGACTCCGCCTTCGAGCGCTTCGCCTGCGCCAAGGACTTTCTTCTTCATGCGACCCTGCGCCGCTTCGCCCGCCGCCGCAAGTTGACTCTGCGACAGTTGCCGAATGAGCGTGGACTCATCGGGGAAGTTTTTCATCAGCCCAGGGACAGCCGTCAGCAGCAACAGGTTCTCCGCCTTGAGCGCCGCCGCAACCATCGCCGCTGCGCGGTCCGCATCCACATTCAATGCTTCGCCCTTTTCACTGACAGCTACAGGCGCGATGACAGGCAAGCAACCCATATCCAAAAGCGCCAATAACAAATTACCATTTACCTTTTCTATCTTCCCCGTGTAATCGTCGCGGATGATCTTGCGCTTGCCGTTCTCGATGCTCTGCACCGACTCTTTGCGCGTGGCTTGCAGCAACCTGCCGTCGAGTCCGCACAAGCCAAAGGCGTTGGCGCCCATCATCTGCAACTGCTCGGTCAGCAATGAATTGACCTTGCCATTGACCGCCATCAAAAAGATTTCCAGCGTCTTACGGTCGGTGTAGCGGGAGGTGTAACCCGATGGCGAGGTAATCATCTTCGGAGGAGTTCCCAGTCCTTCACCAAGGGCATTCGCTTCCGCCGATCCGCCATGTACGAAAACAAGGCGTTTGCCTTGTTTCAGTAGTTCCACCGCATCCTGACAAATGGCAGAAAAGTCAACGCCCTCCGTGCCGCCAAGTTTTACAACTGTTATTTCATCCTTCATAATTCATCCTTCATCCTTTAAATCGGATGCAACCCCATAAACTCCAGACCCAGCGTCTCATCCCAGCCCATCATCAGGTTGAGACATTGAACCGCCGTGCCAGATGCGCCCTTCATCAGGTTGTCGATGGCGCACATCGCCACGATGTGACCGTTGCTCTCATCCAGTTCAAAGCCGAGGTCGGCGTAGTTGGAACCAGCCAGAATCTTCGGCTCAGGCACGCGATAGATTCCGCGCTGTTCCTTGACCACGCGCACAAACGGATTCTCGTTCGCCACAGCGCGGTAGGTTTTCCATAAATCCTTGGTCGCCACACCAGGCTTGACCTTGGCATGAGCCGTCGCCAGCACGCCGCGCACCAAATCCACGGCGGTCATGGTGAGAGAAACATTTTTTACGCCCATCTCCTGAATCACTTCTGCGGTGTGACGGTGACCGAACGCCGAAAACGTGCGGATGACGTTGGCGCGTTCCGCATGAAGCGAACCCGAATTCCCTTCCGCGCCGCCTTCAGAGGAACCAACTTTGATCTCGATAAAAATAGGGGAAGATAAGTCCAGCAAATCCGCTTTGACCATCGGCAGCAGCGCGAGGTTGCTTGCCGTGGCATTGCATCCCACGCCGCTGATGTAATTCGCCGTCGCCATTTCGGCGCGGTGCAGTTCGGGAAGTCCGTACACAAACTTGCTCAACCACTCAGGCGCGGCGTGTTTTTCGCCATACCATTTTTCGTAGAAATCCGCGTCACGCAGGCGGAAATCCGCCGCGAGGTCGATGATCTTCGGTGCGAGCTTGGCGTACTCTTCGATGTGCTTCTGTGCCTGTCCATGCGGCTGGGCGAGGAAAAGAACGTCCACAGGCTCCAACTGCGAAGGGTCACTGAATTTCAATTGAGTCTTTTTCCGCAGGTTGGGGTGAGTCTGGTAGACGTATTCACCCACGCGTGAGCGCGAAGTCACCTGCTTGATTTCCACGTTGGAATGCCCGAGCAGTAGGCGCAGTAACTCCCCCCCGCCATACCCCGAACCGCCAATGATAGATACAGTTGTCATTAATAATTGCTCCTTCTCAAAACCATTCTCTGATGGTTGAGTAGGCGGTGTTTGCCCGCCGTATCGAAACCACCACTGACAAAAATGATTTCAATTAACAAAATACTCTTTTGATATTGGTGGTTTCGATACTTCCCGCGAAAAACACGCGGGACTACTCAACCACCAGTGCTTTTTGCCGCCTTCACCACGTATTCCACAATCTCGCCCGCAATGTCGATTCCGCTGACGGGCTGCATGGTGTGAAATTCCATCGTGTGATTGATCTCGTTGACCACGAGTCCCTTTTGGGGATGCTCGACCAAATCCACAGCCAGCACGCCACCGCCAACTGACTTCGCTGCGCGCAAACACAGGTCTTCGATTTCAGGCGTAATGGGACACAACTCGCCTTCACCGCCGCGTGCCGTGTTTGTAATCCAATGCTCAGACTTGCGGTACATCGCGGTTAGCACACGGTCACCGATAACGATGGCACGGATGTCACGCCCGGGCTTCTCGATGTATTCCTGAATGTAAAACACGGAATGCTGCACCGAACCCAAAGTTGATTTGTGCTCCAGCACCGCCTCCGCCGCATCGCGGTCGTTAACCTTTGCCAGCAGTCGTCCCCATGAACCGACGACGGGTTTCAAAACCACAGGGTAACCAAATGCTTCAATCGCTTCGAGTGCAGCTTCAGGCGTGAACGCCGTTGCGTTGTGCGGCTGGGGGATTCCGTCGCGGGCAAGCGCGGCACTGGTCATCAGCTTATCGCCGCAGACCTCCGCCACCTCCTCTGTGTTGACCGTTGGCACGCCAAAGGCATTGAGCAGGCGCAGGGCATAGAGTCCGCTGTTGTAACTGATACTGCG
>DAOUAS010000204.1:0-16493 GCA_034433295.1 Anaerolineales bacterium | reverse complement strand
CGAGTGCGTTCTTCGCTAATCCGCCGAGACATGGCTTTATTCCCTGCGTACCCTTCTTAACAAGAAATTCACCATCTCACGCGTTTCGGGGCTGAAGGTGACGAATTCTTCCTCTGTGAGCAAATTCTCCGACTTCCAGTTTGTCAAAATTTCCAACGCATGCGAGCGACTCCACTTATCGAAACAATTACTTACTGTCTTATCGTTGGTTTGGATGTGCTTGAACAACTCAAGATAGGCGCTGTGATACCCGCCCTCTTTTACGCGGACAATGATGTCTTCAGACTCCAATAATATCCGTTGACACAAACGGTCAAGCGCCTGTGGTTTCAAGCGAGAGAGAATCTTCCAGTCGGGTTCGGGAAAATCACGTTGCATGTCAGGCACCTTCGAATTTTGGTTTTTTGGGAGTTTGGCGGGGGCATGGCTCCCCTTGGTGGATTCTTCTTCGGTTAATTCCAGTGCTTCAAGTATATACCAAAATCAAAAGACCTCGCATTTCAAATTACGAGGTCTTTTGCAAATTCCTGGTTTATGAATTTTCGAGGCACCGCCTTGCCAGTGTCGCAGCGACATCCATGCGGTATTCCGCGGATGCCCACTCATCCTGCGCTTCGTGATAGGCATTGTGCGCGGCGGCTTCGATGCCGTCGGCTTCAGTGCCATCCATCGCCAGCAGGGGACTCTTGCCATAGCCGCCGAGGACAAGGCGCGTGCGTCCCGAATTCCACTGGCTGAGTGCGGCGCAGACCAGCGGCTTGTCCGACGGGGTCTTGGAAACATACTCGAAGGCAAATTTTGTGTTGAGTGGGATGATGATGGATGTAATAAGCGCTTTGGGGCGGGTGAGGAGATATTCTCCCAAACCACTGACGACGGACGACTGACGATTGTCTGTGGTCAATGGTCTATGGTCTACCTTCGCATCCAGCGCCAGCAGGGACGTGACAAACGGCGAGCGTCCGCCGCTGGCGACCAGAGTCCCAGCCACGGTTGCCGAGTTGCGGATGTTGAGCGGCGCTTCGAGTTTGAGCGCGGTCTTCAACGCGGCAGGACAATGCTCCGACTCGTACAAGGCTTGCAGGGTGCAGGTCGCGCCGATTTGCAGTTCATTTCCGCTAGCGCGGAACGAGTTAAGCCCGAGGGCTTGTAAATCCACAACGGCAACAGAGTCAGCCCCGCCCTGAGCGGCGTCGAAGGGTGTCGGTTTAGAGAGCAGGGTCCCGCCGCCGAGGGGCAGTGTGTTCGGTTGATTCAAAAGCGTAAGCGCTTCATCCATTGTCTGTGGTCGGTGATAGGTGGTGATCATCGTGAGCCTCCATATGTCGCCTTATTATACGTGAAAAAAGCCGCCTTCTTTCGAAAGCGGCTTTGAATTGTGCGAAAAAGTTTTTAACCCGGCGGCGTAAAGGGAGCGAACTCAGGCAGGAAAAAATCCTGTTTAAGCGCCTGCACAAGGATGGAAAATTCCTCGCCTGTGGAGTAGCGCCCTGTAAACATCCACGCCGGCTGGATGTATCGCTGGTCAGGGCTGAGCTCGCCTTGAATATAACGCGGGTCAGGCATGTAGTAGACCAATTCGACTCGCTCGATGTTCAAAGTAGGCGGGGTGTATTCGCCCTCACCCGCCAGGTCCACCACGTAGATTTGGTCGGCAGTGACAGTCAGGTCGGGCGAGCCGACGCTTGACGCTGAAGCGGCGAAGATGCGCAGGGCGGGGTAGCCGCCAAATATTTCGCCGGGGACGATGAGTGCTTCAATCTTTACTTCATAATTTGCATTTCCGATGGTCGAGCCGTCGGGGTAGAGTCCGTCGGAGGTCAATTGGGCGTAGGTCTTGCCGTCGGTAGTGGTGAAGAGGGTGACTTGCTGCCCTTCCAGCGTGGTTGTTTGCTGTTTGCCGCTCAGGATTTGGAACTTCAGGTTGGGGAAGGGAATCTCGTAGCGTTCCACTTTCAGCGTGGGCGCGCCGTCTTTCATCTCAATCGTTCCCCACACATCTATGGGGCGATGCTGCCAGGTTTGGAGGGCTTCCAGGTTTTCGCCTTCCAGCGGCAGGGAGGGATAGGGCCTGTCCTTGTTGAACAGGTTATATTCCACGCGCTGACTGCCATCCGCGTAATGATATTTGTAAATGGACAGCATCCCGCGCAGCCCTTCGACTTGTCGCGGCGCGGATGAATCAGGAGCGGGGATGACAAGCGTTTGCCCAATAAAAATTGTGGGTTCGTTCAAACCGTTTGCCAGCGTTAGCGCTTCCACTGCGACCCCAAACTGGTTGGCAATTTTTGAAAGCGTATCGCCTTCCTGCACCACATAAGTCTGTCCGCCGTTTCCGCCGCCGCCAAACTGCTGCGAGGCTTCGGGGGTGGGGAATGGAACGGGCGTGCCTGTCAGATTCAGTTTATAGAAGCCTGAACCGCCTCCGCCGCCACCGCCTCCGCCCTGAACGTTTCGGAGGTCAATGGATTTCCATTCGAAGTTGCCGCCGACGCGCACGCCGATGACGAAGGCGTTATCCAGCGGGAGGGGCAAATCGGAGGGAGCATTGGGCAGGATGAAGGTCTCGTTTTCCATCGTCTTGATTACAGCCTGTTCGCCCTGGCGTTCAATCGTGCCGAGGAGCGCGTCTTCGTGGCCGTTGTAAACTTGCCACGACTCGAACGCAAAGGTCTTGACGCCGTCCTGCTCGCGGAGTTGTCCCACCGCTTCAACAAAGGCGTTCGAATACTCGGCGGGGATGTCGGCAGTGTTGCCCGTCACTGTGTAGCCGTCGAAAGTGACCAGCGGCGCGCCGCCTTCGGCGGAGGGAATCGAACTCAGATAGCCAAAGAGGGTGATGGTCGTATCGAGCGGATGCGCCCGCAGCCAGGTCTGGATGGGGGACATGGGCGAACGCATTCCTTCCATTGAGCCCATTGCGGCGTTGGGGTTGCCCGTCAGGGCGGGGTCAAGGTACAGTTGGAACGCCTCTTTTGCGCTTATGATTCCGTACTGACCTATTGCATTGTATTTCAGCAGGTTTCCATCCACAGAAAGAATGCCCTGCTCATCCAGCGTGAAGTACAAGCCCGCGCACTTGAAATACTCGTAGCAGAGGATATTCCCGTCGGGTGTGAGCGGCGCGGCAAAGTATCCGCCATACACTTCGCTCTGGCGAATCTCGTAGGCGAAATCGAATCCGCGCGATTGCATGAACTCGTCAATGAGCGCCCCGGCGTCCGCGGGCGGAGTCCCGCCGTTGATAGCAGCCGCATAGCGCGGGTAGTCGGGATAATATTGGAAATACTGGTCGGAGCGGACGTGGAGCCGCCGATTCCCATCCATAACGAGAAAATCTTTGGACAGGCTGGCGGTTTCGCTGGGAAACCCATAAACCGCGCCCGCCATACCAAATTGCGCGGCAAGGGCGCGGGCGCTTTCGAGGGTGGCGCGCTGTTCAGATTGGTATACATACACGCTGGCTTCGGCAGGCGAGTTGGGCAGGGTCGTTTGTAAGTATACGGCTTGCCCAAAGCGTTCGTATGCCTCTCCGCTGGGCGCAGACGAATTTCTTGTTGGGGCAGGTTCCACGGTGGGGACGGGCGTATTGCCAGCGGCGGGCTGCGGCTGTGGGGCAATCGAGCGGATGACCCAGACAAAGGTCAGAACCAGGGCGGCAAGCGCCACTGCCCAGCCTGCGGTGAATGCGATTTTCTTAATCGAAAACAAACCAGGCTTTGCTGGTTTATGGGCGTTCATTAGTTTTTTCTCCAATTCATTCGTGAAGGACGGTCTTGGATTCACTTGGCGGGCGATGGATTTGAGCATTTCTTCCTCGCGGCTCATTGGGTTTTTATCGTTCATAGTTCCACCTCGAAAACAAGTGAAGTCCGTTCGCGCAGGTCCTGCAATCCGCGTACGACGAGCATCTTCGCGGCCGCTTCGCTCTTTTGGAGCACAAGACCCGCTTCGGCGTAGGTCAGTTCGCTGAAAAAGCACAGGGCGATGGCATCCGCCCGCTCAGGGCTGATCTGTTTCAGCGCGTGGGTGATGGATTCCAGCCTGAGGCGTTGATCCGCCAACTGGTCAGTGCCCAGGTTTGGGCTTGGGACTTCTTGCGCCGCTTCGATGGGAATCTCATCCCTGAATCTGCCCCTGCGGAAGAACATCGCCTTTTTCCGTGCGGCGATTCCCAAGAGCCACGCTGCAAAGGAACCCGACCCGCGAAACGAGCGGATGCCCTCCAGCGCAGCCATGAAAGTCTGCGAGGTCAGGTCTTCCGCATCTTTGACATTGCCCGTGTGCGCCATGTGATAGCGATAGACGCGGGTTATGTGGCGGCGATAGAGTTCGCCGAACGCCTCCGCGCTGGCGCGGGCTTCGTGGGCAAGGTCAACTTCGTCTGCGGACAGGTCTTGGGGGTGGGTTGTCATAATCGTGGTCATAAACCTCCAGTTGAATATATGTTGCTGGAGGCGGCGAAAAAGTAACAGGCAATTTCACGGCTTGGGCAGGGTCATCCGAAAACGGACGGCGGCGAGGCGCAAGGCGAAAATGACTCCCGCGCTCGTTGTGGATGCCAGAAGATGATCCATGTCGAGCCGGATGAAAAATACGAAAAGACATGTGCCGATAAAGGAACATGTGGCGTATAGTGTTGTATTGTGTCGAAAGATTTTTGGAACGCGATTGCACAACAAGTCGCGCAATACGCCGCCGAAAACGCCCGTCACCACGCCCATCAGCACCGCCACAATCGGAGAGAGTTCGAGTTGTAGTGTGTAGGTCGCCCCAAGGATACTGAACAACCCAAGACCAATCGCATCGACAATTGTGAATAACGTTTTCGAGAGACGGTCGAGACGGTAATAGGAAAGCGCGCCGAAGACGAAAGCGGCGACGGTCAAGCCGGGGTCGAGCACCCAGAATACAGGTGTGCGTCCAAGCAGCAGGTCGCGGATGGTTCCGCCGCCAAACGCCGTGGCAAAGGCAATGGTCACCGCGCCGACGATGTCCATCTCATTTTTTCGCGCTTCGAGCGCGCCCGAAATGGATGAAGCAATCACCGCGATGTATGTGATGGTTAAAAGGATTTCTTCCACGAACTATTGAACCTCGATAAAAGAATGTTGGCTGGCTTGAACACCGCCTGTCTTTCCAGGGAATGAGATGGATGACATCGGACTTTATCCGAAATTCGATCAAACATCAAGGGCGGTTGAATGTGAAACAAGCGGTATGATTGGGAGATGGGAGACCCATCGTATGACCAATTTGTTCTCGACTATGCGTGTCAATTCCGCGCGGATGCTTGATTCGTTTTCCAAGCTGTCCTTGATTGGCGCGACGAACGATGGCGGCGTCAACAGACCCGCTCTCAGCGAGGATCATCTCGCCGCCCGTGACTGGTTCCGCGCCGAGGCTGAGTCCGCTGGATTGGGTTTTCGCATGGATGGGGCGGGAAATCACTCCGCTGTTCTAACCTGTCAACCTTCAAACCTGCAAACCCTCTTGCTCGGTTCTCACCTTGACTCTGTCCCAAACGGCGGGCGGTTTGACGGGGCATTGGGCGTGGCGGCGGCGCTCGAAGTGTTGAAAACGATCAAGGAAAACGGGATCAACTTGAAGTTCGATCTGGAGGCGATTGACTTCACCGACGAGGAAGGGACATTGGTCGGTCTGCTCGGCAGTTCGGCGCTGACGGGTCGTCTTCATTCCGAAACATTGAACAATCCACGCGGCGGACGTCAAAACCTGCTTGATGGCCTGGCGCGGGCGGGATTATCCAAAGAAGGAATCTTCACAGCAACACGCCCAAAGGAATCGCTGGCGGGATATTTGGAACTGCACATCGAGCAGGGCAAGCGGCTGGAGTGGATGGGAATCGATATCGGCATCGTCTCGGCGATTGTGGGCATCCGTTCGTATCGGCTGAGTTTCATCGGCAGGGCGGACCATGCCGGTTCCACGCTGATGACCGACCGCGCCGATGCTTCGCTGGGCGCGAGCGCATTCACCCTTGCGGCGCGTGAACTTGTGATGCGCGATTTTCCAGATTGTGTGGTGAACATTGGCAAAATGGATTTTGCGCCGGGCGTGTTCAACATTGTCCCTGCGCGGGTGGATTTGTCGCTTGAGTTCCGCTCGCCCGATGAAAAGCAGTTTGAGAAAATGGACGCCGCGTTGATGACTTGCGCCAAAGAGCAAGCCGCCCGCTTTGACTTGGGATTGGAAATCGAATGCTTCGAAAAACACGCGCCGAACGCGATGACTGCCGAAGTTCAACACGCCTTTGCAGACTCATGTGATGACCTGGGACTGACGCATGTTTCCCTTGTTTCGGGCGCAATCCACGACGGACAATCCTTTGACGGGATTTGTCCCATCGGCATGATCTTCGTCCCTTCGGTGGACGGGGCCAGCCACGCGCCGCGTGAATTTACCAAATGGGAAGACTGCGTGAACGGCGTGAATGTCTTGTTGCAGACGGTGTTGCGGCTGGGGAGCAGGTAAAATAGACGATAGACCGTGGACGATGGACGATTGCAGTGGTCTATGGTCTGTCGACCATCGTCGAAAGGATTTCCATGAAAAATTTCGACCCGAAATATAACGACATCCCCAAGACCGAGATTCATTGCCATCTCGAAGGCGCGATCCGCACACAGACCATCATCGACGTGGCGCGTGAATATAACCTGGAACTACCCGCTTACGAGGTTGCCGAGCTCGACAAGCACGTCAAAGTCCTCGATCAGATGCGCGACCTGCAAGCCGTCCTCAAAGCCTTCGACATTTTCCAAAACAGTATCACTTCGCCCGCGGTGGTCGAGCGCATTGCCTGGGAATTGTTCGAAGATTCGGCGCGGCAAAACATCAAATTGTTCGAAGTTCGCTTTTCGCCCGATTGGGCGTTCCATGGTCATAACCTTGATTGGGACGAGTCGCTCGATGCGATTCTGCGGGCGAAGGAACGCGCCGAAAAGCAGTTCGACATGGCGATTGGGCTGATTGCCATCACCTCGCGCGGCATGGGCGCGGACTCCTGCATCCGAACGGTGGACTGGGCGATTCGCAACCGCCAGCACATCCATGCGGTTGACCTTGCAGACGGGGAACTGCTCTACCCGATGGGGGATTTCGTCAAACCGATTTTGAAGGCGAAGGATGCGGGCTTGAAGGTGACGATCCACTCCGGGGAGGATACGCCCGCCTCGGCGGTGTGGGACACCGTCCATGCCCTCCAACCTGACCGCATCGGACACGGCATCCACAGCATCGAAGACATGAAGGTGGTGGATTTGCTGCGGGAACGCGGCATCACGCTCGAAGTGAATCCCTGGAGTAATTACCTGACCAACTCTGTACCGGCCATCGAAGCACATCCGCTCAAAAAGCTGTTCGACCTCGGCGTGCGCGTCACCATCAACTCGGACGACCCCGAAGTGCTGGAGACGAACGTCAACAACGAATATCGCATCGCTCGCGAAATCCTCGGCATGAGCATGGACGAGATAGCCGTTTGCAACCGCTTCGCCTTTGAAGCCTCCTTCATCGAGTCCGCCGCCAAACAAAAGATTTGGGATAAATACTTTACTCCCGCTTTGTGAGACCTGCGCGGTAATCCATAATTTCCTGTGTCAGGAAAAAATTATAAATTGCAGTGTAAAATAACATTCGCGCATCCTGTTCCATGGAATGACCATTATGCGGGAAGATGAATTGCTTCAACAGGCAATGACTGCGGTGCGTGCCGGGCATGAGCTGACGGCGCGCGATATTTTCCTGGAGGTTGTCGAAATCAATCCGCGCAACGAAACAGCCTGGATGCGGCTTACCGGATTGCTTGATGATTTGGATGACTGTATTTATGCCTGCGAACGGGTATTGCAGATCAATCCCAATAATGCCAATGTGAAACATTATCTGGGGCAGTTGTTGGAACAGAGAAAAAAGCGCCAGGAGGAGCAAAGGCTTCGGGTCGAAGATCAGGTCAGGCAGGCGCGCGAACTGGTCAAGACAAAGAAACAGGACCAGGCCTTGGGTCTCATTCGCCTGCTTGTAAAGACCGGGGAAGTCAATGCGGATGTCTGGCACTTGCTTGCAAAACTGACCCCCGACATGGACGAACGCCTGTTTGCCCTCGAAGAACTGCTTAATCTCATGCCGGAGAATGTCCAGTCCCGCCGCGAATTTGACCGCCTGAAGCATTTCAGGGACAATCCGCTTGAACTGGCGGCGATGTATGAAGAGCAGGGAAATATCGAGAAGGCAATCGAGGCCTATGGCATTGCCGCGTTGAAGTCAAAATCCAAAAACGAGCAGAACAGCATCTACTAGAAAACCATCAGATTGGAGAACCTGCGCCAGGAGAAGATTTCACACATTTCACCGATGGTCTCGATTGCACGTCTCACAGCTGGCCCGCCGTTGCTTTATTTCATGCTGCTGTTTATTCATGTGGGGCTGAATCCGATTGCCAACCCCAGCCTTCTTCTGTCACTCGGTTTTTTCTGGGTGCTGCTTGGCGGTTTCATGGTTGCGACTGCGTCGCTGCGTTCCCATTCCCGTTTATGGCATTGCTCTTCAAAGACGGTGGGTCGGGGGGCGCTCCTGTGGCAAGGGGTTTCATGGCTGCCGCAGGCTGGGTGTTGGTCGTTCTTCCCTTCGTGCTGCTGTTCTATGCGGCCTTTGAACGCCTGTAAGTGTGGTGATGCATGTTCCCTATCAATGACAGCGAACCCAATCGGTATAGCGCCTTTCCCGGCATGACCTTTTCCTTGATATTGATCAATACGGCTATCCTGATCTGGGAACTGACTCTTCCCATGCCTGAACGGTGGGCTGTTTTCAGGACCTTTGGCTTTACTCCAAGCCTGATCTGGGCGCAGGAAGGCGCGGGCGTTATTTCTGTTATTACCTGCTTGCGGGAACCGCCGCCAGCCTGGTCACGGCCCTTGCGCGTCCGCATGAGATCATCCCCGGCATAGGGGCAAGCGGCGCCATCTTCGGAGTGGTAGGCGCATATTTCGTGCTTTTCCCCGGCGGACATATCCGCACCCTGTGGTTCATTAGTTTCATCCCCACCTGGCCAAAGATCCGCGCGTTTTGGTTTGTGTTGTATTACCTTGCCATCCAAATTCCCCCGCAGTGGATACCTACCTCAACAACGCACAGTATGGAATCGGTCATTGGGCTCACCTCGGCGGATTCTTTGCCTGCATTTTCATTCCACTCTTTACGCGGACTGAGGCTTTTGCGCGCTGCTTGAGCGATGTACCGGTGTAATTGATTAATCACCGCTTGCAAACTTCATGGGGATTTGTATTGTTTCATGTACCTGCTTGTCTTGATTCACTGATTGCTGATTGTCCCATTTCTACTTTCACCTTCACGGAAAGCGGAGTAAAACCAAGTGAAGTAGCGGGGAATAAACTGGGTTTATGAAAGAATGCGTGTTGCACAGCAGGACTTTTGGGCTATACGCCTACTGTTTTAGTCCGATTTGCCAATATGTGTATCGACGAAATGGACCCCAATCTGTTGACTTTTTGGCGAAAAATATTAGAATAGACTTAACTTACCTTTCAAAAATGTAAGGTTCTTTGATTTTGTAAGGTGCCTGTAATGTAGTCCTTTTTTTACCCTGATGGCTGAATAAGTTTTGAAATAAAGGGCATATTTTACTTACAACCAAAACATAAATCGGGTTTTGTGAGATTTTTGCGTATCAAAAAATAAAAATATTTGATTGGAAGTCTTGTATTTTGTTTGAAAACCAAAATCCGCTTTTCAACTCGAGGAAATATCAGACCGGAATGCGAACGTGAGAAGCAGAGTTCAGGAATTGACGGAAACAACCAACATCTCGGTCGATGGGTTTATCGGTGGGATGTGTAAGCGCTGTTGCAGCGAGACTCCAGCTATGAAGTTCCGGCATGGGGACATGAAAACCATGCAAGAGTCAAAAATAACGATATGAACCTGGACAACTTACGAAAGGCACCATTGTTCCACAGACTGTTGATTCCAAGATGAGATTCAAGGGTTTTTATTCAGCGATGAGCTATATCAATGGGGATTTCTTCCACGCGCCACCATCGTATTGGGAGCTTTCGCAGAATGTCGCGGCTTTCCAGCAAGCAGAACTTTCATCTGTCTCTCTGTCCGCCTGATTCCGGGCGGATTTGTTTTATTTCCCATCCAAGTGTAAAGCGAGGAAAAGAGCTATGAAACGTCAATGGATTTCCAAGGTTTTCTCTGCATTTTTTATCGTTGCCATGGTATTG
The DNA here is from genome assembly GCA_034433295.1 of Anaerolineales bacterium. Lineage (GTDB taxonomy): Bacteria > Chloroflexota > Anaerolineae > Anaerolineales > Villigracilaceae > Villigracilis. The sequence goes on along the minus strand of DAOUAS010000204.1, from coordinate 6,222 downwards.
GCAGCTATGCCGGTAACTCCAGCGTATGCGGCAGTTGCAAATTTGAACCAGTGGCCCGCCGCTCCAACCCAAACAGCAACCACTGGAAACCCGGCAGCAGCAAACTTCACTGTCAATGCCGGGGCGGATCGACTCCTGGTTGTTGTTGTGGATTGCTATGATGCCGGAGGAGCAAGTGGACAGACTTTCAATGTGACCTATGGAGGCGTCGCATTGACTCCGGCTGTCCTTCAGAACAATAACAGGCGGCAGACGTGGATAGGCTGGCGTGTCCTTGGAACGAGCGCCACGAACACTACGCAATCTCTGGCGGTAACTGTCACAGGCATACATACAAATGTTGCAGTTTGGGCGGCTGCATATAGTGGTGTCAACCAAACAATGCCAGTCACGGATACCGATAGTCTTTACTCTGATAATGTGACTGCCGCTCCTCAGTTTCCCAACAATACCAATGTTAACGCCGGCGGATGGGCAATTTACACATGGAGCAGTAACCAAACCCGCACAAGTGATAATGGCGGATACACTGAACATGGCGAGGCTACAGTTGGCGTCAGCACAGGAGTGGCTTCTAGGGCATTTGCAACAGCGGGGACAACACAACCAACTGTGACCTTCGCCGGTACTGTGCGTACTTCAATGTCTCTCGTTACGCTCAATCCGGTACTTATCTCCACCGATGTCGGCGATGGAGCCAGCCCTGCCAGCAAGACGGTTTCAGGTTCTGCCGTCAACAGGGCCATATCGGCGTTCACCCTTTCTACAAGCGTGGGCACCGATACCGTCACTAACCTGGTGGTCACGGGCGGCGGCACCGGCCTGGCTAACGTGGATGCCAATGGGGTCAAGATTTACCGGGATAACGGTGCTACTGCCAGCGAATGGGATGCAGGCGACACACTGGTGGGAACTGCCTCGTTTGCCGGCGCGGCCGCCACATTTACAGGTATCAACCTGGCGGTGACAACCACTGCAACGCAGTACATCATTACTTATGACATTATTCCGGCGCCCACCAATGGGCAGACGCTGACTGCCTATGTATCCAGTGCCACCGCGACAAATGCGGTCACGAACAACGATAATGTAGATGCCATCTTGACGATCGATACTGTCGCGCCCACCGTAATGGGCGTTACCTCCTCAACTCCAAACGGCTTATACAATACGGGAGCCGTTATCAGCATCCAGGTGACATTCAGCGAAGCGGTCAATGTGACCGGCGCGCCGCAGTTGACCCTTGAGACCGGGGCCATAGACAGAACCGCCATCTATTCAAGTGGAACCGGAACAGCCTCCCTGACCTTCACTTACACCGTTCAGGCTGGCGATGTATCCGCCGATCTTGATTATGTGGCAACCACTTCTCTTGCACTGAACGGCGGAGCAATCAGAGATGGCGCTCTCAATAATGCAAACCTGATCTTGCCAGCCCCGGGCGCGGCAGGTTCTCTGGGTGCCAATAAGGCGCTTGTGATCGATGCAATTGCGCCCACTGTGACAATCAACCAGGCAGGGACACAATCTGACCCGGCTGTCACTCAACCCATCAATTTCACGGTTATTTTCAGTGAGCCAATCAATGGCGCAACATTTACCGGCGCGGATATTGTCCTCACTGGCACAGCGGGCCCGTTGGCAACTGCCACCAGAACCATCACTGGCGCTAGCCCCACATATAACGTGGCTATCAGCGGGTTGACGACCGCGGGGACGGTTACCGCAGCGATTAATGCGAACGCTGTACAGGATTTGGCCGGAAATAACAATACGGCCAGCACCAGTACTGACAATACGGTTACTCTCTCAGGTTTTACAATTACAGCCTCGGCCGGAACCGGCGGGACGATTACCCCCAGCGGCGTAATAAATGTGATTGGCGGCGCGAATCAGGCATTTGAAAGCGTGCCCGCGGCGAGTTCCATTTTGTCCAATCTGTTGGTAGACGGTTTTTCTGTTGGCGGGATTAACAATTACACCATTAACAATGTAACATCCAATCGCACAATTGCAGCCATATTCGATGGCGGCTGGGCCAGACCGACGACCACTTTCAACAATGGGTGCGGCGGGGCCACGGATCTCGGCTACTATTCAGACAATTATGATGTGACCTGCGATCTTGCGCAAAGCCAGGTCTACGGTAATTTCAATCTCAATATTCCAGCAGGCTCCACGATCAACTATGTTGAAGTTGCCATCGAAGGGTCCACCGATGGACGCAATCTCGCCGTTTCCCTCTCTGAAAATGGCGGAGCCAATTTCATGAATGTGCTCATGACGACCTTTGCTTCCGAACCTGCAAGCCCGGACAAGACTATGAGAATTGGCAACCGCCCCGGCGATAATTGGGGAATTCTATTCTCGCCGAATAGTTTTTCAAATGTAAACTTCCGGGTTCAGGTTACCGGGTCTGGCGGTGGCAGTATATTTTCGCTGGATCAACTCCAGGTCAAGGTGAATTACACCCTTCCACCCGTGACAATCAACCAGGCGGCTGGTCAGCCTGACCCCACGAACACATCACCGATCAATTTCACAGTGGTTTTCCCATATACGGTCACTGACTTTGCGACCGGCGACGTTACCCTCTCAGGCACAGCCGGCGCGACAACCGCGGTAGTGACCGGAAGTGGCACCACTTACAACGTAGAGGTCAGCGGCATGACCGGCAACGGGACAGTGATTGCCTCGATTGCGGCCGGGGTGGCGAACGATTTGAATGGCCGGCCCAACACTCCCAGCATCAGCGCCGACAACATTGTCACCTACGATGCCACGGTTCCAACGGCGACGATCGACCTCCAGGGCGCTTCGGATTCGGGCATTTCCAATACTGATGACCTCACCAATGCGGCCAGCCCTGTCTTTGATGTCGCTTTTTCCGAGGATGTCAGTGGACTGACCAGCGGTGACTTCACCAATGCGGGAACCGCCGCAGGTTGTGCGTTTGCAGTTGGCGCGGCCACTGGAAACACCTATCCAGTGACTGTCTCTGGATGTTCCGAGGGGACGTTGATCCTCAGGCTGGCGGCTGGCGCTGTCACCGACACGGCGGGAAGCTCAAATGCGCAAACCGACGGGCCAACGGTCACCATTGACCGCACTGGTCCCGACGTAACGATTGATCAGGCGGCTGCGCAAGCCGATCCCACCGGTGTTTCACCGATCAACTTTACGGCGGTCTTTAGTGAAAATGTATATGGCTTTACCGGGCTGGATGTTGCCTTGAGTGGTTCGGCTGGCGCGACAGTTGCAAATGTGACGGGCGGTTCCGCCACCTACAATGTGGCGGTCAGCAACATGACCACCAACGGCTTCGTAATCGCCAGTATCGGCGCAGGAGTTGCCACAGATGCGGCTGGCAACGGCAACCTCGCCAGTTCGAGCACGGACAATACCGTCGAATACGACTCGGTTGCCCCGATTGCTTCCATCGACTTGCAGACCGCTTCTGATTCCGGCGTTTTCAATAACGACAATATCACCAACGTCGCCAGCCCGGTCTTTAATGTTGCTTTCAATAAAGCGGTTACCGGGCTTGCCAGCAATGACTTTTCCAATGTGGGCACTGCAACGGGTTGTACATTTACTGTTGGCGCGCCCACTGGAAATACCTACCCCGTGACTGTTTCCGGATGTTCGGAAGGGACGCTAATTCTCAGGCTGAGGTCCAACGCTGTGACCGATGGCGCAGCAAATTCGAATGCGCAGACCGATGGACCGACTATCACGATTGATCGCACGGGTCCCACTGTGACCGTCAATCAGGCAGCCACTCAGCCCGACCCGACGAACCTTTCCCCAATCGAGTTTACGACAGTCTTTAACGAGACTGTTTATAACTTTACCACCGGCGATGTTGTGATCACTGGTACTGCCGGGGCGACAATCGGTGTTGTTAACGGCAGCGGTTCCACCTATACGGTTACAGTCAGCAACATGGTCAATGACGGCACCGTGATTGCCAATATCAACGCGGGTGTGGTTACGGACGCCGCTGGCAACAACAACACTGCCAGTACCACCACGGATAACAACGTCACCTACGATACTGCGGCTCCGACCGTGACCATCAACCAGGATTCCGCACAAGACGACCCAACGAACGCTTCACCGATTATTTTTACAGTGGTGTTCAGCGAACCCGTGACTGGATTTGCAACGGGCGATGTAACGCTCAGCGGTACAGCCGGCGCTACAACGGCGACTGTAAGCGGCAGCGGCGCCGCTTACACTGTGTCTGTTACCGGCATGACGGGCAGCGGAACCGTCATTGCAACGATTGCCGCAGGCGTTGCTGCTGACCCGTCTGGAAATAATAATGCCGCCAGTACCAGTACAGATAACCAGGTCACATACGATATTACCCGTCCCACCGTAACAGTGGAGCAGTCCGTGGGTCAAGCCGACCCGACGAACCTCTCCCCGATCCTCTTCACGGTAACTTTCAGCAAACCGGTGACTGGCTTCACTGCGGCAGATGTTATTCTATCTTCCGGTACTGCAACAGTTACCCCTGTCAGCGCCACGGTGTACACTATTTCCGTGACTGGTATGGCGCAGGGTTCCCTGACTGCGAGCGTTCAGGCAGATGCTGCGGTCGATTCGGTTGGCAACACCAATACTGCCTCCACCAGCGTGGATAATGTCGTCGTGTATGACACGGTTGCCCCGACTGTGACGATCAATCAGGCGGTGGGGCAGGCCGACCCGACGAATGTCTCACCGATTTACTTCACAGCGGTCTTCAGTGAACCGGTAAGCGGCTTCACAGGCGCGGATGTGGCCCTCTCCTCCGGCACCGCGACGGTCACCCCTGTCAGCGCCACGGTGTACACTATTTCCGTGACCGGCATGGTCCAGGGCGTGTTGACCGCCAGTATTCCAGCGGGTGGTGTGACGGATCAAGTGGGTATTGTTAATGTTGCCTCCACCAGCACGGATAACAGCGTCCTGTATGACACTGTGGCTCCATCTGTGACGGTGAATCAGGAAGCCTCCCAACCCGACCCAACCAACACAGGGCCAATCAATTTCACGGTCGTTTTCAGCGAGCCGGTGACCGGCTTCACCAATGCCGATTTGGTTGGTAATTTTGGCGGCACGGCTGCCCCAACGACAGCGGCGATCACCACCGGCAGCGGCACAACGTATAACGTGGCAATCAGCGGCATGGCCGCCGATGGAACGGTTACCTTGACCCTTCCAGCCGGCATTGCGCAGGATGCAACCGGAAATTCAAACACGGCCAGCGCCAGCACGGACAATGTCGTCACCTACGATACCACCCGCCCAACGGTCACGATCAATCAGGCGGCTGCTCAATCAGACCCAACCAGCACGTCGCCAATCAACTTCACGGTGGTCTTTAGCGAGCCGGTAACCGGTTTTACGAGTGCTGATATTACACTGACTGGTACGGCGCTTCCGACCACCGCGGTTGTTACCGGCAGCGGGGCAACCTACAACGTGGCGGTCAGCGGCATGACCAGTAGCGGCACAGTCACAGTCTTTGTGTTGGTCAATGCGGCACAGGATGCCGCCGGCAATAGCAGTTTTGCCAGCACCAGCCTGGATAATACCGTCACTTACGACATCTCCGTGCCGACGGTGACAATCAACCAGGATGCCGCACAGCCTGATCCGACCGGTACGTCACCCATCAATTTCACGGTGGTGTTCAACAAACCGATGAACAGCACGACATTTACAAGCGCTGACGTTGCCCTTGGCGGAACTGCGGGCGCAACCACCGCGGTTGTTACCGGCAGCGGCGCAACCTACAACGTGGCGGTCAGCGGCATGACCAACTCCGGTACCGTGATTGCGACCATTCCGGCTGGTGGCATACAGGATACAGCCGGGAACAGCAACACGGCCAGCACCAGCGTCGATAACACCGTCACCTACGACATCACCCCGCCGACCGTGATCGTCAACCAGGCTTTATCTCAGGATGACCCAACCAACGGCTCTCCGATCAATTTCACGGTTGTGTTCAACGAAGCGGTAACCGGCTTCACCAGCGCCGATGTTCTCACCACTGGAAGCACAGCCACAGGTACGATGATTGCCACGGTAACCGGCGGCGGTACAACCTACAATGTAGCCATCAGCGGCATGACCGGTTCCGGCACGGTGATTGTATCGGTCCCGGCGAATGCGGCAGCCGATGTTTCGGGCAATGGCAATACAGCCAGCACCAGCACGGATAAT
>DAOUAS010000203.1:0-33272 GCA_034433295.1 Anaerolineales bacterium | reverse complement strand
GACCTCGATTGGGGCATCCCCGTCCCCGTTGAAGGCTGGGACGGCAAATGTCTCTACGTCTGGTTCGAGGCAGTCATCGGGTATCTCTCCGCTCCCATCGAGTGGAGTCAGGTATCGGGAAGCGGCGAAGCCTGGCGAGATTGGTGGGTCAATCCTCAGGCGAAGCAGTTCCATTTCATCGGCAAGGACAACATCTTCTTCCACACCTCGCTCTGGCCCGCCGAGTTGATGGGCGTCGGCAGCGCGTTCATGGAAATCTTCGACCCCCACCCCCAGCCCTCCCCCGACGGAAAAACACCGTCAGGGGAGGGAGTGAAGTTGATACTCCCGTACGACGTGCCAGCCAACCAGTTCATGAACCTCGAAGGGAAGAAGATCAGCGGCTCGCGCAACTGGGCCGTAGGAGGACGCGACGTTCTGACCCGCTTCGACCCCGACGCCATCCGCTACTACCTGACGGTGAACATGCCCGAAGCCAAGGACAGCGATTGGGATTGGGCGGAGTTCGTGGCGCGCAACAACAACGAACTGGTCGCCACCTGGGGCAACCTCGCCAACCGCGTGCTGTCGTTCTGTTACAAGCATTGGGAAGAGCATGTTCCGAGTGTGGATGTGTCCACATTGCGCGAGGCTGACCTCGAATTACTGAAGACCATCGAAAACGGATTCAACGTCGTCGGCGGGGAACTCGAAGCGGTGCGCCTGCGTTCGGCTTTAGGCGAGGCGATGAAGCTCGCCACCGTCGTCAACCAGTATCTGGACGTCAACGCCCCGTGGAGCGCAGTCAAGACGGACAAGGATGGCGCCGCCAAGACCGTCTACACCGCCCTCAAAGCCATTGACTCGCTCAAGGTGATGTTCGCTCCCTTCCTGCCCTTCACCTGCGAAAGACTGCATGGCTTCTTCGGCTACGAAGCTCCGCTCTTCGGCGAGCAATACACCGAAATCGTGAAGGACTCGCTTGGCGAGCATTTGGTGCTGCGCTATCGCCCCTCGACTTCGCTCGGGACGAATTGGAAATCCAGCGAACTCAAACCAGGGCAGAAGCTAAATCAACCTGCTCCGTTGTTCAAGAAGCTGGAGCCAAGCGTGGTCGAAGAAGAACGGGCAAGATTAGGCAAATAGCGAAAAACAGGATGTCGCCGAGGCATCCTGTTTTTCTTATCGGGGAACTCAATAGACAAATTCATCCAATTTGAATCAATTATTTCAGTTACTTACCCAAATACCTCATCCATCTTAGCCGCCATGATGAAATCGTTGCGGCGCAAGCATGAACAAAGTATGGGCGAGGTTACCTCGCCCATACAAAATAGACTTTATCGGTAATAATGTTTTTGGCGTCAAAACACCTATTTTCAAGGGTATTTTGCTTGTCAAGTTCTTATTTCCGATAGAGTCTAATATCTACACCAATTTCTTCAAATCTTCCACGCTCTTCAATTTGATACGCAGAGCCTTCCGTCCCGCCGCAACGAGGGCTTCGTAATCGCCGAGCGCCTGTGCGCGGATGAGGGTTCCAAAGGTCATGCCCTGGGTGGGGATTTCCATATCCTCCTTGGCATCGTACACAATCTGGATGAACCTACCCTTGTTGGGACCGCCCTTGTGGAATTGTCCCGTAGAATGTTGGAAGCGCGGACCAAAGCCAGCTGAGACGGCACATCCAGTCTTTTCGCGTATGGCTACCCGCAAGGCTTGCAAAACTTCCTCGGTCTCTTTGTTGCGTGGAATGTAGGCATTGATGGTAACGAAACCTCGCCCTGAGCCTGTCGAAGGGTCGCCAGTCTCAACATCAGCCAAGAATTTCTTCATCGCCGCCTTTGCCTTGCTGGTGGTCACCAAATCCACATCCGCCAGCTTGCCAGTTGACTGGTAATCTTGAATCTTGGCAATCGTGCGCAGCTTACTGTCCTGCACATCAGGCTGGTCAAAGGTGTTGATGCCCCAAATGTGGCAAGCCACCGAGATGGCGATTTCCCAGCGGAAGAATTCCGCGCCCACATCATACAGATTGACAAATGGAAACTCGATCACGGGGAAGCCTGCTTTTCTGAGCGCGGTCACGTTGACATCGAACTCACCGCTTTGTCTCAGATACACGAACAGGCGGTCATTTCCGTACATCTCTGGCGTGGCAACTGGTTCCAATGGAACGGGCAATATTCCCTTGCCGTTCTTGCCACTGGATTCAGCAACGACCTGCTCGATCCAACCCGCAAACGCGGCAACAGGAGCGTCACTAAGGATAGTCAACTTGTCCCTGCCAGCCAGCGCGGACTCGCCCAAGAGAGCGCCCAACGCAAAGCCGGCGCTGAAATTATCGGTGGAGGCTTTCTTGACCTTCTCGGCGGAAGCCAGCAATTTTTTGATGTCCATGCCGAGCAAGGCGGCAGGGACCAGACCAAAGTCGGTCAACGCGGAGAAACGTCCGCCCACGTTGGGGTCGGCGTTGAAAATCTTGCGGAAGCCGCGATCCTTGCCGAGTTTTTCCAGCGAAGTCCCAGGGTCAGTGGTGACGACAAAGCGCGAGCCGTCGCCGTTGCTGAGTTTCCAGAAGTAGTCAAAGGCGGCAAGTAGTTCAGCCGTTCCACCTGATTTGCTGGCGATGATGTAGAGCGATTTTTCGGGCGGGAAATCTCTCGCCGCCTGGGCAACTTGCTGCGGGTCGGTTGAGTCGAGGATTGCGAGGCTGATCCCCCCCTCTTTCTCTGAAAATGGGGGGAGACGGTGGGGGTAAGCCCCAGCCAACAGCGAACTGAACACTTCGGCGGTCAGCGAGGAACCACCCATGCCGATGACGAGGACTCGGTCAATTCCTTCGTCATGGACTTGCTTCGCAAAGGACAGATAACCATCGAGGCGGGTGCGGGCGTCTTCGATGGAATGTAGCCAACCGAGACGGGCTTGCACTTCGGCCTGCGCGGCTGGGTCTTTCACCCAAAGCGTCGGGTCGTGCATCCAGATGCGGGCGGCGACAGAATGGTCATGCAATTCGTTAATGCGTCTGGCAACGGCGTCCGCCAGCGGCTGGATCGAATCCACAGCGGCTTTACGTCGCGTTTCGATTGCCGCCAGCAAACTTGTGAACGAATCCGAGAAGGACTTCACGCCCTCCTCTTCCAATTCCTGCGCCACCTGCTGCATCGAAATGCCAGCGGCTTCGAGGTCGGCAAAGAACAGTTGCGCTTCCTCCAATCCGCGCGTGATGGTGAGACTGGCATTGCCGTGATCGCGGAAAGCGTCGAGCGTGGCGGGCGGGACAGTGTTGACAGTATCCGGGCCGATGAGCGTATCGACATAGAGGGTGTCAGGATATGCGGGATTCTTTGTGCCTGTCGAAGCCCACAGCGGACGTTGGACCCGCGCGCTGAACCTTGCCTTGAGTGTGGCAAAGCGCGGCGATGTAAAAATGGATTCAAAGGTATCGTAGGCAAACTTGGCGTTGGCAATCGCCGCCCTGCCGCGCAGGGCCGAGCCTTCGGGGAGTTGCGGGTCGATTTTGGTATCCACCCGCGAGACGAAGAACGAAGCGACAGAAGCAACCATGTCCACAGGCTCATTTAGTGCGACACGGTCTTCGAGCCCCGCGATATAAGCGTCCATCACCGCGCCGTAGCGTTCGAGAGCAAATATCAATGTGACGTTGACATTGATCCCTGCCGCAATCACTTGACGAATGGCGGGAATGCCTTCCTTTGTGGCAGGGATTTTGATCATCAGGTTCGGGCGGTCCACTCGCGCCCATAGTTCCTTTGCCTGCTTGACCGTGCCTGCAGTGTCGTTTGCCAAATACGGGCTGACCTCGATGCTGACGTAACCATCGCCGCCTTTGGTCTCGTCGTACAGTGGGCGGAAGAGGTCGCAGGCATTTTGAATATCCTCGACGGCAAGCTGCCAGAAGATTTTCTCCGCGTCCCAGCCCGCCCACGCCAGCGGAATCAACGCCGCGTCGTAGTCGGTGGATTTTGCGATCGCATTCTGGAAAATGGTCGGGTTCGAGGTCACACCGCGAACGTCGCCCCGCTCGATCATGGCTTTGAGTTCGCCGGTTTCCAAAAGTTTCCTCTGAATATTGTCATACCAGAGGGATTGACCCAGAGCTACTGTTTTTTTGATGATTTCAGACATGATAAAAATTGCTCCTTAAGATAAAGCGCGTAATTGGAGATTAGTAAATGGTGATTGGTAAATTACCATTTACTAATTGCCAACTACCGATTTTCCTGCTCCATTAACTTAATCTTCCCCACCCGCCTCGCATATTTTTCGCCACCTTTGTCATCGCCGAGGTAGCGGGCGTTCAAAAAGGCAGGCACAAGCACTTTGACCAGTTCGGGACCGATGACGCGTCCGCCCATGCAAAGCACGTTCATCGCGTCGTGCGCGACTCCCTGCGCGGCGGAATAAGTGTCATGACAGATCGAGGCATATATGCCCTTCATCTTGTTTGCGGCAATCGCCGCGCCAATCCCCGACCCGCAGATCAGGATTCCACGTTCGGCTTCGCTGTTTTGAATCCTTTCACCGACCTTTTTTGCAAAATCAGGGAAGTCCGAAGATTCCGCGCTGTACGCCCCCACATCGATTACTTCATGTCCCGCCGCTTTTACCGCTTCGATCACGGTATCCTTCAGCGGAAAACCGCCGTGGTCACAACCGACTGCTATTTTCATAATCTTCCTTGTATGTCATTGCGAGGGCGCCAGCCCGAAGCAATCCCCCTAATAAAGAGGAGATTGCTTTGTCGGGAAAAGCGCCCTCGCAATGACAATTACAATTCCTTCGCCTTTGCAACCACGTTCTCGACCGTAAAGCCGAATTTTTCGAAGAGGATCTTCGCGGGGGCGGACGCGCCGAAGCGCTCCATGCTGATGACGGACTTGGCATAGCGTTCCCATCCGAGACCTGATCCCGCTTCGACGGCGAGCCGCTTGCTGATGGCTTTCGGCAGCACGGACTCGCGATAGGCTTCGTCCTGTTTCTCGAATAGTTCCCAACTGGGGAAGGAGACCACGCGCACGCCTTTGCCTTCGTCTGCGAGTTTTTGCGCGGCATCGAGGATAAGCGAAACCTCGGAGCCGGATGCCATCAAAATCATTTCGGGTTTGCCAAAGTCCTTGACCACATAAGCGCCTTTTTCAACCTGGGCGGTCATGTCCAAAGTCGGCAGATTCTGGCGGGACAACGCCAAAACCGTCGGACCGTTGCGGCGTTCGATGGCGACCTTCCAAGCCTGGGCGGTCTCGTTCGCGTCCGCGGGACGAATCACAACGAGATTGGGAATCGCGCGCAAGGAAACCAGATGTTCGATGGGCTGGTGCGTGGGTCCATCTTCGCCAAGCCCGATACTATCATGGGTGAAGATGAAAATGGCCGGGATGTGCGATAAAGCTGCAACGCGCACAGCGGGACGGACATAATCGGCAAAGACGAGGAAGGTCGCGCCGTAGGGAATCAGTCCGCCGAAGACGGCCATGCCGTTCAACGCCGCGCCCATCGCATGTTCGCGCACGCCGAAGTGGAAGTTGCGTCCCTGATTCAAGTCCTGTTGGAATGCTGGGGTATTGTCGATTTTCGTGTTGTTCGAGGGAGCCAGATCCGCGGAACCGCCGAGCAGTTCAGGCAGTTTGGGCGCAAGCGCGTTGATCACCTTACCCGAAGCGGCGCGGGTGGCCATGCCCTTCGCATCGGCGGGGAAAACCGGCAGGGCGGAAGTCCAATCTTCGGGAAGTTCCCCATCGAGCCGACGCTGTAATTCCGCGCCCAAAGAGGGATACAGCCGCTTGTAACCGTCGAAACGCATGCGCCATTCAGCCTCAAGTTCGCATCCATGATCCACTGCTTTGCGGTAAAACGCCAGCACATCGTCCGGGATGTGGAAGCGCGGCTCCTTCGGCCAGCCGAGATTGTCCTTCGCGGCGTTGAGTTCCTCGTCGCCGAGAGGTTCGCCATGCGCCTTGGAAGTCCCCTGTCGGTTCGGAGCACCAAACCCAATGGTCGTGCGGCACATAATGATGCTCGGACGTGGGTCGGTCTTGGCATCTTGAATCAGCTTGTCGATGACTTCCACGTCGTTGCCATCGTCGGCGCGTAAGACCTGCCAGCCGTAGGCGCGGAAGCGGGCGGCGCGGTCTTCAGTAAAAGCCAGGTCGGTGGAGCCGTCAATCGAGATGTGGTTGTCGTCGTAGAGATAGATCAGCCGTCCGAGCGATAGATGTCCCGCAAGCGAAGCGGCTTCCGAAGCCACACCTTCCATTAAATCGCCGTCGGTGACAATGGCATAGATGAACGGGTCGATGATCTCGTGTCCGCGCTGGTTGAAAGTGGCGGCAAGATGTGAAGCGGCGATGGCCATGCCCACGCCCGTGGCAAATCCCTGCCCAAGCGGACCGGTTGTCATTTCCACGCCGGGGGTCAATCCATATTCGGGGTGACCGGGAGTAAGGCTCCCCCACTGACGGAAGTTTTTCAATTCATCCAAAGAGAGATCATAACCGGTCAGGTGTAATAGGGAATAGAGAAGCATCGAGCCATGTCCACCCGAAAGGATGAAGCGGTCGCGCGCCGCCCATTTGGGGTTGCGCGGATTGTGTCGCAGGTGACGGGTCCAGATGGTGTAGGCCATGGCGGCGGCGCCCATCGGCAGTCCGGGGTGTCCCGAATTGGCTTTTTGCACGCCGTCGGCGGAAAGAAATCGAAGTGCATTGATAGAGCGGGCTTGAAGGTCGGCTGACATAAGAAATCCTTGTAGAAAAAAGATGGGTTATTTTACCAAACAGCGGAATTGCAATTATTACGGGACTGAAAAATCTCCGAGATACAGCCTCGGAGATCAAAACTACGAATACCTCTCCTTCAATTCCTTTCCGGGCAGGATCATTCTTCCTTCTTTTGCATCGCCAAGCATAAAGAAGCCTTCCCGCTTGTACACTGCAAGCCATGCGACGTACGCCGCGACCAAAGCGTCCAGTTGTTCTGGAAGATATAACAAGTCCATGGGCAAAATACCTTTGATAAGTTTGTAACGGGTGATCTCCTCGAAGAAATCCATCGGGTCCCGCACGCGAAGCCCCTGCTCGTACAGCAATATCTGTCTCTGCAAACGTCCTTCCAGAGAAAGCCGCGCCAGGGGGGATTGTCCCGCCAATAAGCAATAACAGGCGTGGGAGTTGGTTTCCATCACCTGATGCGTCGCGCCCTTTTCGGCGGATTTCTGAAATCCCATTTTTTCGAGTTTGCGGTAGAGTTCGAACCCGGACTGCATCCACACGGGGCAAAACTCCGCGCTCGACGGAGTCTTTGTAGCGACGATGCCGCGTTCCCTCAACTCATATTCAGACAGGCGCAATTCCACCCGGCGGAGTTGATACGAAGTGAGCATATTCTTTTTCGTCATTTCCCGCACCACCCCGCGATTGACGCCCGCCGGAGCATTGACCGCCACCGCCGCCGAACGCTGCCCCGAAATGAACGCTGTCACGTCATCCACTTCGCCGCTTGCCAGCGCAACCAGGTTGAGGTCACGATCCAGCGCGGCATAAGTGACGAGCCTGCGCCCGGAGACCGGGTCTATACCGATGAAGGTGGTGTCGGTAAATAACATAGGATTGGGAAGGGTGAAAAGGATAAGTTATATCATCCCTATTTTACCTTCATCCGCACATAATGGCGGATTCTTTTATCCTCATGAGCCTGTCTCCGTGTATACTTTGCCCATGCCGAAAATTCAACGTTTTCTCCTTTATTTCCTGATCCTGGCGGCGGGAGCGGTATGGATCGCCGTCAGCGCCGACACACCCAATGCAACAGGCGGAGCCCCTGCGCCGCAGGTAAGTTTTGCCGCGCCCGATTTCACCTTGAAAACAACCGCCGGCGAAGAGTACACCCTATCCGAACTCAAAGGCAGCGCGGTGCTGGTCAACCTGTGGGCGACGTGGTGTCCGCCGTGTCGCGCCGAAATGCCCGCCATCGAAAGAATATACCAGGAATATAAGGACCAGGGACTTGTCGTCCTTGCCGTCGACATGACCTACCAGGACAACCCGGCAGACGTTGTTCCCTTCATCCAGGAATACGGGTTGACCTTCCCCGTCCTTCTCGATGAAACAGGCACAGTCGGGGCGGCGTATCAACTGCGTTCATTGCCCTCATCCTATTTCATCGACCGCACTGGCATCATCCGCGAAGTCGTCATCGGCGGGCCAATGTCAGAGGCATTGCTCCGCGCCCGCATCGAACAAATCCTCAAATAACATGCTTACACTCTTCCGCAACCTTTTCTCACCGCCCCGTCACATGATCCTGCTTTTGCTCGCCACGTGGATCGGGCTCACCCTTGCTGAAAAACGAACCGAACGCTGCAGCGTCAGCAGGGAAGACCTCAACAACCTCGCCTACTACGGCTTGCTCGCCTTCATCATCGGCGGGCGGCTTTCATTCGTTTTGCAAAATCTTCCTGCCTTCATCAAAAGTCCGCTTGGCATCATCTCGGTCAACCCTGACATCTTCGACGCGCTTGGCGGAATGGCAGTCGCAATCATCACCGCTTTCGCTTACGGTCAACGGCATGGGTTGAAACTATGGAATTCGCTCGACGCGCTCACGCCGTTCTTTGCAGTCTTATCCATCGGCATTGGATTAAGTCACCTTGCGGCTGGAACTGCCTTTGGGGTGGAATCAGACATCGCCTGGGGGATCGATCTTTGGAACGCGACTCGTCACCCCACTCAAATCTATGAGACGGTCGCTTCGCTCCTCATCTTCGGTTGGGTCTGGCTCCAGAGACAGAATCCACGCCCGGGGCTTCTCTTCCTCACCTATGCCGCGCTCACCGCCGCTGCGCAACTCTTCATCCAGTCTTTTCGCGGCGACAGCGCGTTGATCCTCATCGGCTTGCGTCAGGGACAGGTCCTTGCCTGGATTGCGCTGGCGGTCATCTTCGTTCTGATTGAATATCGGCTAAAGGAAAACCATGAAGGATAAGGTCATCATCACCAACCTGCGCGCGCGCGGCATCCTCGGCATCCACGACTGGGAACGGACCACGCCGCGTGACATTGTCATCAACGCCGCGATGTTTGTGGATACCTGGGCCGCCGCCCAAAGTGACGACATTGCAGACTGCGTCAACTACAGCGAGATGGCAAAAAAACTCCGCGCACACGCAGAAAGCGCGGCGCGGATGACGGTTGAAGCGCTGGCAAATGATCTGGCGGAAATCTGCCTGCGGGAGCCGAGGGTAGTCAAAATCATCCTGCGGGTGGACAAACCCGGAGCAGTTCCAGAAGCCGAATCGGTGGCGGTGGAAGTCGAACGAACGAAAAATCGCGAAGGCTAAATGTGCAGGGGGCCCGCGCCGCGCGAAATATTCGCCAGGAACTCCTCACGCGAAGCAAGGTTGGCGCGAAACGCCCCGTGCATGGCAGAGGTGGTCATGCGGGCGTCATGTTTCTTCACGCCGCGCATCATCGAACATAGGTGCATCGCCTCCACCACCACAGCCACTCCCTGCGGCTTGAGCAGGTCGCGCAGGAAATCAGCGATCTGGCGCGTCATGCGCTCCTGCACCTGAAGGCGGCGGGCATACATATCCACGATGCGAGGGATTTTGGAAAGTCCCAGCACTTTACCGTTGGGGATATAGGCAACATGGGCGCGTCCGATAAACGGCAGCATGTGATGCTCGCACAAACTGTAGAACTCGATGTCGCGCACGATCACCATTTCATCGTACTTCACATCGAATAATGCGCCATTGATAATCGCCGCCGAGTCGGTTGTGTATCCGCCCAGCAGTTCATGGTACATGCGCGCCACTCTGCGCGGCGTAAACCGCAGTCCCTCGCGCTGCGGGTCCTCCCCGACCGCGGACAAAATCCTGGCAACCGCCTTCTCGACGGTTTCATCGTCGAACCTGACATCTTTTACGTCCACTTCGCTCTCATCATCGAATTCCATGTCTGCTCCAGAAACAAAACCGGCCCGACAGCAAAGCCGCCGGGCCGGTTCGTAAATTCATCCGTTTATCCGAGTTCCGGCTCGATCAAGCCATAGCTCCCATTGCGGCGGCGGTAAAGCACGTTGATCTTACTAGTCTCCACATTATAAAAGATAAAGAAGTTATCGTGTCCCAGGTTTCGCATCTGGGTGATGGCCTCTTCTTCGTCCATCGGATACAACACGAACTTCTTCTTGCGCGCTACAAGCGGGGAGAGTTCGCCCGTCTGGTCGTCGATGATTGGCTCAACCACCTCGGCGGCGGAACGCCCGTCGCCGCGTCCATGGTGGTGCTTGCCCTTGTATCTTTCGATCTGTCTCTGCATGTTATCGAGCGCGATGTCGAACGCAGCCAAAGCCTCGTCGGCGCGTTCCTCGGTGCGCAGAATAAACCCCTTGCCATGTACCGTAATTTGAGCCACGTTTCGGTCTGCGGCGCTGCGCGCAGCCTTGTGGTGAGTTAACTCCACGCGCGCCTCTTCAATGGCCGGCAGGTAACGATCGAGATTCCCGGCCTTTTTATTCACATATTCTTCGATCTTTTCGGTCAAACGGATGTTGCGTGTCTGTACTTCCACTTTGTTGGACATACGTCCTCCTTTTGGGGATGAAAAAATATGGACACAAAACGCTCACACATGCTTCAGTCCGTGAAGCGGCAATGCGCGAGCGACGGTAAACGCGTACACATCTTTTGCACCAGCCGCGAACAATGCTTCGGCACTTGATGACAAGGTTGACCCTGTTGTAGCGACATCATCCATTATGAGGATGGTCCTTCCGCTCACCCCCGCCCCGGACTGGAATGCCCCATCGACATTTTCCCGGCGTTCCTGCTTCGATAATCCCACCTGCGAGCGCGTCTCTTTACAGCGAGCCAACACCTTCGGCGCGAACTCGACATCCAGAGCCAACGCAAGCGGCTTTGCAATCATTGCAACTTGATTATATCCCCTTTCCTTGTGTCTTTGCCGCCCCAAAGGAATGGGGACAACCATGTCAATCCCCCAGTTCAATTCCCGCACATGACGGGCCATTTGCGCAGCAAACGCATCCCCCAGCGCAACATCCCGACGATATTTCAATTTGTGCAGGGCTTTTCTAACGGGGTCTTCGAAAACAGCCCAGGCGCGCAAGGCATGAAAATGCGGTCTTTCCACGCGGCAGGAATCACAAACCCCATTCGTTTCCCGTGGAAGACCGCAAATATCGCACATTGTTCCGCTTAAAACCTGCACCCGCTTTTGACACTCCGCACACCAGCGGGAACCGGATTTTCCGCACCCGCCACAGGTGGGTGGGAATAACACATCGATCGCGCTCCAAAGCAAACGGTACAATGAATATGAAAGTTTCAACTCTGCCCCTCCAAAAAGCGGCAGTTGTTTCGTTGTCTATCGCAGACTAGCCACCCAGCAGCGGGCCAAAGGCGCCCGCGATCTGAAAAGCGGCGGGAGCCATGAGAATAATCATGATCGAGGGAAAAGTCAAAATCGCCATGGGGATGATCATCTTCACGGGGGCCTTATGCGCCAATTCCTCGGCAAATTGGCGGCGCTTCATGCGCATCTGGTCGGATTGAATGCGAAGTACCTTTGCCAAACTAACACCCAAAATCTGGCTCTGGATGACGGCCGCGACAAAACTTGTCAGCTCGGGCAGGCCTATGCGGTCCGCCATGTCGCGCAGGGCTTCACGCTGTGTCTTTCCCAATTGAACTTCACGAATACAACGCCCAAACATGAGCGAGAGTTCGTTCTCCCATTTTTCCGCCACCTTCGACATGGCGGCATCGAATCCCAGCCCCGCTTCCACGCAGATGGTCAGGAGGTCGAGAGCGTCCGGAAGTGCTTTCCGCACTTCGGTCTGCCGGCTGTTGATGCGGCTCTGAAGCCACAACTGCGGAAAGAAAAAGCCAATGACTGTAAAAAGTCCAACGATCAAGACAGTCCTGCCAAGCGGCCATCTGCTGGCGGACAGGAGCGATATCATTAATAGGCCGCCCCCGAACACCGTCGCCGCCACGAACCGGGTGGCGAGAAAGGTGGCAGCATCGATTCGCCCGGGATTACCCGCAAGTTCCAGTTTTAGCGTGGTCTCCTGCAAAAGTTTCTGGGGGGTAAAACGTGTCGAAATTTCACCGATCTTTTCTATAATCGGAAGAAGAACGCGCTCTGTAAATGGCTGTTGCAACTCGATTTGTTCCAGCGAAACGGTCTCTCCACGCTGGGTCGCTTCAGCCAGACGCGCCATCACGGGGTCGATTTCGGAGTCCTGCTTCTGGCGCGAATAACGCAGCCCCACAAACACAAGCGCGACTGCGCCGCCAAGAATTAACACTGCAATTACTATGCCAATGGTGCCGGTCATATTACACCTCGATATCTGCAATCTTCATCATGATAAAGTAACTGGTAAAAATCAAGCCAAGCACGACGCAAATAATGGCCGCCGTAATAATCGGGCCTCCATTCGTGACGGCCATCAAATAATCGGGGTTGAGAAACCACAAGATCAGAACCAGAAAAAAGGGAATCATGGAAAGAACTGTCCCGGAGGTGCGCACCTGGGACGTCAGCACCCGCACTTCGCCTTTGATGCGCACACGCTCGCGGATGGTAAATGAAATATTATCCAGGATTTCCGAGAGATTACCGCCAACCTCGCGCTGGACGTTAACGGCTGTCACGACGAAATCAAGGTCTTCGCTGGGAATGCGGCGGAGCAAATTGTCGAGCGCCGTTTCCATTGGAATGCCAATCTGCATTTCCTGTATGACACGCCTGAACTCATCGCAAATTGGAGGTGGCAGTTCCTTGCTCACCGCTTCCATCGCCTGCATGGTCGAATACCCGGCGCGAAGGCCATTCACCATCAGGTTCAACATATCGGATAATTGGTCGTTGAACTTTTGCAGCCGCTTCTTTTGCTGGGACCTCACATACATGCCCGGGGCAACCGCCCCGCCAATCGCGCCGATGGCGGCGGAAATCGGGTGTTGGTCGCCTATGAACCATGTTATCAATCCGCCCACCAAAATCGTCACAAGAATCAGCACGAAGTATTCGCCAACCTTGAACTTCAAATCGGCGCGCGAAAGGTTGCGCGCAACGCGATCGCCAAAGGAGGTTTTCTCAACCCGCCTGGAAACCCATTCCACAAGCATGGAATTCTTAACCTGCTGGTCAGCGTTGGCTTTTTGATCCTCGTCATCAAGGTATTGGGCCAGGCGTTTTTCGACAAGGACACGCTCGCTATTGGACGAAACAATCACGCCAATGAGCAATATCACAATCAATATGATGCCGCCAATAATAATTACCAGGGTCATGGTCGATTTTCCACTGAACTAATAGCGACGACGCTCACCAATGCCGAAAATGGAAGGCGGGAGATGAATTCCTGCCGCTTCGATTTTATCCATGAATTTTGGCCGCAGCCCCGTCGGACGGGTGCGCCCGATGATTCGTCCGTTTTCGGTGCCGGTCTGCTCGAACACAAACAGGTCGGTCATGGTAATCACATCGCCTTCCATGCCGCTGACTTCGGTGATATTGATAACCTTGCGGCTTCCGTCGCGCATGCGCGCCTGCTGACAGATTACGTCGACAGCGCCGGCAATCTGCTCGCGAATGGCTCGAACTGGCAGATCCATGCCGGCCATAAGGCACATGGTTTCGATACGGGCGATTGCGTCCCGCGGACTGTTGGCATGGGCAGTGGTCATCGAGCCATCGTGACCCGTGTTCATCGCCTGCAACATATCCAGCGTTTCTCCACCGCGGCACTCACCGACGATAATTCGTTCAGGGCGCATACGCAGAGAGTTGATGACCAGATCGCGAATGGAAACCTCGCCGCGTCCTTCAATATTGGGCGGGCGGGATTCAAGCGTCACCACATGTTCCTGGCGCAACTGCAATTCAGCGGCATTTTCGATGGTAATGATGCGCTCATCGGCCGGGATGAAACTGGAAAGCACGTTTAGCAGGGTGGTCTTGCCGGAGCCGGTGCCGCCGGAAATGACGATATTGAGCCTGGACTCCACGCAAGCCTTGAGGAACTGCACCGCCTCCGGAGAGATGGAACCAAACTGGATCATCTGGTCAATGGTAATGGGGTTCTTTGAAAATTTACGAATCGTCAAGACGGGTCCCACCAGTGAAATGGGTGGAATCACCGCATTGACACGGGAACCATCCTGCAAACGGGCATCCACATACGGGCTTGACTCATCGATACGACGTCCCAGGGGCGCGACAATGCGGTCGATGATTCGCATCACATGTTCATTGTTTTCAAAAGTAATGGGGACGCGATGAAGTTTGCCTTTGCGTTCTATATAAATGTTCTTTGGTCCGTTCACCATGATTTCGGTAATGGTATCGTCCTCCAACAGGGACTGCAACGGTCCCAATCCAAGTATTTCAGCGGCGATCTGCTCGAATAACCTTGCCCGTTCGGGGCGGGAAAGGACAATATTTTCTTCAGTAAGAATTTGTTCGAACAGGTCCTGGATGGTACGGCGAACTTCATCGGTCTTGAAGGAATCCATGGACGGATCGATTTCCGCAAGCAGTTTATTCTGAACGCGGGTTTTTAGATCAAAATACGACCCGGCCTGCGGGGAAGTGATTGGAGCGCTGACCCTCCTTGCCTGCAGGGATGAAAGCCGGGAGCCATCCCCGCCTCCCGCGGAACCACCCTGCTGTCTCTGGGGGGGGGTTGACGAGGCGCCACCCTCCTGCTGTCCGCCCCCTTGACTTTGTTCAATACGCCGAAGCAATGACATGGGAGATCTCCTTAGCGTTTACCGGACGCTTCCTCTTCAGATTCTAAAGCAGTCAGCCGCGCCCGAACAGCCTCAGCCAAGGATAGTATACCCCTTCCGACAGGCTGGGCTTTATTGTCCAACATAAACGGCACGCCACGATTAACAGCGGTGATAACGATTTTTTCGTCGAGCGGTATCGCGACCGCCATTTCCTGCTTGAGGTTTTCGCTTACCCGTTCGGGGGTAATCCCGATTCGTTTGTCATACCGGTTCATGGCAAAGACGATTCGTTCCTTCCCAACGCCCATGGTTTGCAATAAGTCAAGGAACAGGCGCGCATTCTTGATTGCGGGAATTTCCTGGGTGGTCAGCAATACGATCGCGTCGCTGATATCGAACATCGACAAAACGACATCCGACAAGATGTGGGGAGTATCGATCACAACATATGCGTACATTCGCTGGAGGTATTGCACGACTTTGGTAAATTGGTCTGTTGAAATCTTGTCGGCCATTTCGGGGCGCTGAGGAGCGGCCAGGATGCGCAGTCCCGACGCGCCATGGTTGATCAATATTTCCTCGACGACATCCGGCTCGAGTTCATCCACGCGAGGCGCCAGTTCCAGGATCGTGTTCTTTCCCTGTTCGTTGACAAAAATCGCGATATCGCCAAATTGTAAGTTTGCATCAACAAGGGCAACGCGGGTATCCTCGTTGTTCAACGCAATGGCAAGGTTCACCGCGACGGTTGTACATCCGGTCCCCCCTTTTGGGCTGTATACAGTTATGACTTTGCCCTTCGAGACAGGTCCAAAACCGGGGACGATGTTTGGCGCGCCCGCGGAAGCAGCAATCTGTTGTTGCGCGCCCTTGGCGCGTTCGACATGAGCCATTTCGCCTGCGCGCCGAATGGCCGAAATCAACTCGTCGCCCAATGGCGGTTTCGTTAAAAAATCCCGTGCGCCGGCCAGCATCGCCTTTCGCATGTAGTTCTGGTCGCTTTGCACAGATAAAATCACCACCTGAATGTAAGGCGATCTTTTCCGGATGGTGTCCGTGGCTGTAATGCCGTCAATATCGGGCATGTTTATATCCATCAGGACAACATCGGGGTCCAACTCCTGCGCGAGTTGAATTCCTTCCTTTCCAGAACGCGCCGCGCCAACAACCTCGACATCAGATTCAAACTGCAATAATTTTCGAATATTCTCACGCGTCTCGGCAATATCGTCAACAACGAGAATGCGAACTTTATCTGCGGCCATATCCATTTTTCCAATCGTTACGAAATGACAAGCCCAACTTATTCATCCTTCAACCATGCAAACCCGCATATCCAATAATATTCCATGATCACCATATATCCGTCATGGCAGCGAAGGCGTTGTTTTCAGGCAGCCGGACTACTATTGCGCCGGGGCAGGCGTCGGACAAATTTTGGACGAACCAATATTGAGGTTACAAAAGCTGATCGTGTAAGGCTCAAGAGAATACGGAAGTTTTGCCGGAACCGGGATGTTATATTGACTAAGCAGGAATTGCAATGTTGAGGCCTCGGTCCCCTGGATTGAACGGTCGGTCGGGTTTCTCAGAGTCAACGACAAATCTGCGTCCGTATGAATCAGATACGACAAGGTAATGGCGTCTTGCGGCAAAACGATCAAGGTCACAAGATCGGGGGGGGTGGAAGGAACTGGATTCCCCTCCGCGTCGGTTGGAGGCACGGACGGGGTGTCGATTGTTGCCCCGGCATCACGCGAAAAGTCGCCCAGTTTCATGACGACAATGTCCTGTAAAAGCATTTGACAAACCATGCGGGGGCGTTGAGATTCCGAAGGCAGGAGGTTGTATGGTTGTTGCAGTGAAGGATCAAGTTCCAGTCTTCCTTGCACCGTGCCGGAAGCCGCGCTGCCCAGGGTAAGAAGTGTCCCTTCTGCTGTGGTGCCATCCGGACCGGTCACCTTTCCAATACCTGTTCCAATCAACACGGAGGTTTGGTTTGGCAAAATCGATTGAAAGGTGGGATCCACATCCACGAAAAGGAAGCACGCGTTGAGATTAACGTGCGCTCCATTGTTCACAGCATACCCGGACAAAGCCAGCCGGTCCACAGGTACGGATATTGCCGTCATGCCCGGGGGAATTAAAGACGCCCACTGTGGTCCCGGAATCGTGACTGCCGCCGCCGAGTCGCCCACCATAGCCTCGGTTATGACAACTCCTTGATCAAGGGGGAATTTTGCAGCCTTGCCCACAAGCAAGGGCTGTTCTTCGAGTGTATACATTACGCCAACGACATTTTCAGGGGCGATCTTGATGGTGGTAAGCAATTCGGCTGTAATAGTCGTTCCCTGCTGAATGGGCTGAGCCGCAATATAAACCTCCACATAAGCCGGGGCGGCAACCTGGGCCGGCTTGACAATATATTGGTCGTAAGCCACATACCCGACCACTGCGGCAATGATTAAAATCAGGAATACAAAAATCAGGGTTCGAGCGCGACGCATAAGACTCTCCTCTTTTCGCAATCAGGGAATAGAGTATTTTATAACATGTTCATTATACAAGAAAAATGACAAAAACATAATCGGCCTTTTATCCCGTGGAAAATTTTCAAAACAGGCCATGAAATATCGGGGGAAGGCGGAAAAACAGGCGGGCGAACCAAGTCAAAACGGGACTCCGCCTCCACAAGCAGAGTCCCGTTTGGTCCGCCGGGAATTAGGCTTTGGACAAACTTGAATTAATCGAACTGAATGTGTTGCCGATCATGGGCCCCAGCACAAGCAGCGCGACAAGAACGACGATTGCAACCAACACCAAAATGAAAGCATATTCAACCAGTCCCTGCCCCTTTTCCTTCCCGAAAAACAGCATAAAACTCACCTCCTTTCACGCGTAAATGAATGATTTATCGAGATTTAAACCGCAGAGTAATTATACAATTTCGGGAAGATGCAAAACAAGCATAAAAAAAGCCAGCCGCCTACAATATTGTTAGGCGGCTGGCAGCCATGCGTCAAACTGGCGAAAATTACATCTTTGACGGCACCGTGAAGGAGATTCTCGCTCCGGATCCGGCTGCGCTGTCAACCTCGAAATTTCCGCCGAGCATTTCGGCGCGTTCACGGATGAGTTTCAATCCCAAACTGGATGAGTCCTTCAAAGACTCAGGAGCAAACCCCTTACCGTTGTCCTCGACATGCACGCGGATATACTCACTCCCCAGGTCAATCTGCACTTTAATCAGTGTAGCCTGGCTGTGACGCTGTGCATTCCCAAGCAATTCCTGGACAGCGCGAAAAACCATCACTTCGAGATAGGGCTCAAATCGGCGTTCGGAACCGGTGACGGTCACGCTCACATCCAACCCTGACTGCTCCTTGAAAGCGTCGGCATATTTTCGCAGGGTGGGTATAAGCCCCAGATCATCCAGCATCATCGGACGCAACTCGAAAATATAATTGCGGACCTTTTGAAATGTTCCCATTGCGGAAGTCTTCAAATTACCCAGTTCATCCTTCGCCTGGGCGGGGTCAACATCCAAAAGGCGCATGGCAATTTCGGTTTGCAGGATGAAATTCGAAAGCGCCTGGGCGGGACCGTCGTGCATCTGACGGGACAAGCGCTGGCGCTCGGCCTCCTGCGCGTTCATGATCATCTCGATTCCGGCCATTTGACTCTTGCCTTGAGCGGCGGAAACAGAGCCGGAAGCATCCCCGCCCGCCCCTCCGGAAACGATTTTTTCCAATACGACTTTATATTTTTCGAGATGGTCTTTGTCGTTTTGAAGCTTCTCCAGTTGTCCTCGCATGACAAAAAGTCGCTGCTGAACATCGAGAGCGGAGTCGTAGGACATTTTCAAATCATCGACGGTTGTGCTTTGTTTTTGCACCTGTTGAAGATGCGAAGTGATTGCCGTATTGCGTTGGGTGATTTTGGCAAGTTCACCCTGGCTTTGCTCGATCATCAAGGTCACTTCGCGCAGGGCGCGCTGGGTTTCCTCTAATTCAGCCTGATAATCTAGGGTCTCGCTGTCTGTCATAAGATTTACTCCTGGGGGTGAACATCGGCGTCTTTTAACGTCACCCAGCCGCGTTTCAAGGCATAAACGACCGCCTGGGTGCGATCTTCAACCCCAAATTTTCGCAAAATGGCAGTGACGTGATTTTTTACGGTTTGATGGCTGATTCCCAGCAGGCTGGCTATTTCCTTGTTGCTCAAGCCGCGCACTACGCAGGACAATACTTCCATCTCCCGGTCAGACAGCGGGTGGAAGGGAGTGCCAGGCTCACTATAGGAACGACGCGCACCTTCAATTCGATCCTCGACCCAGAGTTCCAATTCACGGCGCGTGAAAACGTTGTGGTCGAAAACGTATTTACCTTCGGCAACTTCACGGATGATGCGGGAGAGACTCTGCGGTTCGATGTCCTTCGAGCAGTAACCGTATGCGCCCGCAAGCGCCGCGTGAATCGCCTGCTCGATGTCGTCGTAGCCAGTCATCAGGATGATTCGCGTGGGAAGTTTGTCCTGGAAGACCTGGTGCGTGATCTGTTGGCCATTCATGCCAGGCAGGTTCACATCCAACACGGCAATGGTCGGCTTCTTAGTGCGAATTGCCTCCAACGCTTCATCCCCGTCGGCGCACTGGGCGATGATTCGCATGTCAGGTTCCAAGGATAAGGCATCCACCACACCCTGACGAAACAGTGGATGGTCGTCAACAACTACAAGCGTGATCTGGTTCATCCCATGCCCATTCTCTCTTTGTGTACTGGTTTTGTGTCATTGTATTTTAACTCATTATGGAGTTTTCCACAGATAAACAGCCATATTTTCCTCGTCGAAAAACGCGGGGGAAATGGGGCTGTTCGTGACAAACACGACTTCGGCGTTCTCGGTCATGAGCGGATAAAAAAATGGAAAGGCAATTAGATAATCAGCGCCGCTTTGGTTGAGATGTTCAGCGAGGAGGGACTCGTCGCGGATAAAGGGAATAACCTCTGGGGAGATGAGACCCGCAAGGTCGATCAGTTCGTGGTTGTCGAAGTAGCCCAACGCGCCAATGTCATGGGCGGCGACCAGGGCGTCGGGCGGAAGGTTGGTTGCCGCCCATTTGGCTGTGACTACCATTTCGCTTTCTATCAAAGCGACATCGTTTGCGTAGGATCTCGCACCCATGAAAACGAAGGCAACGGACAGCATGACAACACTGCCACGCCAGAAAACCTGACCAATCCAATGGTAGCGGGCAAACATTTTTCCCGCATCGAAGTTGGCAAAAGCCAGCAAGCCGAACAGGATGAAAATCGGCATGGCGGGCATGATGTAACGTCCATGTTGGTAGACGGGGAGACGTGAAATGTAGAGGAGGAGATAACCCGCCGTCCAAATCAGGGCGGCTAGACTGCCCCACATCTTTTGCCTGATTGATTTGACCAGCCAACCGATGATTCCAGGAATCAATACGAGACTTGGTCCAACCATCAGTTGAAGGGACATCTGCCCGAGGCGGTCGAGGATGGGAAGCGCCTGCCACGAGGCATACTCGGCCTGCTTGGCATAAAACGTGTTCGGCATGGGCGCGCCGCCAATTGCAAGGTTGAATAATAAATAGAAGACAAACAGGGAGCCAAAGCCGATGAGATAGCGCGTGAGTTGAATCAGCTTCGAGCGGACGTCACCGCCTGTGAGCAGGATGACCATTAGGATGGGACCGAGCAGGGTCAAACCGTCGGGGCGGACCCAGACCGAGAGACCGGTCAACAAGCCGAGGGGCAGGTAGTGGTGCGAATTCGTCATCAGCAGGACAAGCACAGCCGTCAGGATCAATCCGTGAAGCAAAGTCTCCATCCCAGACATCGCCGCCCAGACAAAATGCCACTCGACGGCAAAGAAAATCCCAACCCAGGGAAATCGCGGACGATATGAATGCACAAGTTCGCGGACAGCCCATTCGCAAAGGACAGCCAGCGCAAAGAGCGTGACCATGCCGAGGAGGTAGGTCCAGATGTACGGAGATAGGCGGAGGAGAAAACCGAGGGCGAGGAGCGCAGACCAAAACGGCGCGGTGGAACCAGCCGAGGGGACGCCGGGGCGGAACGCCCATTCGCCGTGTTGGGCGAGGTTGCGGGCATAGGTCTGGTGAATCCAGGAGTCGTCGAGGGGAAAGCCGATGCCGTAGGTGAGTTGACTCGCAAGCAAATAAATGGCGGCAATTAATATCACCGCGCCAGCGATGATTAAAAGGTCACGGGGCGGGAGTTTATTCGAGGTCGAGTTTGTAGATGCGCGCGCCATCGTATTCACCAAGGTAGTTGAAGATGCTGCGTCCTGCGGGGTTTTGGAATAAGTCCTTGATCGGTTCGGTTGCGGCTTCCGGCTCCAGCACCAGATAGTAGGCGTTGAATTGCTCGGCGGCGGCGATGATGGCTTCCTCGCCGCCATAGGGAATTGAAATCGCGGAGCGTCCTGTCATCAGATAATAACCAGGCGCGTTGCGGACAATCACCACATCGTCGTCTTGAATACCGTTCTGGATGAGGACCTGCTCGATGACTGGATAATTCGCGTCTTCGCCTTCGCCCCAGCCGATATTGACCAGCTTGTAGTAAACGACAAAAACAGTGAGCATCATGGCAACCATGATGAGGGCGCTGCGAAACACGGAGCGGTTCCCGCTGTGTCCGATGCCGCGCTTTTGCAGGGAGTCCAAAATGGATTCAAGTCCAAGCGGGGCGAGCGACCACAGCATGGGCTGAAGCGCAGCGCCTGCATGAAAGAATGCTCCGCGCGCGCCAGCAAAAGGAAAAGCAAATGTCATAACAATAAAGAGAATTGCCCAGGCAAGTGTTGTAAGTTTGACTCTCTCGTCCTTCCAATAATAAATGATTCCCGCGACAATGAATGGAAATAATATGATTCCGCCATGTGCGGCGAATACGTTTCCAAGGTTGTTGCTCAAAGCCCAGAGCCTGTCCTTGAGGATGTGATCCCAGCCGAGGGCGAGGAAGGATTGCGGATTAAGTTGTTCGGGGGGATAGATGAAGGTCTGGTCATAGTTGGCAAGCCAAAGAGCGCGGCTTCCGCCTGGAGCCATGAGGGAGCCATACTCGCTGAGGTTGCGGTTGTACCAGGGGGACATGATGAGGAGGAAGCCCAAAAGAGCAAGGATGAAGGATGAAGGATGAAAGATGAAAAGGGAATTTTTTCTGTTGCGCCAGAGGGCAAAGAGGAAGGTGAGGGCGAGCCAGAGGAGACCGTCGCTGCGAGAGAGGGTCATCAAGCCAGAGAGGATTCCGAGAAAGAGCCAGTTGCGGTTGGAATCTTTGCCCTGAATCAGTTGGGTGGCGACGAGGAAGTAGAGTCCGCCGAAGAGCATGAATGGGCTGAAGTTATCCGTCACGCCGACGAAGGGAGCGTGGTAGACGGAGAAAATCGCCAGCGCGCCAGAGGCAATGGCAAGGTCGCGGCGCTGGGAAAAAGTGTAGGCGAGAGCAGCTGTCAGCGGGGGGACGATGGCGGCAATCAAGATGAAGAAGAGCCGCGCCGAGGTGAAGTTAATCTGCCCTGTCAGCCGCATCCCCAGGGCGGCAATGATGGAAGAAAGCGGAGCCCAATAACTATGGGACGGGTGCGGAAGCGAGGAAACGCCGTCGAGGTAATTCCACAAATAGGGTTCGTTGAAGCCCTTGCCCGTCGCAAGTTGAATCCCGCCCGCGTAGTAATAGTCCGCGTCGAGGTAGCCAGGATGGGGTTCAAAATACGAGATGACGGAGGTGACGACCAGACCGAAGAAGAAAAGGAAGAGGTAGGCGCGGGAGGACATAAGGTAATTGGTAATTTATTGGTAATTGGTGGTTGGTAATTGATCTGTGAGAAGACACTAATTACCAATTACTATTTACGACTTGCCAGCCAGGTCGCTGAGGATGCGCGGCGGACGGATTGCCCACCAGCGAATCCAGTATAAGCCAATGAGGGTGGAAAGGGGAAGAAAGAGAAAGGTCAATTCGCTGGCAAATTTGTAAGAATAGGTAAACGAGAGAAAATACAGCAGCCACGGGACGGCAAAAATCACCAGCATGAGCAGGAAGGTCAGCCCGTTGCCGATTCTCCGCCAGCGGTCGTGGACAACGGCGAAAACCAAAGCAAGCGGGATGACCAGCACGACGAGATGCTCCATTTCAGTGCGGAATCCAAGCAGGGGGGCGGCGGCAAGGGAAAGGCAGGACGCCCAATAGAAGCGGCGGAAATCCCCGCTGACAGCGAGGCTCCACTCGTAGCCCAAAGCGATGACCAGCCCGATGGTCAGAATCCAGCCGAGAGCTTTGCCCAGCGCGGGGAGAAGGTCAACGAGGACGGCATGGGCGCTGAATCCGAAGTCCGCCCGCAGGTTGTTGACTGTGGCGCGCAGGAAGGGAATCACCCAGTCGGGATAGGAAAGGAAGGCGACAAAGTACATGATGAGGGCGAACATGAAAAAGCCCGCAAAGATGCGTGTGCGCTCTTCGCGGTAGGCGCGCCAGAAGAAAAGAAGCAAAAACGGGGCGCCAATCTCCCAGTAGTAAAGAGAAAACGACAGCAGGGCTCCCACGAATTCGTCGGCTTCGGCGCGATAGGCGGCGAGGATTGCGGCATAGAAAAACGCCAGCATCAAGGCGGGGCTGGATTCGTACACGGCTTGAAAGGCATAGAAATTGAAAACAGCAAGGAAGGCAAAGAAGATGGCGAAAAAGCGCGGCGACTCCCAATCGGTGAGGCGCAGGCTGAGAACCGCCAGCGCAAACAAAGCCAGTTCAAGGAACAAGGTGAAAACGGCGCGGGCGATGGTTGGGTTGGAGATAAGGGAAATGGGAAAGTATAGAAGCAGGATTTGAAACGGCGTGTCTAAAATGTACGGCTCATCTCCCGCTTTTGCCGCGCCGCCATAGACCAATCCCTGCACACGGGCGGCGACTTCCCCACTGTAGGGATCGATCTTGTCGAAGAGAAAGGCGCGCGCCCCAACCCAGTGAACGTAAAAGTCCCCGCCGCCTTTGAGCGTGAGGTTGGCGTAGAGCAGCGCGGCACAGATGGCGAGAAAGACGATCAGGACCAGCGTGATGAATTGATAGTCGCGCGGGGTGAGGGATTTGGAGGGAGGTTGGAAGTGGGTGGTCAAAATGGTAATTGGTTATTAAATAGCGTACCGAAAAATGGGGCGTGTCGGCGAGTTGCGGGCGACTTCTATGAAACCAGCTTTTTTGAACGCGGAAGCAGTACCTGTGTAGATGAAGGCGTCGGCTTGATTTTGGGATGTGTCCACAGGATAGCCTTCTACAATTTTACCGCCCTGCTTCCTGACATATTCGACGGCGGCTTTCAGCAATTCGACGGTGATTCCCTTGCGGCGGTGTTTCTTCTCGACAAAGAAGCAGGTGATCGACCAGACTGGCTGGTCATCCACAACTTTGAGAACGCGCGAATGAGCCAGTTTGGGATAGGCGCTGCGCGGCTCGACCGCGATCCAGCCGACGGGGTAACCCTCCGAATAAGCCATCAAGCCAGGGACGGTTTTCGAGTCCACGATGGATTTTTGCATCTGCCGCGCCACGTCGCCCGTGCTTTCGCTGAATGCCTTTCCGCGCAATTTCCAGTACATGCACCAGCACCCGCCGCAGGCGCCGTTCCTGCCGAAGAGCAACTCAAAATCGCGCCAGAGCTTTTGCGTCAGCGGGTGAAAGGATAAATCCAACTCCTCGACCAAATTCGTTTCTTTCATGGGGCTATCTTCCCTCCATAAGATGGGTGTGGTCCAGTTTTCCTGATTTCCATTCCTTTAATTGGGAAATCAATACGCCCGTAAAAATGATGACACAGCCCGTAATTTGAACGAACGCCAGCGACTGGTCGAGCAAAATCCAGGCGGAGACGGCGGCGAAGATGGATTCAAGCCCGAGGATCAGCGCGGCATCGGTGGGAGGCGTGTGCTTCTGCCCCCAAACCTGCAGAGTGTAACCGATCCCGATGGACAAGGTGGCGCGATAGAGGATCGAGCCAATCAAAGGCGGGGCTGTCAGGATGGAAATATCCTCCACGAACAAGCCAACCCCGAAGTTGATCAACCCGCCGATGAAGAAATGTCCAGCCGCAAACGAGAGGGATTCAAATTTGGCGGCATATTTTCCCAGCACGATGAAGTAGAACGACCAAAATACCGCTCCAAGCAGTTCGAGCAAATCCCCCTTCTGGATTTCATACCTGCCTGAAGTCGAGAGCAGAAAGGCGCCAATCCCTGCCAACACCACCGCGCCCAAATCCAGCCAGTGCGGTCTTTCGCGGAAGCCAATCCACAGCAGGAATGGAATGAAAACGACGTACAAACTGGTGAGGAAACCGGCGTTGGCGACCTTGGTGAACATCAATCCCACCTGCTGCAAGGCGGAGCCTGCAAATAAAATCAACCCCGCAACCAGCATCCACAGCCACTGGTCTTTGGGAATCGCCATGCCGCGCTCCCCTTTCGGAATGAACGGAAGCAGAATGAAGGATGCCAGCATAAAACTCACGCCATTGAACAGGTAGGCGATTTTGTACTGTCCCGCAATCCCCTGGGCGACGAAGGCTGTTCCCCAGATGACGGCGACCATGAAAAGAAGTAAATCGGCTTTGAGGCGCATTAGAGTTTAAGGGATCAAGGATGAATTCTGAGATGTTACAATTGCAAAATCCTGCCCGACTTGATATCTGTTTACCTGTCTACTTGCATACTTTACACTGCCCGCCAATAATAGCATATAACCTCCATAACCCCAAAGAAATACGGAGCAAATTTGAAAACTCGAACCGAACATGACCTGCTTGGCGACCGCGAAGTCCCTGCGGATGCTTATTATGGAGTCCACACCCTGCGCGCGCTGGAAAACTTCCCGATCAGCAAAATCCCGATTAGCACCTACCCCAATCTGGTCAAGGCTCTGGCGCGCGTCAAAGAGGCTTGCGCGCTGGCGAATCACGAACTGGGATTGCTGGACGACTCCAAGACAAATGCCATCGTCACAGCCTGCAAAGAACTCATTGAGGGAAAACTGAACGACCAGTTTGTGGTGGACGTGATTCAGGGCGGCGCGGGGACTTCGACCAACATGAACGCCAACGAAGTCATCGCCAACCGCGCGCTGGAACTGCTCGGTTGTGAGCGCGGCGACTACAAAAAGCTGCATCCGCTCGAAGATGTCAACATGAGCCAAAGCACCAACGACGTCTACCCGACGGCGGTCAAGGTGGCGCTGCGTTTCAAGATCGACGAACTCATCGCGGGGATGGAAGTCCTGCGGCTGGCATTCGCCGAAAAAGCCGAGGAGTTCAAGGACATCCTCAAGATGGGTCGCACGCAATTGCAGGACGCCGTTCCGATGACTCTCGGTCAGGAGTTCAGCACCTACGCGGTAATGCTCGAAGAAGACCAGCAGCGACTGCGCGAAGCCGCCCTGCTGATTCAGGAAATCAACCTCGGCGCGACGGCAATCGGAACGGGAATCAACGCCCACCCCGATTATGCCGCGCTGGCTCAAAAGCACCTCAGCATTTTGACGGGGATTCAATATATCACCGCCAGCAACCTCGTCGAAGCCACACAGGATGCGGGCGCGTTCGTCCAACTCTCCGGCGTGTTGAAGCGCGTGGCGGTCAAACTCTCGAAAGTCTGCAACGACCTGCGCCTGCTCTCTTCCGGACCTCGGACCGGGTTCGGCGAAATCAACCTGCCCGCAGTCCAGGCCGGGTCGAGCATCATGCCGGGGAAGGTGAATCCCGTCATCCCCGAAGTGGTCAACCAGATTGCGTTTCTGGTCATCGGCAACGACGTGACCGTCTCTTTCGCCGCGGAGGGCGGACAGTTGCAACTCAACGCCTTCGAGCCGATCATCGCTCACAGTCTGTTCGACAATCTTGTTTATCTGCGGCAGGGTTGTGTCACACTGGCGGAACGCTGCGTGAAGGGCATCACCGCCAACCGCGAACATCTCGACGAGTTGCTGCATAGTTCTGTCGGTATCGTCACCGCGCTTAACCCGTTGATCGGATACGAAAACGCAACCGCCGTCGCCAAGGAGGCGCACGCTACAGGCGGGAGTGTGGCCGAGATCGTGCTGGAGCGTGGCTTGCTGACCAGGGAACAATTAGATGAAGTGCTGCGTCCCGAAGTGCTGACTCAGCCGAGGTGGATCAAGAAATGAACATCCTCATTCGGTCTGAAAAGTCAACAGACATCGAAGCCATCGAACAGGTTACCATCGAGGCATTTGAAGGCAAATGGTACAGCGACCAGACCGAGCAT
Source organism: Anaerolineales bacterium (assembly GCA_034433295.1). Taxonomy (GTDB): domain Bacteria; phylum Chloroflexota; class Anaerolineae; order Anaerolineales; family Villigracilaceae; genus Villigracilis. Next base: position 6,177 of record DAOUAS010000203.1, on the reverse strand, counting down.
TTGGTCATCAACCGCCTGCGCGAGGCTGGAGTCATGTCCCTCTCGTTGGTGGCTGAACTCGATGGAAGAGTCGTCGGGCACGTGGCTTTTTCAGCCGTAACCATCGACGGCGAAGACAAAGGCTGGTACGGGCTGGGTCCCGTTTCGGTGTTGCCAGAGATACAAAAGCAAGGTATCGGCTCGAAGTTGATTCGGGAAGGTTTATCCCAGATCAAAGAAAAAGGCGCGAAGGGCTGTGTCCTCGAAGGCGACCCGGCGTATTACCAAAGGTTCGGATTCAAAAATAACCCAGCCCTGATTTACGAAGGCGCGCCTGACCAGAAATATTTCATGGCTTTACCTTTCCACAACGATGCGCCGGGCGGAAAGGTCGAATTTCACAAGGCGTTTTACGGCGCAATATAACTTCAACAGGAGATTTTTCCATGCCCATCCCATCTGGAATTCCCGCCCCTGATTTTGAACTTTTAGACGATACGGGCGTCCCGCGCAAACTCTCGGACTATCGCGGCAAAAACGTGGCGCTCTATTTTTACCCCAAAGACGACACGCCAGGCTGCACAAAGGAAGCCTGTAATTTCCGCGACGATTACTCGGCTTACGAAAAGGCCGGAGTGGTCATCCTCGGCGTCAGTCCGGATTCGGTCAAGTCGCATGTCAAGTTCAAGCAGAAATTCCAACTACCATTCGCCCTTCTCGCAGATGAAGGTCACAAGGTCTGCGATCTGTACGGTGTGTGGGGACCGAAGAAATTCATGGGGAAACAGTATGAAGGCGTTCTCCGCGCTACTTTCCTGATCGACGCAGAAGGCAACATCAAGCATGTTTTCGAGAACGTCCGTCCTGCCGGGCATGGCGCGGAATTGCTTTCTAAACTGGAATTAACCCGGTCAGAGTAAGACCATCCATGTGAAACGCTTCAAGCCAATATGACAACGACAAACATCCGCCATGGAAGCCGCCAATGAAAAAAATCATGATTGTAGATGACGACCTGGAAACGACGAACCTGCTCGAAAGTTTCCTCAAAACGGAAGGCTATGAAACGGTTGCGGTAAACGACAGCACAACCGCTGTCGACACTGCAAACGGCTCGCGCCCCGATTTATTTTTGCTCGATTTGATGATGCCCGTAGTGGACGGGTTTAAGTTATGCCGTCTGCTCCGCGACACCCCCAGGTTCTTCAACACGCCGATCATCATTATCACCGCCCTCAACGACAAGGATAGTAAAATCGTCGCCTTTGGAGCCGGGGCAAACGACTACATGACAAAGCCTTATCATCCGCGCGACCTCGGGGCGAAAATAAAAGCGTTCCTCGAGGAAGGCAAATAGGAAACAAGGAGCCTGCCCGACAGCCTAAATAGCAAAGCAAAAAAGGAAAAAAGCGCGGATGTCTTGATGCTTCCTTCCTTTTATTGTATGATTAAATCGGCTTTCGAAGAAAATACCCGGAAATGGACGGAAAAGGCAATGGTTAGAATTTTGATTGTGGATGACGACCCTCATGTTACCTCGTTGTTGAAAAAATACCTTTCAGCAAAGAACTTTGAAGTCACCACAATCAATCAAAGTTCGAAAGCCGTTTCCACCGCGCACCTTCTCAATCCCGACCTGTTCATTCTCGACTTGATGATGCCCCCGCCCGACGGCTTTGAACTGTGCCGTCTGCTGCGCGCGGAGCCCAATTTCGCGCAGGTGCCGATCCTGATCATCACAGCCATGGACATCAGCAACAGCAGCGCCACCTCCTTCGGCGCAAACGACTACCTTGCAAAGCCCTTCAACCTCGATGAGGTCGTCTCGAGGGTCAACTTCCTGCTCAATCACGGAGTTGAATAACCCGACAGGAACATCCCGCACAGCGCCGATTGGGAAGACCCAACAGGAACTGTATTCGCATAAAAAGGGGCGGATACAGTTCCTGGGTTTTCACGAAGGGATGCCGGCGGAAACGAACGCCGCAATGGTAACGACATGCTTTCAACCCGCCAAAGGGTATAATATCGAAGTTCATAATGGTTCTTCAACACGAACAACAATCCCAGCCTGCCAGGAAAATATTATGACAAAAATCATGATCGTGGACGACGACCCGCAGGTCACATTACTCTTGGGGAAACTCCTTGCCATGGAAGGATACCAGGTGGCATCCGTGAACGACAGTTCACAGGCGCATGAAATGGCGCTTGCCGAAAAACCCGACCTTTTCCTGCTCGACTTGATGATGCCCGATCCCGATGGTTTCAAGGTATGCCGAATCCTGCGAGCCGATCCCCATTTCATCTTCACCCCGATCATCATCGTTACCGCGCTGGATGACAGCGACAGCCGGGTGGTGGCCTTCGGCGCCGGGGCAAACGATTACATCACGAAACCCTTCCACTCCACCGACCTTGTCGAAAGAATAAGAAAGTTCACCGAGTAGAATAAAACGCCTGCGACAACACCCCCGGCTGTCTGATTGCCGGGGGTGTTTTTTCATCTTGACGCCCGCCTAAATACGGGTATAATTTCTGTGACCATTTATACTAATTTGGTCACAGAAAGGAAAAATCATGCCCACGGCGTTCACCGAACACGAAAAGGAAACCATCCGCGCCCAGATGCGGGAGAAGGGCGCAAAGTTATTCGAGAAGCACGGCTTGAAGAAAACCAGCGTGGACGAACTGACCGGGGCGGTCGGCATCTCGAAGGGCGCGTTCTACCTCTTCTTCGAGTCGAAGGAGGAATTGTTCCTCGAAATTCTGGAGGAGTTGGAAAAGGACTTCCGCGCGCGCATCTTCGACTTTGCCGTCAGCCCGAAGACCAATGCCCGCCCTCTGCTGGCAGACCTGCTCAACCGCGCCCTGCTGACCTGGGATCAGTATCCCCTGCTCAAAAACTTAAGCCTCGCAGACTTCGATTACCTGATACGGAAACTGCCTCCAGACCGTATCCAGAAACACGTCAACCAGGACGATGACTTTGTGAATGAATTTCTGGATCGAATAAAACGCGAAGGCATCGCCGTGAAAGCCCCGCCGAGTCTGATCGCGAACCTGATGAAGAGTCTGTTCTTCATCAGCCTGCATCGGGACGACCTCGGCTCGAAGGACTACGTCGAAACCATGAAGGTGCTAACGGACTTGATCGCCCGTTACATTATAGAAGGCGCATGATGGAATTCGCAATCGAAACAAACGGATTATCGAAATTTTATGGGACTGTTCAGGCGGTCAAACAGGTCGACCTGCGCGTGAAGCGCGGGGAAATCTACGGCTTCCTCGGCTTGAACGGCGCGGGCAAGACCACCACCATCCGCGCGTTGTTGGGAATGATCCGCCCAAGCGAGGGAAAGGTTCGGGTGCTGGATCAGGCTTTGGGCGCGGGCGGGCGCGGACCGTGGTCGCGGGTTGGGCATCTGGTGGAAAGTCCAGCCGCGTATCCCGAACTATCCGTCCGCGAAAATTTGGAAGCGGCGCGGCGGCTGCAAGGGATTCAGAATCCAAAAGCGGTGGACGAAATCATGGATACGCTTTCCATCACTGCTTACGCAGACCGCAAGGCTGGAACGCTATCGAGCGGAAACTTTCAGCGGCTGGGATTGGCGCGGGCGATGCTGCACAAGCCCGAGTTGTTGATTTTGGATGAGCCGTCCAACGCGCTCGACCCTGCGGGCATCGTCGAAATCCGCGAGCTGCTTGCCTCGCTTGCGCGCGAACAAGGGACGACGATCTTCATGTCGAGCCATATTTTGACCGAGGTGGATTTGCTCGCGGATAGGGTTGGCGTCATCCACAAGGGACGGCTGATCGAGGAACTGGACGCGGCGCGGCTGGAGGAAATCCGCGCGAGGCAGTTGGTGATCGGCGCGCGGGACGTGAACAAGGCGCGTGAAGCGCTTGCGGGTTTCGAGTTGGCGCATTTTGAAGACGGGCGTTTTGCGCTCAAAGACGCGCGCGCCATCGAAGCGCCCGACATGATCGCAGCGTTACTGGTCAACGCGGGAGTTGCGCCCACCCACCTCGCCATCGAGCAGGAAAACCTGGAAGAATATTTCCTGAGGCTGACGCAATAATGGAGTCCAACGACAGCAGTCGTTGGCGGTAAAAAGTCAGGAGACTTTTTACTCCAAATAAAGAGGTCAAAATGAAAAACTTTCTTTCCGCGCTTTGGGTGGAAACGCTCAAGACACGCCGTTCCAAGGCGCCGTTCTTCACCGCGCTGGGATTTCTGATCCTGCCGTTGGTGAGCGGACTATTCATGATTATTTTGAAAGACCCCGAAGGGGCAAAGTCGATGGGGCTGATCGGCACGAAGGCACAGTTGACCGCCGGCACAGCGGACTGGTCATCCTTTTTCGGCATCCTCTCGCAGGGCGTCGCCATCGGCGGAGCCATTCTCTTCGCCATCATCACCGCCTGGGTCTTCGGGCGCGAGTTCTCAGACCGCACAGCGAAAGAATTACTGGCGCTGCCCACATCACGCGAAGCGATCATCGGGGCGAAGTTTATCGTCGTCGGCGTGTGGACGTTTGGGTTGAGCGTTATCATCTTCGGGCTGGGACTGGTCGTCGGCTATCTGGTGGACATCCCCGGCTGGTCGCTGGAATTGTTTCGTTCTGCAACAGTCACTGTGCTCGGCTCCGCCCTGCTGACGATTGCCCTGCTGCCCTTTGTGGCGCTACTCGCCAGCATGGGGCGCGGCTACCTGCCCGCGTTCGGCTGGGCAATCCTGACGGTGGCGACGGCTCAAATCGCGGCGGTGATGGGCTGGGGCGACTGGTTCCCGTGGGCGGTACCCGCCCTGTTCAGCGAGGCGGCAGGCCCGCGAGCAGAGTTGCTTGGCGCGCACAGCTATATAGTTGTGCTTTTATCCGGCTTCATCGGACTCGATGTCACTTTCCACTGGTGGCGGAATGCGGATCAGACGCGGTAGAATACCCCAGGCGGGAGATTTTTCGCTCCGCTCAGAATGACATTACCCTGGAGTCCATATCATGTCCACTGAAGTAATTACCCAATTCGTCAACACATATCTCGTGCCGCTGGGCTGGAAGTTGATCGGCGCAATCGTCGTTTGGATCGTCGGCGGGTGGATCATCAGCCTGCTGGTGAAGGCGTTGAGCAAAGCCATGCAGCGCCGCAAAATCGATGCGACGCTTGCAAAGTATGCCGAAGGCGGAGCCGGCGTCGCCCTGCGGATTCTGCTGGTCATCATCGTCTTCAGCCTGCTGGGAATCGAGACCACTTCGTTCGCGGCGCTGATCGCTGCGGCTGGAGTTGCCATCGGCGCGGCGTGGGCCGGTCTGCTGGCGCATTTCGCGGCGGGAGTCTTTCTCGTCTTCCTGCGCCCATTCAAGGTTGGGGATGCGGTGACGGTGGGAGGAGTCACCGGCGTGGCGCGGGAGATCGGTCTGTTCTCCACCGCGCTCGATACGGCGGACAATGTCCGCGTGTATGTGGGAAACAACACCATCTTTTCGGGCAACATCCAGAACTATTCCGCGAATCCCAGCCGTCGGGTGGATTTGACCGCCCAGATCGCGCATGAGACCTCCCCCGCCGACGCCATCCAGCGCATCCAGAAAAAGTTGAAAGAAGTTCCCAACGTGCTGGCTGACCCGCAACCGCAGGTGGAAATCCTGGCTTTCAACGAGTACGGGACCGTGCTGGCGGTGAGACCGTTTTGCGCGCCCGACCATTACTGGCAGGTTTACTTCGACGTGAACCAAACCATTGTAGAAGTCGGCGCCGAGGGCAGGTACAAAGTCCCGGCCCGCCGCATGGCAACGAGAAGCGCGCGCTAACCAACGACGGGAGTCGTTGACTCCGATAAACTTTCGACAACCAACGACAGGATATGAGCGTCATTCTGAGGAGCGAAGCGACGAAGAAACCCGGATTTTGCCCGAAAACACCCTGAAAACAAGACTCTTCGCTGACCCTTCACTTCGTTCAGGGCTTCGGCTCAGAGTGACCTATTCTTGATTTGCATACAGACCCCAACAACTTTTTAGCGCATCCGGCGGGAAAGATTTGGGGAGGGGAATTTCGAGGTGGGGTATACTTGTTGAAATTCGGGTGATGGTTAAGACATAAGTGATACGCTTGCGAGCGCCGAAGGCTTTTTAACGCGAATGGCGCAAATTGGGCGAATTTCACGAATGTCTTTTGGGCTTTTTCGCGTTATTC
>DAOUAS010000202.1:0-2439 GCA_034433295.1 Anaerolineales bacterium | reverse complement strand
ACCAATTAAACACCCCAAAAGGATTTTACGCAATTGTTTTTCCCTTCGTGGATGGCGAATTAAAACAAAATCGCCCTTTCACAAGGACGATTTCTGTCGGGGCGAGAGGATTTGAACCTCCGACCTCTTGCACCCCATGCAAGCGCGCTAGCCGGGCTGCGCCACGCCCCGAATTGAGCGACCAGAATTATAGCCGTGTTTTGTCATTCTGGCAAATGAAATTTTCACCGCTATGAAATTCACTTCTCCCCATGCCTACATGTTGTGAAGTGCCATCGAACCATGTGATTTTCACTTATAATTCATCCAATAGCGGTAAAATAGAACTATCGGAGTTCCATTATGTTAAATATGGTTGAAGTTGTTATTGACAGCATTCGTGTGCACTTGATGGCGCCACAGCGAGTCCTGGTACTCAAGCAGGTCAACGCCCAGCGCTACCTGACCATCTGGGTGGGACCTTACGAAGCGGAAGCCATCACGATCGCATTGCAGGAGGTGGAGGTGGCGCGCCCCCTCACCCATGATCTGCTCAAGAATATCTTTACCGCTTTCAACGCGCGCATCACGCGCATCGAGATCGTCAAACTGGAAAACGACATCTTCTACGGCAATATCATCGTCGAGACCGAGATGGGCGAAATGCGAATCGACTCGCGCCCATCGGATGCCATCGCCATCGCCGTGCGCGCCCATGTGCCGATCCTTGTCCATGTGGATGTGATGGACGCCGCTGGCATGTCACCCGAGCAGGATATGCCCGCCGAGCCAGCCACCCCGCCACAGCAGGAATCTCCTGCTCCGCTTTCCGATGAATCCGACAGGTTGTCCGTCTTCAAAGATTTCATCGACAAGTTGGATATCGACAAACCCGATAACGACAAATCCGCATCCTGAACCTGATCCAAATCAATGACCGATCCCTTCCCCGAAACACCTCCCTACGGGGATGAATCCGCCGCCCCCAGTTCAACGTCCCCAACTGTCCCGCACAGTCGGGAAGCCGAAGAAGCAGTTGTCGGGGCGGTGCTGATTAATCCCGAAGTCTATTACGATGTCGCCCAATTCCTCTCGGCGGATGATTTCTATGTCCACCGCAACCAATGGATTTGGGAGGCATTTACGCGCCTGCACGAGCAGCGCATCCCCGTTGACCTGCTGACTCTGTCAGAAGAATTGGAAAAGGTCAACCAACTGGCGGAGGTCGGCGGCTCGGCGCATTTGACCTCGCTCATCAACCAGGTCCCTTCTTCGCTGAATGCGGAATCCTACGGGCGGATCGTCGAGGGACATTCCATCCGCCGCAAGATGATCAATGCCGCGAACAAGATCGCGTCCATTGCCTACAACGAGTCATCGGCAGTGGATGACGTGATGAACGAGGCGGAGAAGGCAGTCTTCAACGTCAGCGAACGGCGTCTCAAGCATGACCTCCAGCCGATTTCCGATGTGCTGAGCGATTACTATGACCGTATCGACGAACTCGCCAAACATCCCGAGGACATTCACGGCGTCCCGACCGGATTCATGGATCTTGACCGTTTGCTCAGCGGACTCCAACCTTCGGACTTGCTCATTATCGCGGGTCGCCCCGGTCAGGGTAAGACGGGCTTCCTGCTGTCCATTGCGAAGAACGCAGCGCTCACTCACAAAAAGCACGTCGCCATCTTCTCGCTGGAAATGTCCAACGAGCAGGTTGTCCAGCGTTTGATCGCACAGGAAACAGGCATCGACTCGCAGCGTCTGCGAAACGGCAAATTGCTGGAACATGAATGGCCGCTGTTTACCCACGCCATCGAAGTCTTCTCCGATACACACATTTATCTTGACGATACGCCCGCCATCACCCCGCTTCAACTGCGGACGAAATGCCGCCGCCTGCACATGGAATTCGGCATCGACCTGATCATCATCGACTACCTCCAGCTTATGAGCGGCGACTCGCGTAACGACAATCGCGTGCAGGAAGTTTCATATATCTCCCGCAACTTGAAGGTGCTGGCGCGCGAGTTGAACGTCCCGGTGTTGACCGCCGCGCAGTTATCCCGCGCCGTCGAACAACGCACCGACAAACGTCCCGTGCTTTCGGATTTGAGGGAATCAGGATCGTTGGAGCAGGACGCCGACATTGTCATGTTCATTTATCGTCCCGATCAATACGAGAAGGACAGCGACAAGCAAAATGTGGCTGAGATCATGGTCGCCAAGCACCGCAATGGTCCCGTTGGCAGCGTGGAGCTGATCTTCCGCGGCGCGCTGGCGAAGTTCGAGAATGCGGCAACAAAGGTGTTTAGACCGAATGAATAAAAGGCAAGGATGAATGAGGAAGGATGAACAAAGAAATCCTCCTGATTTTTTATAATCATGTCTGATTTTTCTGGTTTTACTTCCTCGGAAACATTTACTCAAATTCCCGATTCGCTTCTTGCTTTGATGAGC
>DAOUAS010000201.1:0-14450 GCA_034433295.1 Anaerolineales bacterium | reverse complement strand
TTTGAGTGAGCGCTATCGAAACCGCAGAAAAAGGTTCGCTTTGCGCTTTTGCCTAATCGCCGCACTTTACAACCTCGAACTCACTTCAAATTGACTTTTGCAAGAGGTCTAATGAGAGCGGGAGGCGCGACTTTTTTTGGTTCATGGGAAATTGGTCTCCGTTTAAAATATCGGTTCTTGAGCCTTGGGATAATTCATCGAGCCCCATTATTATTTTTGAAAGGTATATTAGATGAAAATCCGTTCCATCACCTATTTTTGCAATCCCCAATTCCCACTTGACGAAACCGCCTTGCGAAAGGCTGGCGAATTTCTTGCGAATGCCAAAACTGCCTACGAAGCGGCGGGATACGAAGTCCAGACCACGCGCATGGCGACGATTCCGTTCCCAAAGTTGTTGAACGGCAAAGTGGATCAACTTCCGCTGCTTGCGGAGAAATTGTCTGGAATATTGAAGCAAATTGGGCTGGCGTATGCGGCGCTCGGTCCCGCGTTGATCGAGTTCCCCGAAAGTTACGCCGTCATCCCCGAAGCCATCTCTGCGGGTGAAAATACCTTCTTCGGCGGCGTCATGGCGGACAAGGCAAACGGCATTTCGATGAAGGCGGTCAAGGCTTGCGCCGAGATCATTCAGCGGGCGTCCACCATCCAGCCGAATGGTTTTGCCAATTTGAACTTTGCCGCGCTGGCAAATGTCAAAGCCAACGCGCCGTTTTTCCCCGCCGCCTATCATGACGCGGACGAGCCTGCCTTTGCAGTCGCTGTCGAATCAGCAGACCTTGCCATCGAAGCCTTTTCCAGCGGCGAAACGTTGGATGTTCAACGTTCAACGCTGATTTCCGAAATCACCAAACACGGGCAAGCCATTGCGGAAATTGCTCAACTTGTAACTCGGAACTCGGAACTCGTAACTTTTCGAGGCATTGACTTCTCCCTCGCCCCCTTCCCCGATGATGCGCATTCGCTTGGTGGTGCAGTCGAAGCGATGGGCGTGACCAAGATTGGCATGCATGGCTCGCTTGCCGCCGCCGCCATTCTCACCGAAGCCGTGGACCGCGCCGATTTTCCGCACACGGGTTTCAGCGGATTCATGCAGCCCGTTCTCGAAGATTCGGTTTTGGCAAAACGCGCCGCCGAAGGGGTGTTGACTGTGAAGGATGCCTTGCTCTACTCGGCGGTTTGCGGCACGGGATTGGACACCGTCCCGTTGGCTGGGGATGTGACCGCCGGGCAGTTGACCCCGCTGCTACTGGATTTGTCCGCGCTGGCAATGCGGCTGGACAAACCGCTCACGGCGAGGCTGATGCCCATTCCTGGCAAACAGGCTGGGGATGTCACCGAGTTCGATTTCGGGTTCTTCGCCAACAGCCGAGTCATGGCTTTGGAGTCCGCGCCGCTCAACCTTCCGCTGGGTGGAGACGAAATCTTCACGTTGAACGTCAAACGTTAGACGTTTTCCGAATCGTCCAAGCCCAAATCGGGGATGGCGGATTCGATCTCCTCGGGGCTTTGACCAGCCTCCAGCCTGTCCACCACATCCTTGAACTCGGCGGGCATCTCCTCACCCATTTCATTGCCCATCTTGCGCATCATCTTCCCCAGGGCTTTGGGGTCGTTTTCTATTCCCTCCAAGCCTGCGAAATCGTCCGCAGCGGATTCCATGCGGCTTTCATCGGATTTGGCGATCCGCACCTTCGTCATGCGGCGGCGGACGTTTCCACTCCGGCAGTGGGCACATTGCACGGTTTTTACCCCGTATTCCGCATAGGTCAAAAAGACCTCGAATCTTTGCTGGCAGTCGTTACAGATAAAATCATAGGTTGGCATGAATTAATTTTACTCCGAACCAACCCGCTTTGGTACAATACTCCCATGACTCCATTCGAACTACGAAAACCCAACCCCTTGCTGATCGTCATCTCCGGGCCTTCGGGCGTCGGCAAGGATTCCGTCGTCCAGCGCATGAAAGAGCGCGGATTTCCTTTTCATTTCGTCGTCACTGCCACCACGCGCGGCAGGCGCGAAAACGAGACACATGGCAAGGATTACTGGTTCGTTTCCAAAGATGAATTTGCGCGCATGATCGAAGAGAACGAACTGATTGAATATGCCATTGTCTATGGTGATTACAAGGGTATTCCCAAATGGGAAGTGCGCGACGCCCTTGCCAGCGGACAGGATGTCATCATGCGGGTGGATGTGCAGGGCGCGGAAACGGTGCGGAAACTCGCCCCCGAAGCCCTGCTCATTTTTATCACCTGTGAGAGCGAAGATGAACTCGAGCATCGTTTGCGCGAGCGGAAGACCGAAACAGCGGATTCCCTTGCCCTACGGATTGCCACAGCCCGCAAGGAATTGCAGCGCATCGAAGCCTTTGATTATGTCGTTATCAACCATGATTTTCAACTGGATGATACCGTGGACAAGGTCCGCGCCATCATTGCCGCCGAACATTTGCGGGTGCATCAAAGAAAGGTGGATCTATGAACGAGCCATTTTCTAATCAGGTTCCGCCTCAGCCTGTTCCTCAGCCCCAGCAAATTCGCGTTGCTCTGCCATCCCGGGCGCCAATGGCGACGTACATCACCCTCGGCTTTACCGTGCTGGTTTATCTTTTACAAAAGGCAAGCGTGGCGCTCACCGGGAGCGACCTGCCGTTGATGCTGGGCGCGCGCGCCACCGATTTGATCCTTGATGGGCAATGGTGGCGCTTTCTCACTCCCGTCTTCCTGCATGGTTCCATGGGACACATCTTTTTCAACATGTACGCGTTGTTGTCCCTCGGTACCTTGCTGGAGAGGCACTTTGGGCATGGCAGGTTTCTTCTGCTTTATTTCCTAGGGGCGTTTGCGGGGAATGTATTTTCCTTCCTTCTGACCGAAGGATATTCGGTTGGCGCGTCCACCGCGGTATTTGGTTTAATCGCTGCCGAAGGCATTTTCTTTTACCAGAATCGCAAATTGTTCGGCAGCCAGGCGAAGAGCGCGATAGGCAATGCTGTTTTCATCGTTGCAATCAACCTGTTTATCGGTCTCTCGCCTGGGATAGACAATTGGGGACATTTGGGCGGGCTGATCGGTGGCGCGATGTTTGCCTGGTTTGCGGGTCCAAGTTGGAAGGTGGTGGGGATCCACCCCGATTTCCATCTGGAAGACCAACGTGAGTTGCGCGAGGTCATGATGGGTGCAAGCGTGACGGTTCTGGTTTTCAGCGCATTAGCAGCGGCGGGTTTGTTTTAACGAAATAATTCGCCCTGAGTGTGGTCGAAGGGCGGCCAACAAAAAACGCGGACATTTTCGTCCGCGTTTTGATTCTCGAAATTGAGTTTAGCTTACGTGTGCCAGTCTCGGGTCGAGGGCGTCGCGCAGCCCGTCGCCGATGAGGTTGAAGCTAAGCACGGTCAGCATAATCATGAAGCCGGGGTAGAAGACCAAATGCGGGGCGGTGAAGACCTGATTACGTTCCGCGCCGAGCATGGCTCCCCATTCGGGTGTGGGCGGCTGTGCGCCGAGACCGAGGAAGGAAAGGGCGGCAGCGGATAGAATCGCCGAGGCAATGTTGAGCGTGCCCTGCACGATGAGCGGCGTCAACGCGTTGGGAAGGATGCGACGAAAGAGGATGTGGAAAGGGTTGCCGCCAAGCGCGCGCGTGGCGGACACATATTCCATTTCGCGGACGGTAATCACCGAGGCGCGCATCACGCGGGCGAAGATTGGAATTTCAACAATGCCAATTGCCAGCAGGGCATTGAGCAGACCGGGACCAAGCACGGTAACGATGGCAATGGCAAGCAGGAGCGATGGAAACGCCAGCAACACATCCATGACGCGCATGATACCGATATCCCACCAGCCGCCGAAATATCCGGCAATTGCGCCCAGCGTTGTTCCAAGAACAATGGCGAAGCTGACGGTGGAAATTCCGACCAGCAGGCTTAGGCGCGCGCCGTAAAGCAGGCGGCTGAACTGGTCGCGGATGTTGCCGTCGATACCGGCCAAATGCTGGGGCTGGTCTTTGGGACATCCCAGCAGGTGGATACAGGGCGCAGTGCGAGCCTTGAGTTTTTGAGGCGGTTTCAAATCCAACATGGAAACGGTTGGGTCATATGGGGCGATCAAGGGGGCGGTAATGGCTACGAAAGTGAGTATACCGAGGATGATCAATCCTGCAACTGCCGAACGGCGGCGGAACAATCTCCGCATGGCTATCCGCCACACACTGACGGATTTCAATGATAAACCTTCCGCGTCGAGTTTGGTGACTTCTTTCATTTCAGCGGTCATGTTTGAAGGTCCTTAGTCGAGCCGTACCCGGGGATCGAGATAGGCGTAGGAAATATCCACAATCAGATTGATTACCACAAAAATCACGGCGATGACGAGGGTAAACGCCTGCACGATTCCATAGTCGCGGGCGGTGATGGCTTCGTAAAGGGTGCGCCCCACACCGGACAGCCCGAAGATGGTTTCAGTCAACACCGCGCCGCCGAGCAGGCTGCCGAACGACAAGCCGATGACGGTGACGATGGGCAGGAGTGAATTGCGGAAGGCATGTTTTATGATGACCGATCCCCACCTTAACCCCTTGGCGCGCGCCGTGCGGATGTAATCCTGCCCCAGCACCTCGAGCATGGCAGAACGCGACATGCGGGCGATGATTGCCATGGGAATGGTCGCCAGCGCGAGGGTCGGGAGGATCAAATGTGTAATCGCGTCTTTCAGCAATTTCCAATTGCCGGTGATTAGCGAATTGAAAATGTACAACCGCCCGGTAAAGTTGAGGACTCCCGCCCACAGACCGGTTTCAGGGACTGTCCAACCCCATAACGTATAAAATGGGGTATCGGAAACTCCGGGAGTGAGGCGTCCCGATGGGGGCAGCCAGAAGGGGGTGTCTTTCAGCATGAGCGAGAACACGTATGCCAGCATGAGTCCCAGCCAGAAGACCGGCATGGAAACGCCGATGTTTGCCCAGACCATGGTGCCTACATCCACCCACGAGTTGTGTTTGACGGCTGAAATAATTCCAAGCGGGATGCCAAAGATCATGCTGACGATCAAAGCAGAGAGGCTAAGTTCGAATGTGGTGGGAAGGCGCTCGATCAACAGGCGGGTGACGGGCATGCCGAGACGGAATGAATCGCCAAAATTACCGCGAGCCATGTCGCTGATATAAATGCCGAATTGAGTGAGGATGGGTTTGTCCAGCCCTTTTTCCCTGATAAAGCGCGAGCATACCTGTTCAGTGGCTTTTTCGCCGAGGATGGCGCGACAAGGGTCGCCAGGGATGAGGCGCGCAAGCGTAAATGTAACAAGCAAAATACCAAATAATACCGGAATGGATGCGAACAAACGGCGTAGGATGTATTGGAACATCATGGGCAAAAGTCTCCCTGTGAATACGGGATGGCGTACCCCGCCATCCCGTATTTTTCTTTCAAAACTGGGTCAATTTACGAACTAACCACCGGGTTTCTTCATCAGGCCCCAGAGATAATCGTAGTAGTCCCAAACGTTGCTATTGCCGACGTGGGTCGGGGAGGCAATGTTCAAACCCATGTTGAAGGTTGCAACCACGTCATTTGCATCGAAGTCGGAACCATCGTGGAACTTCACACCCTGTTTCAGGGAGCAGGTCCAAACGGTGAGGTCATCGTTCGGGTCGCAGGATTCAGCGAGGATGGGCTCGGTGGCGGTGCCATTGATTTCGTAGCCGTAGAGGGCTTCCATCACCTGGTCGCAGCCGCGCAAGGATTCGCCATCGGTCTCATCGGCGCAGAAGAGGCTGATGGGTTCGGCGTTCTGCATCCAGACGAAGGTGTCACGGTTGCCGGGGGCGGAGAAGGCGAACTGTTCGTTGGTGAGCGGGCTGGCTTGCGGGTTGGTCACATCAGCGCGATAGGCTGTGCCGGAGCCGCCATGGGCCACGGGAACCATCGGAACAAGTTCTTTGAGCGCGTTGTTGGCTTGGACGTAGATGGGTTCGGCTTCTTCGGGAATGCCGATTTGGGCGCCCTCGACCAGCAGTTTGGTAATCTCAGGGAATGGGGTGCCGAACTGTTTGCTGGCTGCGCCAAAGTGGTAATCGAGGAAGTTGGTGACATGCGGGTAATCAGCGCCCCAGCCGAGGAAGTACAGACCATCGAGGCGGCCGGAAGAGGCTTCTTCGATAAAGGCGCCGGATTCCAGGACGACGATTTCAGCATCGATGTTGAGGTTGGTCTTCAACTGAGCCTGGACGTCCTGTGCCACATTTGCAACCTGGGGCAGGTAACCACGGACAACGTCGCGGTAGTACAGTTTGGTCTTGAATCCATCGGGGAAGCCGGCTTCGGTGAGTTTGGCCTTGGCAGCTTCGACATCGAACTCATACCACGGATCGCCCGCGCAGCCATTCGGGATGGCGCAAGGGGTGAAGTGACTGGCAACCTCGGAACCTTCGGGGTAGAAGGTATCCACAATGCGCTGGCGGTCGACACCCATGGCAATTGCCTGGCGGACCAACTTGTTGTCGAACGGGGCAAAGGTGTTGGTCATGCCGATGTAGAAAACATTCAGAGCCGGGCGATAGACGACCTGCAAGTTGGGATCGGCCTCAGCAACGGCGAAATCTTCAGGACCGAGATTGTCGATACCGTCAACGGTGCCGGACTGCAGTTCCAACATGCGGGCGGCGGATTCTGTGGACCAACGCATAACGACTGTCTTGGCTTTGGGCTGTTCACCCCAGTAGTCAGGGTTGGCAACCAGGGTCACGCTTTCGCCGCGCTTCCATTCGCCGACCATGTAGGGTCCGGTGCCGACGGGCTTCTCGAGACCTTCGCTGGTGCGGGTGGTCTCGCCAGCGGTCTTTTCAAGCCATTCGGAGGGGTAGATGGCGAAGGGGCTGAAGGCGATCTTGGAGAGGAAAGCGGGATCCGGGCGGCACATGGTGAAGACCACGGTGTTCGCGTCGGTCGCCACCACGGACTGGATCAGTCCAGCATAATCGCCGTTGCACTCTTCAGCAGGGATGGAGAGTGAGGCTCCATCAAAGGCGGCAATCGGAATGTCGGGGATGGGGGCGGGTTCGGCGGGCGCTTCGGTGGCCGCAGGGGGCTCGGTGGCCGCGGGGGCTTGTGCTGCGGGGGACTGGGTAGCCGCGCCGCCGCCGCAGGCCGCAAGCACCATGCTTGCAAGTACTACAAGCGAAAACAATACAGAGATGTTTCTTTTCACGTTTCTCCTCCTTTAAGAGAAATATGTGGTTTGGTTGAGAGCGGAAGGCGTCTCTCGCTCTCTCGACAGGCGCAAATTATACAACAAAAAACTATCGAAACTGTTGGGAATGTGCGCTGTGCGAATGCCACAACCCGGCGATTTTTTCACCACATTTTGGACAATTTCCTTTTTCCGTAATTCGGTTCTTTTCGATGAAGTACCCGCTGCGTTTCACAAGCTGATAACTGCATCGCGGACAATGGGTGCTTTCATACTCCCCGACATATCCCGGCAGATTCCCCGCATAAACATATCTCAGCCCGGCCTCGCGCCCGATCTCGGCGGCGCGCATCAAAGTCTGCGGACTGGTATTATCAGGCGAAGTCATGCGGTAATCCTTATGGAAGGCGGTCACATGCCAGGGAATATCTGGCGAAACTCCCGCGAGAAAACGCGCCGCCTCCCACAACTCTTCGTTTGAGTCGTTAAATCCGGGAATAACCAGCGTCACCACCTCGACCCACAACCCCAGGTCGCGCGCGCGCTTGATTCCATCCAGTGTGTTTTGCAAGGTCCCGCCGAGCGAACGATAGTTTTTATCGTTCATACATTTCAAATCAACCTTGTAGGCATCGAGATACGGGCGTAGATATTCCATCACTTCCGGCGTGTTGTTCCCATTGGAGACGTAGGCGCGCATCAATCCCGCCTGCTTTGCCTCCTTGAAAATTGCCGCTGCCCATTCGCTGGTGATCAACGGCTCGTTGTACGAGGAGACCACCACCGAAGCCTTAACCCTTTGTGCCTGCCTGACGATTTCCTGCGGCGTGATTTTGTTGATAAACTGCGCCGACACATCCGCCGCTGGGTCGCGCAATGCCTGCGATGTAAGCCAGTTCTGGCAGTATGCGCAATGATAGTCGCAGCCTAACATTCCAAAGGTCAGCGCGTTTGCTCCGGGCAACACGTGTGAAAATGGTTTCTTCTCGATGGGGTCATTGTGCAGTCCCGCCACATAGCCGAATGGCACACGCAATTTGCCGCCCTGGTTGAACCGCGCCTGACAAATCCCCCGTCGCCCTTCACGAATCAAGCAGCGGTGTCCACATGCATGGCAGCGCACCGAATTATCTTCCAATGGTTTGTACAATTCACCTTCGGTTGTCAGGCTGTCGAGTATATTTGCAAGGGAACTCATATCTTCTCCAGACTTCGGAAGTCTCCGAGACTTCCGAAGTCTTTTATAATATACACATGTTAACCGTGGTCATTCAAGCTGGCGGACAATCCTCTCGTATGGGCGAGGACAAGGCGCTCAAGCCGTTTCTGGGGCGTCCGCTCATCCAGCGCGTGGTGGACCGGATGAAGTCCATCGCGGATGAAATCATCGTGACGACGAATCAACCATCGGGGTATGAACGCTTCGCGCTGGGACTGCGGCTCGTTCCCGACCTCAGACCGGGTCGCGGCGCTTTGGGCGGACTCTACACCGCAATCGCCTCCGCCTCCCAGCCGCTGGTGGCTGTTGTGGCTTGCGATATGCCTTTTGCCAGCCCGGGGTTTTTTCAGGGCGCGCGCAAAATCATGGACAACGAAGCGGTGGATGTCGTCATTGCCAAAACGGATGATGGACACGAACCGCTCCACGCCCTCTATCGCCGCGAGACCTGCCTGCCCGCCATCGAATCAGCCATCAACGCGGATCAATGGAAGGTCATTTCGTGGTTTCCACAGGTCAAGGTCCGATTCCTTTCTCCAAATGAGGTCAGAACCTTCGACCCTTCCGGCCTGTGTTTTTGGAATCTCAACACGCCCGAAGAGTTTGCGGAAGCCGAACACATCGCCGGACAATCAGACTAAATGACCATTTGACTATCGGACGATCAACACCGGACAAGGCGCATGGGATACCACCGTCTGGCTTGTGCTTCCAAGCAGCAAACCGGCCAGCCTTCCACGCCCGCGCGAACCCATCACGATCACATCGCTTTTGCGCGTGCCTGCCACATTGATAATCGCTTCCGCTTCGGAACCTTCGAGCATCTCGGTATGAACTTCGCATGGCAGTTCGCCGACTTCCTTTTCAGCGCGGTCGAGGATGGACTTTGCCTCCTCCATGCGCGCATCGATGGCATATTGCATGTTTGGTTCCCCAAGATAGGGTGGGATGAAATCATAGGCCACCACAATGCGAAATTCGTTTGCTTTCACAGTGCGCGCCAGGTCGGCGGCGGTGTGTGCCGCGCGCAAGGCGTGGTCGGAACCGTCCACCGCCAGTAGAATTTTCTCAAACATGGCATCTCCTTTCGTGTGGGGTACAATTCCAGTATACAATCACTCAAGCATAGTTTCATTAAAAGGAGCCTTTTCATGTCTCTGAATATCGAACGCATCCGCGGGCAATTTCCGGCGCTTGCCCGCCCCGCCATCTTCTTCGACAACCCCGGCGGAACGCAGATCGCCAATCCCTCGCTCGACCGAATCAACCGTTACCTGATCGAATCCAACGCCAATCATGAAGGTGTCTTTGCCACCAGCGTTGCCTCCGATGCCGTGTTGGACGAAGCCCATCGCGCCATGGCGGATTTCTACAACGCCCCATCGCCCGATGAAATTGTCTTTGGCAACAATATGACCACACTCACCCTTCATTTTAGTCGTTCGATCTCGCGCGAATGGAAGGAAGGGGACGAGATCGTCGTCACGCGGCTGGACCATGATGCCAACGTCACGCCCTGGGTGTTGGCGGCGCAAGATCGCGGAGTCAAAGTCAACTGGGTGAATTTCGACGTGGAGGAAGGCACGTTGAATCTGGATGAGATGAAAAAGTTCCTGGAACGAAAACCGCGCCTGCTGGCGGTGGGTTACGCCGCTAATTCCCTCGGCACGATCAACCCTGTGAAGAAGATTATCGAGATGGCGCGCGCAGCCGGGACATTGGTCTATGTGGATGCGGTTCAGTATGCCCCGCACGGCGCGATCGACGTACAAAAATTGGACTGTGATTTCCTGGTTTCGTCTGCTTATAAATTCTTCGGCCCGCACGCGGGCATTTTGTATGGGAAGCGCGAATTGCTCGAAAACCTGTTCGCCTACAAGGTCCGCCCGGCGACGAACAAAATTCCCGGCAAATTCGAGACCGGAACCCAAAATCATGAAGGCATTGCGGGCGCGCTGGGCGCGATCGAATACTTTGAATGGGTGGGACGCGAATTCGGCGGCGAACATGCCGAAGGGCTCCGCGAATACACCGGACGAAGGCTGGAGTTGAAGAAGTCCATGGCTGCCATCCACTCGTATGAATCTGAATTGAACCGCGCTCTGCTCGAAACCCTGCAAGCCGTCCCCGGCATCACGATCTTCGGCTTGACCGACGTGAAACGACTCGATGAGCGCGTGGCGACCTTCTCCTTCCGCCTGCAGGACCAGCATCCGCATGATGTGGCGCAGAAACTGGCCGACGCCGGAATTTACGTTTGGGACGGCAACTACTACGCCCTTAACGTCACCGAGCGGCTCGACCTCGAAGACAAGGGCGGCATGGTGCGTGTCGGCGCGGCGCATTACAATACCCTGGATGAGGTTGCAATACTTGGCGAGGTGTTACAGAAGATTACAAAGTGATTCCCCGTTGCTTCATTGGGGGCTCAGCCCCCAATGAAGCCGCTAATGTTTTTGGAGAGCGAATGAAAAATATATTAGTCACCGGCGGAGCGGGGTTTATCGGTTCCAACTTTGCGCGTTATCTGCTAGACAAAGATCCCCGGGCTCAAATTGTCAACCTCGATTTGCTGACCTATGCCGGCAGTCTGGAAAATCTCAAAGGGCTGCCCCCTCTTAGCGCGGAATGCCACACCTTTGTGCAGGGTGACATCTGTGACCGCGACCTCGTCCCCAACTTGCTTCGCCAGTACCAGATCGATACCATCGTCCACTTTGCGGCGGAAACCCATGTGGACCGGTCCATTTTGAGTCCGGAGCCTTTTATCCGGACCAATGTCTTCGGTACGTTCAATTTACTCGAAGCGGCGCGACAGGTTTGGCTGGCGGAAAAATCCCTGCCCATTGAGCAGGCGCGTTTCCATCACGTCTCCACTGATGAAGTCTATGGGACGCTAAAGCCGGATGCCCCCGCCTTCTCCGAGACGACACCCTACGCGCCAAACTCGCCTTATGCCGCGTCCAAGGCCGCCAGCGATCACCTGGTTCGCTCATATCACCACACGTATCGATTACCTGTGACCATTTCCAATTGTTCCAATAACTACGGGCCGTGCCAATTTCCCGAAAAACTGATCCCCCTGATCGTCCTCAACGCGTTGAATAACAAACCCCTGCCCGTCTATGGCGATGGACAACAGATCCGTGACTGGCTTTACGTCACCGACCATTGCGAGGCGATTCATTTGATTCTGACCAAAGGCAAGCCCGGCGAAACGTACAACATCGGCGGAAATAACCAGCCTTCCAACCTGACCATTGTCGAAACGATTTGCGACCTGCTGGACGACCCATCGACCCTGCTCAGGGCAGGGCTGCAACCGCAGGCCGAATCCCGCCGCGCACTGATTCAATTCGTGGCAGACCGCCCCGGGCATGACCGCCGCTACGCGATGAATATTTCCAAAATCCAACGCGAGTTGGATTGGGCTCCGCGCCATAACCTGACCGACGGTTTGTTCGAAACCGTCCAGTGGTTTCTGGATAACCCGCAATGGGTCGAGGCAATCCAGAAACAACGCGAGTACCAGACCTGGCTGGCAAAAAATTACGGGAAACGGGAGGAATCCGCATGAAGGGAATCATCCTCGCCGGGGGACGCGGCACGCGTTTGCATCCGCTGACCCTGGCTTTGAGCAAACAACTTCTGCCGGTCTACGACAAACCGATGATCTATTACCCGCTTTCGACGTTGATGCTGGCGGGGATTCGCGAAATCCTCATCATCAGTACGCCGGAAGATTTGCCGTCCTTCCGCCGCTTGCTGGGGGATGGGAGTCAGTGGGGACTGAGTATTAACTACCTCGAGCAGAATCACCCCCGGGGACTGGCAGACGCCTTCCGCGTCGGCGCCGAATTCATCGCCGGGGATTCATCCTGCCTGATTCTTGGCGACAATATTTTCTTCGGCAGCGGTTTGTCTGCGATATTGCGCCGCGCCGTCACATTGACCGAAGGCGCGCGTATCTTCGCCTACTCGGTGCGCGACCCCGAACGTTACGGCGTGGTGGAATTCGAGCGCGAAGGCCGGGTGTTGAGCTTGGAGGAAAAGCCCGCCAACCCCAAATCCACCTATGCCGTGCCGGGCATGTATTTTTATGACTCGAAAGCCGTGGAATTTGCCATGGCCATGAAGCCTTCCAGCCGCGGTGAATTGGAAATCACCGACTTGAACCGCCTCTACCTTGAACGTGGAGAGTTGCGTGTAGAAGAATTGGGGCGCGGCATCGCCTGGCTGGATGCCGGCACGCATGAGTCTCTTTTGCAATCTGCGGGGTTTGTGCAGGCGGTTCAGGAACGTCAGGGGCTGATGATCTCCTGTCCCGAAGAGATTGCCTACCGCATGGGCTTCATCGACAGGGGACAGTTGATACACCTGGCGGAAAACCTGAAAAGCAATTCCTACGGCCAGTATCTGGCGCGGCTTGCCGATGAAAAGTGATAACTCTATCCATCACCTTACAATCGCATTTCATAGGAAATATGGTTCATCCCCCGCCTTCCAAAATGGTTTACAATGAATGTATGGTCATGTGACGAGCATGGCTGTATGCAAGTTGGACTTTATCAATGAAATCCCTCCGTAAAAAGAAGACCCATACAAAAAAAGAACACAAAGACCACATATCACCCCATTTTTTTTTTGAGGTTTTCTGTGGTCTTTGCGTTTAAGAGCGGATTTCAAACTGCCGTTCGGCCTTTCAAAATCGATCCCAACTTTTACATGGCTGAATGACAAGGAGTTTCCATGAAAACCAAATCCCTTTCTCAAGCATTAAAACCGGTTTTTGCCTTGTTTATGGTGATAAGCCTGCTTTTACCGGCAAACCCCACCCTGGCATTGCCGCAAAGCTCCGCGCCTCTTGCGGCTTTGACCCCTCCAGACGACCCTCAGTACGTCAATCAATGGCATTATAAAGAGCATGTTCTCGAGACAGACCCCTGGGGCATCAACCTTTTCAAGGCGTGGGGAATTACCACCGGTTCGCCCCAGACGGTTGTCGCGGTGCTCGATACAGGCGTCACATACCATGAAGACCTGTCGGAGGATCGTTTCTATCCGGGATATGACTTTGTCAGCGATGCGACAAAGGACAACGACGATAATACCGGTGGAAACGCGAAGGGACGCGACGGCAATGCCTACGACCCGGGCGATTACGGAGCCTGCGGACCCAGCACCTGGCAGGGGACCCATGTGGCGGGCATCATCGGCGCGATCAGCGGTAACGCCACAGGCGTTGCCGGCATGAACTGGAGCACGATGATGCTCCCTGTCCGTGTCATTGGCAGTTGCGGAAGCGTTACCGTCACGGACCTTGTGGACGGGATGCTCTGGGCGGCGGCTGTGCCGCAGCCTTCCCCTAATTCCAACCCGGCGGATGTGATTCACGTCAGCGCGAGCATTCCCGGGCAATCCTGTGTCGATTACCAGGATGAAATCGATTCCATTCTGGCAACCGGCGCGGTGATCGTTGCCGCGGCTGGCGATACCGGATCCACGGGGGCGAGCGCCTCCAACAACTTCCCCGGCAACTGCGAAGGCGTGATCACGGTGTCCGCTACCGACAGCGAAGGTGTCCGCGCGAGTTACAGCAATTACGGCCCGGCGGTGTACATCAGCGCTCCGGGCGGCGGCGATAATCATGGAGACGTGCTTTCCACATCGAACATCGGCGGCGCGACTCCCTCCGGTAACGGCATTTATGGGGAAATGAAAGGAACCGCCATGGCCGCCGCGCAAGTCAGCGGCGCGGTTTCGTTGATGTTTGCCGCAAACCGCTACATCACCCGTCAGCAGGTGACCGATATCCTCAAGAACACCGCCGGGGATTTCTCGGGCGGCTTTTGCGTCCCCGACCCTGCGCATCCCGAAAACAACCAATGCGGCTGGGGCATTCTGGACGCGGGCGAGGCGGTTCGCGTGGCCAACCTGCCCGACCTGGTCATTACAAACGTAACCCTGGACCCGCCGAACCCGGGTCCCAACGAACTTTTCAACGTGAAAATCACAGTCAAGAACCGGGGCGG
>DAOUAS010000200.1:0-2287 GCA_034433295.1 Anaerolineales bacterium | reverse complement strand
TCTGGACCCTGAGTCTGGAACAGCGGAGCCTTGTCACAACCCGCGAGGCATTTGACTTCCTCGAGCGTGATCAAGCCATCGGGCGTGGTCTCCCCGACTTTGATTCCGAGATTACCGCATAGGTTTTGCAGGAACTCGTCCGCGCCGCGCAGGGCACAGGGCAAATCAGTGCAGACCTGCATCCGATATTTGCCAGCCTTCTCGTCGTGATACAACGTGTAGAAACCGACAATCGAAGCGACTTCGGTCTCGGTGATTTCCAAAATCTGCGCGATCTCCTGCATCGCGGTTTTATTGACGTAACCTTCCTCGCGCTGGGCAAGGTAGAGCAGCGGCATCACCGCCGAGCGCTTTCCCTCAGGCGGATACTTGGACAGGATTTGTTTGACTTCCTTCGGATACTTCTTCAAAAGCATAAAACCTCATTATTTCCCTCACCCCTTGCCCCTCTCCCTGAGGGAGAGGGGTTGGGGAGAGGGAATTATCTATCAATATCTCCGAGGACAATATCTACGGAAGCGAGAATGGCAACCAAATCAGCCACCAGATGTCCCTTGACGATTTCTGGCAGCACGGCAAGATTATCGAACGAGGGAGTCCGCATGTGGACACGGCGCGGCTTGGGTCCGCCATCACCAGCGAGCAGGACGCCCAATTCCCCACGCGGAGATTCAACCGCGCTGTAGATCGAAGCATCGGGCGCAAGGAAACCTTCCGTCCACAACTTGAAGTGGTGAATCAACGCCTCCATACTGACGCCAATCTCGGAGCGCGGTGGCGGGACAAATTTGCGGTTATCCGAATGGACGGGACCAAACGGCAGTTTATTCAACGCCTGCTCGATGATCTTCAACGACTCGCGGAATTCCTGCATGCGGACAAGATAGCGGGCGTAGGTGTCACCTTCGGTCAGCACGGGGATGTTGAAGTCATATTGTTCATAGCCCAGATACGGGCGGGACTTGCGCAAGTCCCAATCCACACCCGAAGCGCGGAGCATGGGACCCGTCACCCCGTAGGAGAGCGCAGTCTTGGCGTCCAGAATTCCCAGCCCCACCATGCGGTCAATGAAAAGCGGATTCTTGGTCAGCAATTTTTCATATTCGTCGATACGCTTGGGAAAGGTCCTGAGAAAATCGCGGACGGCTTTCTCGAACTCGACGGGTACGTCACGCCACACACCACCAGGGCGGATATAGGTGGTCATCATGCGCTGACCTGAAACCAACTCGAAGATGTCGAGGATTTGCTCGCGCTCGCGGAAGCAGTACAGGAACATGGACATGGCGGCGAGGTCAAGTCCCACGCTGCCGAGCCAGACGAGGTGCGAGGCGATGCGCTGCAACTCGACGAGAATCACGCGGATTGCCTGCGCGCGCGGGGGCACGTCGAGGTCAACCAGTTTTTCGACTGCCATGACATACGCCAGGTTATTGCCCATCGGGTTCATGTAATCGAGGCGGTCGGTCATGACCTCCGCCTTCTGATAGGTCTTGGCTTCCATGTTCTTTTCGATACCCGTGTGCAGGTAGCCGATGTCTGGCACGCAGTTGACGACGATCTCGCCGTCCAGTTCGAGCAGCAGGCGCAACACTCCATGCGTGGATGGGTGTTGCGGTCCCATGTTGAGAAGCATGGTCTCGCCCGTCAGCGCCCGCTCCGAGACGAGGTGTTTGAATTGGTCAATGCTAACTTCTTCGATTTGAGTCATAAATATTCCTTACCAATGTCGTTGCGAGCGCTCTTTGCGAAGCAACCTCCTTGTGTGTCTGGAGATTGCTTCGAGCGGAAAAGCACCGCTCTCGCAATGACATGAAGTTGCTTATTCCTTCGGACTTGGCTTCTGCACGCGAATCTCGTCGAAGTTGAAGGTGAACTGCGGCTCTTCGTAGCCGAGCGGAAAGTCCCTGCGCAGCGGATGACCTTCCATGCCTTCGGGAGTCAAAATGCGGCGCGGGTCGGGATGACCTTCGAATTCGATACCGAACATGTCAAGGAGTTCGCGCTCGCGCCAGTTCGCCACGGCGTACACACCCGTTACTGTCGGCAGTTTGGCATTATCCTCATTGACTGGGACTCTGACTTGCAGCGACAGGTTTCTGGAAATCGAAGTCAATTGATAAACGACATGAAAGCGCGGCGAAGTTTGCGGATAATAATCCACCGCGTTCAAGACCGAGAGCAGTTCAAAACTCTGTTCGTCGCGCAGCAGGGTCAACACGTCCACGATCTGCTCAGGCTTGGCGAACAGATGAACTTCGCCGCGAAATTCTTCCAGCACCGCGCC
>DAOUAS010000199.1:0-4667 GCA_034433295.1 Anaerolineales bacterium | reverse complement strand
GGCAGTGTTTGAAAGGGATGGTGTAGAGCCTTCAACGGTAAGGAGACGAAGGCTCACATATGGAGATGAACGCAGGGATTTATTCCTGTGCGGACAAGGTCTTGCTTCGACTTACCAATTCGTAAATTTCCTTTTTCCCCCATCCGCTTGACTCTGCCAAATCAGCGGAAATCTCCTTTGCAAGTTTGCCTTCCTGCAATGCTGTTCTGACCGCCTCCAGCAATACCTCCTCCGTCCATCGTCGGTGACCGTCAGACTTCTGCCCTTCGACGACCAGCGTAAACTCGCCGCGCGGTTGCCTGGTTTTGAAGTGCTCGATTGCGCCGCTCACGAGTCCGCGCCAGTATTCTTCGTAGAGTTTGGTCATTTCGCGGGCGACACAGATACGGCGGTCGCCCAGCACGGAGAGGATGTCCGTGAGAGAATCGAGGATTCGATGCGGGCTTTCCAGAAAGATGAGAGTATAAGTCAGGTCCGAAACCTGACCCAGCGCCTTACGGCGTTCGCTGGTCCTGGATGGAAGATAACCCAGGTATAGGAAGGAATCCGTCGGCAGGCCGGAAACCGTCAACGCGGAAATCGGAGCAGAGGGACCCGGTACAGGGCGGACATCGAATCCAGACGCAAGGGCGGCTTGCACCAACTCATAACCGGGGTCGTTGATCGCGGGCGTCCCCGCATCCGAGACCAGCGCCACGTCTCCATCCGCAAGGGCGGAGAGGATGCGGTCGAGTTTCTGAATCTTGTTGTGTTCGAAGTAACTGGTAAGCGGAGTTTGAATCTCGAAATGCTTGAGCAGCATTCCGGTGTGGCGGGTATCCTCGGCGGCGATCAACACCGCTTCGCGCAGAATCCGCAGGGCGCGCGGCGACATGTCTTCTAGGTTTCCAATCGGGGTGGCGACGAGATGCAGGATTCCCATATGGGTATTTTATCACCCCCGTTTCACAAAAAACTTCGGAAACCCTGGAGGTTTCCGAAGTCCAATGCTATTTGCAGGCTCGCAAATCCACTTTGAAGACGGTACAACCGGCCCCGTCCGGCGGCGTGGTAATACAACATTGATTGGCGGCATCGAAGGTCGAACCCCGGTCACATTTGCCTGCATCAGCAGTATCAACCACAGGCGGGAGGCAGACTTTCAGGTTGTAAGAAAAGAGTTGCGGTCCGCCACAGGAGATGATGCTCCTTTCATCGCCCATTCTTTCGAGGCGGCACGCCATCTTCGGATCAAGGGATTCGAACGTTGCATCTTTGGGAATGAAAATCGTGGTGTACGGTTTCTTCTCGACGCAAACCTTATCCACTTCTTTTACAGACGGAGTGGGAATCGCCGCCCTTGCGGGGCAGGCCGGCGCAAAGGGGATTGCAGATGGGGCTTCGGTCGCCGGGATTGGCGTTGGCGTCGGCTCCAGGGTTGGGGCTGGGGTTTTGGTTTCGGTCGGAACCATTGTCGGCATGGGAGTGGATGTGGGGGCTGCCTGCGGCGCGGCAAACAATTGGTTCCGCAGCAGGAAAACGCCCACGGCTGTAACCGTCAAAATGACAAGCGCAAGGATCAAGCCCGTCCTTCCACGGGACGGCTGCTGCTCTCCCACGGATTTGAACACGCCGGAACGAATCCCTGTGTTCGACACGGAGGTAAAGTCGCCTTCATGACCAAAAGCAACCAGGTTCAATGCCTTCGCGAGTTCGATCGCAGTGGCATATCGTCTGGTTTTATCCTTTGCCATGGCATTTCGAATGAAGCTATCCATCCCGGCAGGCAGGCTGGGAACATCGTTCAGGATTTCGGGAACAGGCTCGGTGATGTGTTTGACCACCACCCCCATGGGGGTATCGGCGCTATAAGGCTGGTGCCCGCACAACATCTGGTAGATGATGACGCCCAACCCATAGACGTCGCTTCGGCTGTCTATCTCATCCCCCCTGGCCTGCTCGGGACTCATGTAGGCCGGGGTACCAATCACGCCGCTGCCGGTCAGGCTGCCGCCGGATTCGGCCAAACGGGCAACGCCAAAATCCGAAATAAACGGGTCGCCGTTGTCGTCGAACAGGATATTGTCGGGTTTCAGGTCGCGATGGATCACGCCTTTGCGGTGGGCATGGTAAAGTCCCTGCGCGATTCTGGATATGATTCGCGCGGCTTCCTCTATTTCGATCCTCCCCTTCGAAATCATATCGGCAAGGGAACCGCCCGTCATCAGGCGCATGACGAAATACGGCTGTCCCCCGTCTTCCCCCACGTCATAAACAGGCACAATTGCCGGATGTTCCAACCCCGCCGCCGTTTTGATCTCACGCTCGAAGCGCGCGCGAAACTGCGGGTCGTACAGCATTTCGCGCGGCAGTACCTTCAGGGCAACGTCACGGTCGAAACTGGGATCATAGGCAAGGTAAACCGTCGCCATACCGCCGCGACCAAGTTCCGATTTGATTTTATAGCGTCCAATCTGGGTTGGGATGGGCATGAGGCAAGTATAACCATATCAATAGTATGGCGCAAGTTGCCGCAATGATATTGTTTTTTTGGCTGGAACTGGAAGATATCCGGATTTCAACGGACGGCATTCAAGTTATGGAAGGTTTGGAGAAGGCTGACGAGAATGTCGTCGGTAAAGGCATACATTTTGCCAAAGGTATCTGCGGTCTGTCCCGATGGGATGTTTGCCTCCTGATACACCTTGATCACCGACTTGATGAGGGTATTTCTGAAAAACAGAAACGCCCGTACCGCATCCACATAATTCAGGCTGTAGCGATGGGCGCGCGAGGCATATTCGTAACCGATGGCATAGGCTTCGTTGGCGGCGTCCGCGCCGTTGGTCGCCACGTAGGTCATCAAGCCGTGAAACAGGGAACGCCCGCTCATGCGATACTGCGTGCGGGCATCTTCGTCCAGTTTCTGATACCAGGTCTCGGCCTGCAGGTGTCCCTCCAAGATTTGCATGCGCACATTTTTGGATACCTCCAGCATCATGCGCTCCGGGTCCATCCCGTGCGGCTTTTGGTTGGATTCCGCCCAAAGCGAGATTTCACCGTGCCGATAGCGGCGGTGCCCGCCCTGCGTTTTGTGCACGGGCAGGATTCCCTTGTCAGACCAAAGCCTGACAGTGCTGGGATGCACACCCAAAACCTTTGCCGCTCCGCTGAGGGAAAGCCATTTATCAGTCATGCCTAGTCCACCGCCAGGGCGACCTTTTCGACAAACGAAGGCTGCCCGGCTTCCTTTCGAAATTTGTTCACATCGATACGATACAGCATCAATGAGGCGGCGACAAGCATCAGCGCTTCGATGAAAAAGACCACCAGATACCCGCCCAACACCCAGTCTGTCAACCGGTTGACCACATCACGCAGGACGCCCGCGAGGAGGTTTCCCACCAGCCGCGAGAGGGCATTCGAGAATCCCCAGGCGCCGACGTATAAACCGATCATCCCCGGAACGGTGAGGTCGAACATCAGAGAAAGATTTGCAACTGTGGAAAGTCCCGTCCCCAGCCCAAGCAGGATGACGCCCGTGTAGAAGATGCCCGTGGAATGGGAAAATCCGCTGACGATGATCACCACAAAACCCGCCAACGCGCCCAGATTTCCAAACTGGGCAACTGTCTTCTTATTCATCCGGCCTTCGAGTGCGCCCGCAATAAGGATCGCGATCAAGACAAAGGTTCCCCAAATGGAGGTAATCCGCGTGGTCTGGGTCACGGTCAGTCCAAAGGCCTCGGCGCCGAAGGGCTCGAGTAAAACGTCCTGTCCAAGAATCGCGGCAAGAAGCAGAAGCAGGTACACAAAGAAGATACGCGCCACCGGGTTTTGGGTGATTGCGGAGGTCATTTGTTTTACCGAATAAGATTCGGATGCCGGTCTTGACGAGGGACTCGCGGAAGGCGTTTCCAGTTTAATGAGGCTGAACAGTCCCAAAATCAGGGCGGCAATGGCAACATACCCAAAGGCGCGGATCAGGGCTTCGGGCGTGTACGGGTCGACAAGGCGGCTGAGTCCGATGGCGGTGGCGATGATGGAGATGATCATCATGAACCACATGGTTGCAATGGTTTTGCCGCGTCCATCCTCGCCGGAGATTTCAGAGGCGAGCGAAAGGTAGGAAACGCTCGAGAGGTTGTATCCCATGCCCCAGGCGCCAAAGGCAAGGAGCCCGGCAAGGATGCCAAGGAACAGGCTGTCCGCCATCAAAAAGGCGACATAGGGTGAAACCGCCAATCCAACCACGCAAAGCAGAAGTCCAACCAGAATATATGGCGTGCGGCGTAACCCCCAGATCGGGTGACGGTCGGAATATGAGCCAATGACCACCTGGATGGGGGAAAAAAGATAGGGGAGCGAAGCCAGAATTGCGACAAGGGTTGCGGAAATCGCCAATTCCTTGATCATGACACGATTCAATGTGCTGTTGATCGGCACCAGGGTCATCGCAACGGCGACGTGAATGAGTCCGAGTTGAAGGCGTTTGATGAACATTGTTTTATGGTCTCTGATTGGGTCTCATCATGAAAACAAGGGCGCGGATGAATGCCCTTGATTGGAAACGGATATTTGGTAATGGTCAGGTTGAAGTGAAAAACCTTAACGCGAATTTCTCGAATGTTGCGAATAACGCGAAAAAGCCCAAAAGACATTCGTGAAATTCGCCCAATTTGCGCCAT
>DAOUAS010000198.1:0-7694 GCA_034433295.1 Anaerolineales bacterium | reverse complement strand
GAGCCGCGTTTCGCTCACAGGAACGGTGATCTCACCCAACTGACCTATGGCGGGAATTTCGTAAACGGGTTTGTTCAATCGGGTTTCAACCGGTTGCAGCCAGCCTGAGTAGGTGTAGCCGTCCTCCACCTGGTACCAAACTTTGTTAAAGGGATTGCCTTCGTCGCCTTCCATCTCGGCTTTGATCTTGAAGACCTGGTCGACGCCGAAGAGTTCGAGTTTCTTCGCGTTGAACGACGGCGCATCGTAAAGCGGGATGCCGCTCCAGATGGTGCGTCCATGCGAGGCGGGTGGAGAGGTCAGGGCGTGGACCAGCCTCAGGTCGGAGAGAGCAAGCCCGAGGACGCCAGAGGCGGAGAGTTTCAAAAAGTCGCGGCGGGAAATTCCATTCGTCATATCTAAAGCAGACGTTCCTTTGCCATCAGATTCTTACAGGGCGATTTCCACTTTCGTTCCCACGCCGCCAATCGAGAGTTCCTTGTTGAAGGCGACCTGCGGGGAAGTCCAACGGTAGAGCCATTTCGCGGCCTGCATGGAAAGGTTGACACAGCCATGCGAGCGCGGACGACCAAAGTCATTATGCCAGAAGGTGCCGTGAAACGAAATCCCACTTTTGGTGATGTATTGAACCCAGGGCACACCGGGCAAGTCGAATCCGCTGGCAGCCAGGTCGCCTGCCGCCATATGGCGGGACGGTCGTTTGTAGTAGGTGATGAACGCGCCTTTGGGCGTGGTGTACGTGCCGACGCGATAGATGCCGCCAGTGGAGACTGGAACCGCAAATACGGGATTGCCATATTCGGAGGCAATCAATATCTGCTCTTCCAATCGCACTTGCACTTTCTTTTCCTCATCAGGGACGTCGGGCGAGAGCGGGGCAAGTTGCTCTTCGGTCAGGATACGGAAATGCTCCGCGCGCGCATAATACGACTCGTTGAATTTATCGTCGCGCACTTCGTACCAAACCTGACCATCCCTGTCGGTGGCGGCGGACAGAATCCAGTGCGTGGTTTCGTAATACATGCGATAGGAGGCTATGGTATCCGCCTTCGGGCCAGTATGCCCGTCGGTATATGGCACGCTGACTTCGGCGAGCAATCCCCTGAGCGGAATATCCGTGCGCGGCGTATTGAGCAGAGTCCGCACGGGCTGGATGTTGCCGGAGTAGACATAGCCTTCCTTGCCAATTTCATACCAGATGCGGTTATGAGATGTGACGTCATCGCTGACGGTGGAACCTGTGATATTCAACAGTATATCTCGCTGGCAGATTTTCACCTTTTCCCCCTCGATGGACGGGCGGTCATACATCCAGACCATGCGCGTGGTAACACGTCCCTGTAAATTGGAGATGGGGAATTGGAAATCAAACGGCGGGATAAACAATCCCGCCAATCCCATCCCGCCCAATTTCAAAAAATCACGCCGCGAGAGTTTGTCTGATTGCATTTTTCACATGATAAGCATCGCCATTGCTCAGGGAATTGCTTTGCTGGTCTCGATGGGCACTCCGCTGTACTCTACCATTACTCGCAATGACAAGGTGCTAATTATGCACATTGACCACCGTGCCAACAGAGGCGAAGCTATACAACCATTCCGCATCGGGGATGGTGAGGTTGACACAACCGTGGCTCATGGGCGTGCCAAAGTTGTTATGCCAGTACGTGCCATGCAAGCCATAATCTTTGTAGAAGTACATCACATAGGGGACATCGGGCAGGTAATAACCCGGCCCGGTCATGGCCTGCGAGCGGACCTTGATCCAGATTTTGAACCTGCCGGTTACTGTCGGCGTCTGCCAGGTGCCGGTGGAGACGATGAACGAATTCATCAGCACGTCGCCTTCGTAGGCGTACAGGCGCTGTTGCGAAAGGTCGACGTCGATCCAGCGTTCGCCGTTCCCTGCTACTTGCGGAGGGACATACGGCGCAACCGTCGGCTCGGTAAATTCGGGTGTGGGCGTATCGGCCACGATTTCCGCAGACACCACACCGGGTTGACCCGTCGCTTCGGGCGGGACGGCCGTGTCTGTCGGCAAAGTTACCACTTCGAGAGTTGGTTCAGCCGTCGGTGGAATGGCGGCGACTTCGGCAGTCGGTTCAGTAATCGCTTCTGTTACAACTGCGACTTCAGTCGGCGGGACAGATGTCACAGTGGGGGCGGACACCTGCATCATCGGCTGAGGCTTGGGGATGTTTACCTGGGCAAAGGGTTTCGACTCAACCTGCGGCGTGACGGCAAAATTCAAAATGGACGCCAGCACAGGCGATGTCACGGCCGACCAGGCGGCAAAAGCAAAGACGCCGCATCCCATCAGGATCAACAGGATGGGAAGAAGGCGGCTTCTCTTTCTGGGACTCTTTGCTTCTGTTTTGGGAGCCTGTTTCTTTGGCAAAGTTTTGACTGGCTGCATGTTCTCCGGGCCGGTTCCAACTTTTGGCTTTTCGCCCAGACGTTGCATGGCCCATTCCATCCCCTTCTTTGCGCGCGGACTATCCGGATTGACCTCCAACGCCTTGCGGATGTAATTCACGCTCTCACGCGGACTGGCTACCGCGGCGAGGATCAACCATGGGTCTTCACTTTGCGGCGCGAGTTCTGCGGCGCGCTCCGCCAGTTGACGGGCCTGGGTCATGTCACCCCTCTTCAAGGCTTCGCGCGCATTGGCTATGACTTTGCGGGATTCGATGAAACGCTCATTCATGGGTCACCTATCGAGGTATACAGGTAAACAAGTAAACAGGTAAAGCGGATTGGAGGGAATTATAAGCCTTGTTTGCTACCATCGAATTTCCACCGGAGTTCC
The DNA here is from genome assembly GCA_034433295.1 of Anaerolineales bacterium. Taxonomy (GTDB): domain Bacteria; phylum Chloroflexota; class Anaerolineae; order Anaerolineales; family Villigracilaceae; genus Villigracilis. Next base: position 4,885 of record DAOUAS010000198.1, on the reverse strand, counting down.
AATGTCGGCCCAATCGTACAGCCATTGCGCCTCGTAGGTTCCAAGCACCACACAGCCGTAGGAGATTGGAACGCCCAAATAACCGGACCACAGCGTCGCGCCGTTGGACAGAATCGGCAGGGCATGAATTCCGTTCTCCATGCTGCCCGCCCAATAAATGCCAAGCCAGTTGGGCATCCAGATATCCCATGTGGCGCCATAGGCGCTGGGGATTTTATCCAGCACACTAAAATGTCCGACGCGGGTGGCATTGTTCATCCCGGTGGATGCGACAAAGTCATTGGCCAGCACATCGCCTTCATAGACGTACATGTGTTGTTCCGAGATGTCCACCAGGATGTATTTGTTCCCGCTGTAGGATGGGGGCGAATCGTACTGGGTGGCGTTCGAGTAGCCGGTGGGAGCGGGCGTATCCGCCACGATCTCGGCAGCCACCAATGATTCGACAGTTGGCTCGGCGGTTGCCGTTTCCACGACGGTTGGAATTTGTGATTCGGTTGGCAGGATATCAGGAATCGGACTGCCTATCGGGAGGGGAACAGACGTGATGGTCGGCTTTTTGAGCATAACCAGCGCGAAGGGCTGACCAGGCGTCGGCGTGACCGGGCTTTGGGCAAAACCCAGAGCCGGTGACGAAACCGCTGTCCATGCGGCAACTCCAAGCACCGCAAGGAATAGGGTGACGATCAGGGCAAGGGTGAGAATCTTTCGACGCGGGGCGTTGCTCATGGCGCAGGTGTCGGGAACGGAGTCGGCATCACACTTTCGTTGTTGACAAAGCAAAGAATTCCTTCCGTTACCCCGCTGGCGACAAGTTCCGTCTGCTTGGTAAGGAGGCTCCGGTCGAGGTTCAGGAAACCGGTCTCTATGATGGCGGTGATGGTGTTCGGGTCGATTTCCGAAAAGGCGTGATACTCGCGCATGTCGGCAGTGATACTGCCGGCGTGGAATTTCAAGCGGGTGGCGTTTTGATACCGGTCCACCAGGCAGGCGGTGAGACGTTGGGCGCGGTTGATGTCGCGGGTATCGAGCGAGGAAGCCACTTTGAAGCCCGTCGCCTCGTCGTTGATGTATTCGCACGAGTCATTGTGGATGGAAACCAGCGCCACGGCGCGATATCCATTCAGGCGCGTATCGAACTCGTTGAGCAGGTCTACTTGAAAATTCTGCGCCTCTAGGTTCTTTTTCACCAGTTCGGCAATCTCGAGGTTGACCTCCGCTTCGGTCAGGTCAACTTCGCCGTCTTCGTTCGTGCAGACCGCGCCGGAATCGTTGCCGTTGTGTCCCGCCACAATGCCGATTCTCAACTGTGGCTGCGGCGTGTTGATAACCGCTGCTGCCGGCGCCTGCGGGGTGAGGATCAAGCGCAATTGTTCCTGCAAATTGCTGGCAAACAGACTGTTGGGAGTCCACGCGGTGAAGAGGGTTGCCAGCAGCATGGCAACGCCGACAGTGGGAAAGAAGGCATTCACCATCCGTCGCTTTGGCGCGGATTTGGGCCTCGGTTTGATTTGCGGCTGAGGATCGGGTGTTTGAGGTAAAGTTTCCATGTCAAGTCTGAATTATTATAATGCCTCAGTAATCTCTGCGCAAAAACTTCACTCCAGACATTCCGTGGGTTTTCCGCAAGTCTACGTCACCTGTACATCTTGCTGTATAATGACCTCATTGTTTGTTCATACTGATCGCAAGTGAGGGTTGGCGCCATGGCAAACGGAAACAACGATCAAACCAGCGGGGGAAAATTTCTTTTATCCAATTATCGTTCCCAGATCATTGTTCTGGGGGTGATTGTCGTTATCGTCGTTGTTATCCGTCAGATATTCCCAACATTTTGGAAGGATCACTGGATACCGATTTCACTCATCGCTGGCGGACTTGGCATGCCCGCACTTTTCAGTCTATGGAATTATTGGGCTGGATATGGATGGCAGGTGGGCATTGCCCCTGGATTGACCTTTGCGCTGATGGGCATTTTCACCGGCCTCTTTGGGTATGACACAGAGGCACTTTGGGCAAATGCCGTTTTCAATTTGTTGTGGACCAATCTGCTTGTTCTTGCAATATGGCTTATTCTCGTTCTCTTTGCTTTTCGCAGCCGCCCCAAACAAGAGACAAACCAAAATCAAGACGACAAGAATAACAATCAAGATGATAAGCGCAATAAAAAGAACACGAAACAGGACTATCGCAAGGGGGAAGTTTGGCGGGATTACCGCTGGATCATTGCCCCGGCGGTAATCATCCTGCTCTTCCTTTTTGACACATCTTGGGCGCAGTCAACACTTTCCACATCGAGTTTGAAAAAGAGTGGCATTAAGGCAACACCTCCGGGCGCTTTTCAAGTTCACGCAAAGTATCCTCTTCAAATTCTTTTTGATGACGCGGAGCCGTCTGAAATTGATCTATGGGCAAGCGGGGATGTCAATTGCATAGACCTGGAAATTTCCGCTGATGGGCTCCTGTTCGCTGTTAAACCTCAACCAGAGGAGCCTTTAGTTTGGAATGAAAAACTATCTTTCAACTTAAACAAAGGTTCCAACGCTGTCATGCTATTGGTTGTAGCGGGTGAACACCCAACAACAGGCTCTCGATCTGTAGAACTTACTCTAAACTCTGGTGGAAATAAGTTAGATACCTCAAATTGGGCGATAAGGATTGAAAGCAAGCATGCCTCGCAAATACGAGACTGGAAAAAGAATTTTCTAGATGCCGGCAGTACAATTGTTTCGCTGATTACCGCGGTATTTGTGGGGGTCAAGCAATTGGAAGAGGAGAAAAAGCGGCAAAAGGCAAAACAAATTGAACAAGCCATATCCGATTTTAGCGTCCACGCTAAAGAGGATCTTTCGAAAACATTACAGAAACGTTGGGACTTAATTGCCGATTGGAACGAATGGGACAAAACCTTGCAAGACCAATTCCGCGACAAATATGCTTCGTTCATAGAAAAGGGCTTGTGGGACGCGATTGCAAACAAGACATCGGAAGAAGTAAAGGAAGTTGTCAATCTTCTTCGCCAGATAGGCGAGAAAATTTTTGAAGACAAAGAAAGCAAGTCAATTTCCATAGTAAAGCGGCTGCATGAAGCCCTTCAAAACGATGCCTGCGCTTTGCTTTCCATGCTCAAGGAATACCCTGAAAGCATTGGTGTCGCAAAGCAGATCGCGAGAAATCTTCCTGACGATTTGAAAAAAGTCCCTAAAAAGCACAAAGAGGAATTCCAGCGGGAAATCATTCTCATCAAGGAAGAGTTGGGCTTTTCCGATACAGAAAGTTTCCCGCTGCAAAGCCAATTCCGCTTTTACACCGCTCCATCTCACACGGAGGCGCGCCTCGCCGCCTGGCTGGAAAAGCATGGTTTCCGCTGTTCACCCTTTGTGGATGCGGTCAGCCCTTACACTTCGATGCCCAGGGATGAAAAATTGTTGATCGAGCATGTTCCTCCAGGCTTTTCGCTCTCCGTTTTTGAAGCTTCCACCCAAAACTTCCGCTTTGCAAATTCCTGGGACGCTGCCGCGGCGTTGTTTGAATACGTCAAAAATCTTCCGCAAAGAATCAAAAACGAGACCTTTGTGGCAGCGCTGACCCCGTCCATGATCGCCGATTTTGGAGTGGATCACCCGCGCAATCTGTTTCTGCAGGCTCTGGCAGAAGGCTGGTCCTGGACATTGGTAGAAGCGCCTGCACTATACTATTCCCTCGGAAAATCACAGCGCGCACTGGCAGGACGCCTGCTGCGCTGGCATGGCGGTTCGCCATCTGCCATCGTCCGCAGCCTGGAGCAAATCCTGGACAGCAAGAAGGATGAAAAAGGTACGCAAAAATTCATTGAAAATGTTGCAGCCTGGCTGGAAAATATCGAGGGCACTGACCTTCGCAAGGAAGAAGTCCCCGCTTTGCTTGAATTGAGACCTTCATCCCAACAACAATTCACCCTGGCACTGGTCTCTTCGGTGGATTGGGATCTTACCACCAGCGGAGCGATTCCCCTAGCAGTACATGAAGCGCTGGATGGCGAAGCCCAGTGGTTAAAGTCACATGGCTGGTCACTGGCTCATTTCACGGTCTCGGACGTTAATCCTCAGCGGATTTCAACAGAGAAACTCGAAAAACAATGCCAGGAAAGAGTGCAAATATGCTCGGACAGAAAAGTGGAGGCGCTGGAAAGTTTGTTTGCCCCGCATCCCGAAGAATCCGCCGACCTGATCCTCGCCCGCAAAGCGGACGGCTCCTCTGGCAAAATGGTAAGATTGGGACACAGATTACTGCTCCAGCATGTGAAAAGTTATCTCCCTGATGAACCCCTGCACATCGAAGACCTGATTGCCCTCGAATGAAAAGCGCTTCCTCTCCTGAATCCCTGTTCAAGACGCTCAAGGCGGAAAATGAGCCCTGGCTGGGCGACGTGTTCATCTCCCTGCCCGCCTGCGAGCGTCTTAAGGAGGAACATTCAACCATCCTCTACGGAGAAACGGGCAGCGGCAAGACCGCGATGCGGCTGGCGTTAAAAAGGGAGCAGAAAGAAAACGTTTTTACCGCGCTCTGGCTTCCTGAACCCATTTTGGAAAAACCCGCTGCAGGGACGGACCTTGCCCAGCAAGCCATAAAGCAGGCGTTGCGCGCCTGCCTCGAAGGGCTGATTTTAGAGGGCAGCCTGCCTGAACGGCTGGGCGACCCTTCGGGATACACCGCCTCTGCCCTGCAATGGTTTCTGAAGAAGCATCTTCCCTTCGATCCCGCCTTCTATCTTCAAGATCAGGCGGACAACCTCTCCGCCGCTGAGACGCAGTGGTATCTGAAATTGCTGGAGCAGCCCTTTCAAGCAGTCATCACAGAGCAAGCCAGCCTCAAAGACCAGATGCGCCTGCTGTTGATGATTCTG
>DAOUAS010000197.1:0-2192 GCA_034433295.1 Anaerolineales bacterium | reverse complement strand
GAATTGAAGTCGAGGTATTTCTTGCCGTTCACATCCCAGAAATACACGCCCTTCGCCTTTTTTATGGCAATGGGACTTACTTTGGCTTGCGCAGACCACGTCCAGAAGACGTGTTCCTTCGAGAGAGGGAGAATTTCATTGTCGGGAAGATCAAACATGGGAACCTCATTTGGGTTTTGGATTTGCAATTGACAAATTATAATCCCGCTCCGATGAACACCTTCCCCCACCGCCGCATCGCCGTCGTCGGCACAACCTCATCGGGCAAGTCCACGCTGGCGGAGAGACTCGCCCGCAAAATCGGCGCGGACTACATCGAACTGGACGCGTTTTATTGGGAGCCAAACTGGACACCCGCAACGGCTTTGGATTTCTTCATCCGCACTAAGGAGACGATTCAAGCGGAGACTTGGGTGGCGGCAGGAAACTACCGCCTCGTCCGCAATTTGATTTGGGACAAAGCCGAAGCGGTCATCTGGCTCGATTATCCCTTCCACATCGTTTTCTGGCGTCTGCTCAAACGCACCCTCCGCAGGGCGGTCACACAGGAGGAATTGTGGAATGGCAACCGAGAGAAGTTCTGGGGACATTTGAAGTTGTGGTCGGAAGAATCGCTGTTCCACTGGTTGTTCAAAACCTACTGGCGGCGCAAACAGGAATACCCCATGCTGTTTTCTCTCCCCCAAAACGCGCATCTAAAAATCATTCACTTCAAACATCCGAAGGAAATGGAAGATTGGCTGGGTAATATGTCATTGCGAACCCCGCAGGGGTGAAGCAATCCCCAAATTATTGGGAGATTGCTTCGTGGGGCAAAGCACCACTCGCAATGACATGGATTACTTCCTAAACCACCCCACCAATTGACTCAACCCAAGCAGGATCACAACTACAAGCAAAGCCCCCCATTCAAAACTGAACTGCCAGCGCAGGAGCATGGTCAGGGACGCCAGCGCCATGCCAGCCAGCGCCAACAAGCTGACGCGCAAAATGTGACGGCGTTCGATGCCGCGCGTGTTGTCGTTCTTCGCCATCAGCACCAGCCGTTGACGGAAATCGGTCATGTCCCAGGCAAAGAGTGCGAAGATGCTGCCAGCGAAGAGCCAGCCGGGGGCAAACCCAAACCACAAGCTGAGGGCTGCAAGCACGGTGACGACGATTAACGCAAACGACGAATACCAAAACCATCTCTGCCAGATGGCGACCAGCCAGCCCAGGCCGAGGATGATGACCCAGACCGCGAAGGAGTTGAATCCGCTTTGGGCGTATCCCCAGGCAAGCGTGGCGGATGAAATCACAATGCTGGATAGCAGTGCAATCAACGTCACAAAGGCCTCCTCTGATGGGCAAGCAGCGGACCCACAGCCTGGTCGAACGGAAACGACACGTCCCACCCGATGACTTGCACGCCCGCGCGGCCAAGCCTGCGCAGGAACAAATCGCGCTCCATGCGGACGACACGGGCGGCTGTCTCGACCCGTTCCAACTTCGGCAAAATCCCAATCTCAAACTTGATCGGGTCCGGGCTGATAACCATCACCTGATAGCCGCGCCCGCGCAACTGGATGAGGATGTCCAAGTCCTCGCTGACCAGCGGGCTGACCAGCACGATCTGCGACTCAGGCGGGAACATGCGCGGCGATAAATGCTCCAGCCCGGCAAAGACTGAGCTGACCCCCACCTCGGCCCGAGCCAGCGTGTGCATGATCCGCTCGCGTTGCATCTTGCCATAATCGGGGAGTGTCCAGCCGAGATAGGAACCATACACCAACAGCCCCACGCGGTTGCCCTGCGCCAGAAAGACGTCCGAAAGGGCGGCAGTGGCGGCCACAGCATGTTCAAAGAGGGAGTGATTGGGGCGGAAGAGGTTCGTCCGCATGCGCGCATCGAGGACAATGCCCACGTCCGCTACGCGTTCCTGCTGGTATTCGTTGGAATACAGATTTTCGGCGTGCCGCGCGCTAACCCGCCAGTTGATCATGCGCGGCGAGTCGCCGAATTGATATTCGCGCACGCCGAAGAACTCGATGCCCGAACCGCCCACACGCGCGGGAATCGTGCCAGCGTATACGCGAGTCCGCCGTGGATGGATGGAGGCTTTTTTCAACGGTTTGAATCCTGGGAAGATGAACAAGCGTTGTTCCGATTTGATGAATTGCTTGCTGCGGGTCAGACCGGAAATATCCCTCGCC
>DAOUAS010000196.1:0-33155 GCA_034433295.1 Anaerolineales bacterium | reverse complement strand
GCTCTTTCCCCGAAGCATCTCTGACACAATCAATCGAGACCCTTCGGTCGCGGAAAACACGCTCCCTCAGGGCGACATGGTCCTTTTCATTCCAAGATAGCAACTTGGGTTAAATAGCATTTTATAAAAAATGGTGAAGGGTGGGGGCCCTTCACCAAAGTATTGAGGTGAAAAAGAATGGATGCCAAGGTTGTATTATCCCTGGAAAACATCACCAAAAGGTATCCCGGCGTTCTGGCTCTGGACAATGTCTCGGTCAGTTTTCAAGAAGGTGAGGTGCACGCCTTGTTGGGCGAGAACGGCGCCGGCAAATCGACATTGATCAAAGCGGTGGCCGGAGCCATCGACATCGATTCGGGAATTATTAAAATTAATGGACATGAATATTCCAGGATGACTCCTCACCTTTCTAGGAGCCTTGGTGTTGAAGTGATCTATCAGGAATTTAATTTGGTTCCCACATTATCAGTTGCTGAGAATATTTATTTGTGTGAGAGAAGTGAAAACTCAGTATTGTTCAGCGCCAAAAGAATAGAGGAAAAAGCGGTTAAAGTACTGGGCCAGTTTGGGGCGAACATTGATTCGCGCGCCATGTCGCGGGAACTTTCGATTGCCGAACAACAGATCGTCGAAATTGCCAAAGCAGTCTCGAAGAATGTAAAAATTCTGATCATGGATGAACCCTCTGCTCCATTAAGCGTTTCGGAAGTAGAGTTGATGTTCAAAATCATCAACCAGTTAAAACAAAAGGGCGTGACGATCATCTATATTTCACATCGGTTGGAAGAAGTCTTCCACATTTCCGATCGGGTGAGTGTCATGCGTGATGGACGCTACGTCACCACCAAAAACACGAAAGAGACCAACCGTCAGGAGTTGATCACGCTGATGGTTGGACGCGAATTAAAGGAAAGCTACCCTCAACGGAAAAAGTCACCCGGTGAAGTTGCTTTGGAAGTAAAAAACCTCACCGGGAATGGTGATCGAAATATCTCATTTTCAGTTCGCAAGGGTGAAATATTGGGAATCTCCGGATTGGTTGGCGCCGGTCGAACAGAATTGGCTCAGCTTCTCTTTGGTGCCGCCCCAATGGAAAGTGGTGAGATATTGATCAACGGAAATCCTGTTAAGATCCATTCTCCATTGGATGCGATCCAGCACAAAATTGGATTGTTGACAGAAGACCGCAAGGGTCAGGGGCTGTTCCTTGAGATGGCTGTCAAGTGGAACATCAGCTTTCCGATCGGTCAACGTATCTCAAAGTATGGTGTAGTTGATACGAAACAAGAAGAGGAGATTGCGCAGAAATACAAAGAACGGATCAATATAAAGACTCCCAGCTTGTTGCAGCAAGTGATCAATCTGAGCGGCGGTAATCAACAAAAAGTGGTGCTCGCCAAATCTTTGGCAGCCGAATCGGATATTTTGATCTTCGATGAACCAACCCGCGGCATCGATGTTGGCGCCAAACAGGAAATTTATCACCTGATGACTGAATTGGCTGATAATGGAATTGCGATTTTGATGATCTCTTCTGATATGGAAGAACTTTTAGGCATGTCGGACCGGATTATTGTCTTATGCGAAGGTGAATTGGCTGGAGAAGTCCAAAAAGAGAATTTTAATCAGCATTATATTCTCGACCTCGCATCGGGGATCCATTAACTTTTGGAGAAATAAGTAATGAGTAATCAATCAGTGGCTTTCAATAATTTTGGTAATTGGATGGGATCGATCCTGAAAAAGAACGTGCCTTTTCTGATCCTGGTCTTTTTGGTGATCCTGTTCTCGTTCATTGCGCCGAACTTTATGACATTTGGTAATCTGCGTACTCTGATTCGCCAGGTATCATTTGCGGGGATTAGCGCCGTCGGTCTGATGTTCGTAATGATCAGCGGCGGTATCGATCTCTCCATTGGTTCCCAGATTGTTTTTAGCAATGTTCTATTGGCGATCATGATGGTCGAGTGGAAGCTGCCGCCAGCAGTCGCAATTCCCTTAATTCTACTCGTGGGAACCGGGTTGGGCGCGATCAATGGGTTCCTCTGCATTAAACTGAACATCCATCCGCTTATTATTACCTTGGGTACCTCCGCAATATTCAAGGGCGTAGGGTACATTATCAATCGATCCAGGAACATCATGGGATTCCCGGATTCCTTCCGCTGGTTTGGGCAGGGATATGTATGGGGGATCCCCGTGCCAGTCATCGTTATGATCATTGTGGCATTGATCGGAGCTTTCATCCTGACCAAGACCTATTTTGGGCGGCAAATATTTGCATTGGGCGGCAACGAAGAAGCCGCCCGCCTTGCGGGTGTAAATATCAAAAGAATGAAAGTACTTTTGTTCATGATCTGCGGTTTTGCCTCATCGATCACAACCGTTCTGTTGTTGTCAAGAGTGTTTGCCGGTCAGACCGTTACCGGTCAGGGTCTTGAATTTGACTGCCTCACCGCCGCGCTTTTGGGCGGCGTCAGCTTCAAAGGTGGCGAAGGCAACGTTTTCGGTTTAATGGTGGGTATGTTGATCATCGGTGTGTTGAACAATGCCATGCAATTGGCCACCTTCCCTGATTTTTCTCAAACGGTGGTAAAGGGCTCTGTTCTCTTGATCGCAGTCGCTTTTGATGTCTATCAGAAAAACCGCAAGGCAAAAGAAACCGTCGCGAAGGTGGCTGGGTAAACAGGGTTGATTCATGGACGATCTTTTTCCTCCCCCCCAACCCATGCATACCAATCACATAAAGCGCAAATGGCTGGACATCCCGTACGCGGACAAATCTGACGCGCAGAAATTGGATATTTACCTCCCCAATAAGGGCGACGGACCCTTCCCGGTGGTTGCCACGTTTCATGGCGGCGCATGGATGTTCGGAGACAAAGGCGATGACATGAATCTGTCCTTCCTTGGAGGGTTGAAACATGGTTATGCCGTGGCTTGCGTCAACTACCGATTGAGCGGCGAAGCACATTTCCCCAGCCAGATCCATGATTGCAAGACAGCCATCCGTTATCTCCGCGCCAATGCGACAGATTATCATTTGGATGGGACCCGCATTGGAGCATGGGGCGCGTCTGCGGGCGGACACCTGGCGGCGTTGCTTGGTACCACTCCCAGGGTCCGGGGATTGGACGATTCGTCCATGCGGAAGACGAACACACGTTTTTCCTGCAAAGTACAGGCGGTTGTGGTTTGGTTCGGACCGCTGGAAGATTTTTTGAAGATGGATGAGCAATTGTCTGCCGGCGGAATGGGCGTTCCAGAACATTCGCATGAAGACTCGCCCGAATCCCAACTGCTTGGGCGGAAGATTACCGACATCCCCGCTTTGGTCAAGTTTGCCAGTCCAATGACCTACCTCAAGCCGAGTGCGGCGCCTTTCCTCATCCAGCATGGATTAAATGATAGCGTTGTGCCGGTTGAACAGGCGATTAACTTTGCCGCAAAAATGGAAAAGGTTGCCGGGCGCGACCGTGTGACGCTCGACCTCCTGAAAAATGCCGATCACGGCGACCCGTTGTTTGCAAAGCCTAAAAATCTTCGCCGGGTCTTCGATTTCTTCGACAAGCACTTGAAATGAAAATTGTCCATGACAGTCCAACCAACACACTACGCAATTCAGTTCACGCCGCCGCCGGCCGATACCAGTCACATTAAAAGAAAATTTTTGGATATTTCCTATGCGCCGCTTTCCCCGACACAAAAACTCGATATTTATCTTCCCGACAAGGGAAGCGGACCTTTTCCCGTCATCATGGCTTTTCATGGCGGCGCATTCATGGGATGTGATAAAGCCGACCTGCAAGTCCTGCCCGCTCTGGAGGGATTGAAGCGCGGCTATGCGGTCGTTTCCCCCAATTACCGCATGAGCGGTGAAGCGAAGTTCCCTGCACTGGTTCAGGATGCCAAAGTCGCTGTCCGTTGGGTAAGGGCGAATGCCAGTAAATATTTATTCGACCCGCAGCGGGTTGCGGCTTGGGGAGGGTCGGCAGGGGGGTATCTTTCCACAATGTTGGGCACATCCGCAGGGATTATCGGATTGGAAGACCTGAGTTTGGGAAACCCGGATCAGCCATGCAATGTGCAGGCGGTGGTTGCCTGGTATGGTCCGACCAACTTCCTCAAAATGGATGAGCATTTGGCTGAGAGCGGGTTGCTGCCCCCACCGGGGTTCCGTCACAATGAACCAGACTCCCCTGAGTCCTTGCTTATGGGGCGGACCATCACCGAGGTCCCGGAAAAGGTAAAAGTCGCCAGCCCGGAGACGTATATCCGTCCCAGCGCGCCACCCTTCCTGCTCCAACACGGGACAAAGGATGCGACTGTGCCAGTCCAGCAATCCATTGAATTTGCGAAGCGGTTGCGAGAGGTGCTTGGCGACTCCAAGGTCATTCTGGAATTGATTGAGGGAGCTGAACATGCGGATGTGAAGTTCGAAACCCCGGAAAATGTGGCCCGCATTCTCGATTTTATCGATTTGTGCCTAAAATAGGGGAAATCAGACCATAAATATCTCGACAGTGCTCAATCTTTGTTGTATACTATAATGAAACAGCATATCACTATATGATACACTGTTAATACTTTCCAACCCATTAGACAACCAAAAGGGAGAGAATTCGTGAGCAAAAAACTTCTTGTTGTCGGAGCGCATTCCGCCGACTTCGTCTGGCGGGCAGGCGGGGCGATTGCATTGACAACCTCGCAGGGCGGAAGTGCAACTGTCATTGCCCTTTCTTATGGCGAGCGGGGAGAATCCGGCGAACTGTGGAAAGAACCGAATCAAACCGTTGAAAACGTCAAACGCATTCGTCACGAACAGGCAAACGAGGCGGCGAACATTCTCGGAGCAGAGTTTCGTTGTTTCGATTTGGGCGATTATCCGCTCAACATCACCGACGATGTGATGACCCGCCTTGCGGATTTGTTCCGAGAGATGGAGCCGCGCGTCGTCCTGACCCACACCCCCGTTGACCCGTTCAACCCCGACCATCCTGTCGCCTGTCAGGCTGTCCAGCGGGCGCGGTTGTTGGCTTCCGGCGCGGGGGTGGCAAGCGCCTTCAAAAATATTACCCCGCCCGACCTGTATTTTTTTGAACCGCACCAACCTGAACTGTGCGAGTTCAACCCCAACACCTTTGTGGACATCACACCTGTGATGGAACTCAAACGAAAGGCGATGGGCGTGATGCAGGCGCAAAGTTACCTGCAAACCTATTATGCTGAGCTTGCTTCGCGGCGCGGCAACCACGCGCGGCGAATTTCGGGGATGGAAGAGGTCAAGTTCGCGGAAGCCTTGCAGCGTACCCTGCCCTGGGTGGTCAAAAGCCTATGAACGCCACGCAACTCAATCGTCTTGTTGAACTCGGTGTGGCAACCGTCTACGAGGCGTCTGGTCGAGAGGGGCTGATCGATATTCCACTCATTCAACTTCTGCCCGGCAGTCGTGTAGCTGGTCCAGCGCGGACGGTGTTGTGTGGTCAGGATGACAATTTGATGGTTCATGCCGCCGTTGAGCAGATTCAGCCCGGTGAGGTGCTGGCGCTGTCCATGCCGGAACCCGCTGCCGTGGCGCTGTTCGGTGAATTGCTCGTGACCCAGGTCAAAGTGCGGGGCGCGGCTGGGATTCTGGTGGATGCCGCCATCCGCGATGTCGAGGAACTCGTGAAGCTGGGTCTGCCCATCTGGATGCGTTTCATCCGTGTGAAGGGCGCAACCAAAACAAAGGTTGGAAAACTGAATGTGCCGATATTCGTTGGCGGGGCGCAAATTTCTCCGGGCGATATCCTCGTTTTGGATGCCGATGGCGGTGTGTGTGTCAAATACGAAAGAGCGGAGGAAACCTTGAAAGCTTCAGAAACCCGGTTCGAGAAGGAAGCGCGTTTGCGCGAAAAATTGGTGGCTGGTGAAATTTCCTATGACCTGCATGGTCTGCGGGAAGTTGTTGAAAGCAATCGGAGGAATTCATGAATCCTGAACCTGTTTTCGATGTAGCTCATCTGGCTCACGTGGAATTGCTGACTCCCAAACTCGAGGAGAGCGCCCGCTTTTTTGTGGATGTGATGGGAATGATCGAAAGCGGACGGCAGGGCGATTCGGTCTACCTGCGAGGCTGGGACGATTACGAACATCATTCGCTGCAACTGACGGTTTCTCCAAATCCGGGCATCGGTCACTATGCTCTGCGCGCCTCCAGTCCGCAGGCGCTCCAGCGGCGAGTGGCGGTGCTGGAGAAAACCGGCTTGGGTATGGGCTGGAAAGAGAATAACGTGGGTCATGGATCTGCTTACTGTTTCACTGGTCCCGATGGTCACAAAATGGAAATCTACTATGAAACGGAGTGGTACCAACCGCCTGAGGACCTGTGTCCGGCGTTGAAGAATCAAGCTTCACGCCTGCCCAATCGCGGGATTGCCCTGCGGCGTCTCGACCACATCAACATTCTTGCATCGGATGTGCGAGCCACGCGGGTCTTCCTGCAGGAAGCCCTGGGCGGTAAAATGACCGAACAGATTATTTTCGATGACGGCTCGGAAAAAGCATCCTGGGTCACCTTTACTAACAAGACTTACGATGTGGCAATCTCCGAAGACTGGAGCGGTGTCAAAGGTCGCCTGCATCACATTACCTATGCAGTAGATTGCCGCGAGGATATCCTGCGGGCGGCAGATCTTTGTCTCGAGCAGGGTGTCTTCATGGAAACAGGTCCGCACAAACACGCCATCCAGCAGACGTTCTTCCTGTACGTCTACGAGCCGGGCGGCAACCGGTTCGAGATTGCCAGCCCCGGTGCGCGCCTGGTATTGGCTCCTGACTGGAAGCCCATCATCTGGAGTCAGGCGGATCGTGAAAAAGGTCAGGCGTGGGGACTGCCGACCATCGAATCCTTTCACACGCATGGCACGCCGCCCGTGGAGTAAATCATGCCGCAACTAACGCTTGAATACACGGATAATCTTGAGTTCGATGTCCAGCCGCTTCTTGCCCACCTTCACTCTGAATTGGCGGCGACGGGCGCAATCAATTTGAAGGGACTCAAAAGTCGAGCCGTCCGCCACAGCGAGTATCGCATTGCGGACGGTAACCCTGAATACGCATTTGTCCACATCAATTTGTTGATTCGCGAGGGACGCCCGCTTGAAGTCCAAAAGGATGCGTCGCGGCGTATAATGACGGTGTTGAAGGAAGCTTTTGGTGCCCGCCTCGAGAGCGGTTTTCTCTCCCTTTCGGTGGACATCAAGGAAATGCGCAAGGGAGTCGCACTGACGCATCACAACATTCCCAATAAAGAAAAAGAAACATCACCGACTTAACCGCGGATTTGCCGCCGCGCATCGCAAATCTTTTGCCGCGAATTACGCTAATTAGCGCGATTTTTTTAATCTGCGAAAATCGGCGTAATTCAATTCGCGGCTGAAAATGCTCTGGTCTTATCAAACAGCGCCTGAATGTACGGTAGAGAAATAAAGGCAATCTTTTCTTTATTCCCTACCCAGACGAAGAAGTTTATCGCTGTCGTTCTGGCGGAAGGAGAGGACTTCAACGTAGCCCAGTTTGTCGAGTTCCTTGCGCATCTCATCTTCATTACCGCCGCGCTCTTTCACATCCCAAAAACCATACTCATCTTCGTTGTTGGAGAGCGTTACGGACACAATGTAACTGCCCGCATTCGATAAGGCTTGAATAAACGGGGCGAGATGTCCTTTTTGGTTGGGCAGCTTGGCTTCGACGCGGGTACCCGGCTGGACGCCGCCCGTAATTTCGACGAAGGTCCTGAAAATATCAGCCGCGGTAATGATGCCGACCAGTATCCCGTCACGAGTAATCAGCAGGGAATCGATTTTATTTTGCAGCATAAAGTTGGCTGCATTGGTGATGCTGCAAGTTTCATCGACGGCGAGAACGGGGCTGACCATGATGCTTTCCATCGTGACATTTTCCAGCAGCGAGGCAATCTCATATACGTTAAGCGTCGTCGCGGGGGATGGTGAGGCGCGCAGCATACCACCGGTGGTGACAATGCCAATGGGTCTGCCTTGATCGTCGATAATGGGTAGATGATTGATCTTGTTTTTCTTCATCAAATGCAACGCCTCGTTATAGTTGGTTTCGAGACTTGCAACAATCGGATTGGGGGTCATTCGGTTCTTGACGCGCATGGTTTGAGTTACTCCTTTTTCATGAAGACGCTTTTCTACGTCGCTTGATTTGATTTGCCATTGCCCGCGATACTTTCCACCCACTTTTCGGGCGGTGAGTTGGTTTTCCGCGACCATTTGGCGGATGCGGGCAGTGGAAACGCCGAGACGGGCGGCTGCTTCCTGGGTGGTAATCCATTCTTTTATTTCCATTGAGCCTCCTTTCGCTAGCGAAAGACGTTTTATTTTATAGCTTACGCTAGCGAAAGTCAATTCATTTTTGGAATAACTCAACCTCAATGGCACATAAACATTCTGTTCACGTGGGAAGATTCGTTAAATCTGGCTTGCCGTTACCATTTTCTCCATGAAGTCCACAAAGGTTTTAGCAGCTTGGGGAAGTTTTCTATTTTTCAACCAGGCGAGGATAATGTTGCATTCGATATCCTCCTCCAGTGGAACGGCAATCACATCCGGGTGCTTATGGTACTCGTAGATTTTGACCGGCACTAGCGCCAGCCCAATGTTCGTCCCCACCAACCCGAATACACTCACCTTTCGGTGGCTTGAATAGAAAATCGTCGGTTCGAAACCAGCCTTGCCGCATTCATCCATGATCAATTTGTGTAATTCAGTCACTTTGTCGAAGACGATAAAATTGTCGTTGGCGAGTTCTTTTAGGGAGATGGATGGTCTTTTTGCATAACGATTTTTTGTGGAGACCACAACCATCATCTTATCCTTGAATATCTCCAGACTTTCGTATTGGGCGCGATTCAGGAAGTTGTGACGGGTGATTGCCAGGTCAAAACGATGCTCATTCAGGGCCGGGAGGATGTTCAGCCCGTCGATTTCCTCCAAATGGAAGTGGAGGTGTGGATGCAAGTCCCTGAACTGGGCGATCGAAGTTGTGATTCCATACTGGGTTAATATAGGAATGGCGGCTATCGAAAAGGAATCCGTGTTGGATTTGTAACCGTCCATTTCAACCATCATGGACCTGTAGGCGGCATCGAGTATGTGCGCATGCCCCAAAAAAGCCTCCCCGGCCTCTGTCAGGAATACTTTGCGTTTACTGCGATCGAAAACAGGAACCCTCAACTCCTTCTCCATCGCAATGACCATTTTGGAGAGTGACGACTGGGAAATATAGTGCTCGTCGGCAGCCGCCGAAAAACTTCCCGTTTCCACAATGGACAGGAAATATTGGATTTGACGAAATTCCATAAAACACCTCTGAATCATTCCGCATTGGAATAGATTGTATCATGGAATGAATTGCTGTCTCATTATATGTGGTATATTCTGAAAGCGAGAAGAAAAACCATGGAAAAACAGCCGAAACTCGAGCATGTGGATGAAGCCTCCATTCCAATCCCAAAGGCGGACGTGTCACACATTCGCCGCAGATGGCTGGACCTGCCCTACGTCAGCCTATCCCCAACCCAGAAGTTGGATATCTATCTGCCCGGCGAGGGCGATGGTCCCTTCCCGGTGATTTTGCACATCCACGGGGGCGCCTTTGAAATTGGCGACAAAGGCGATATTCAAGTTCAACCCTATTTCAAAGCCTTGTCGCACGGGTACGCAGTGGTCAGCGTGAACTACCGTCTAAGCGGTGAGGCGGTTTTCCCGGCAGGCTTGCAGGATATCAAGGCATCCATTCGTTGGCTGCGGGCAAACGGTAAAACTTATCATCTTGATGGAAATCGTATGGCGGCCTGTGGCAGTTCGGCGGGCGGAAATTATGCTGCCATGATCTGTCTGACCGCCAGTGTATCCGAATTCGATGATCCGTGCCTTGGCAACATGGAATATCCCTGTCACGTGCAGGCAGCGGTGGACATGTTCGGTCCAACGGATTTTCTGAAAATGGATGCCCAATTGGAGGAGAACGGTTTCGGACCGGGCGGGCATAACGAAGTCGATTCCCCTGAATCAAAATATTTGGGCGCGAAAATTACCGATGTGCCGCTCAAGGTTGTGCTTGCCAACCCGATGACCTATGTCCACGGACACATGCCTCCCCTATTAATTCAGCATGGGCGGCTCGATGCGCTGGTTCCTGTGCAACAATCCATGATCTTTGTCGAGAAATTGCGAAAATACGTAAACCCCAATCGGTTCGAATTCGACATTATTGAAGGAGTCGGTCACGCCGACCCATTGTTCGAGAGCGATGAGAATATGAACAGGGTGATCGCATTTTTAGACAAGCATTTGAAATAAGCAGGCTGCTGCAAGGAGAGGCGCCATCCATGACAATTTCGATTCGCGCATTGTGCGAAGGCGATCTTGAAACTGCCGACGCGGTTTTGAGTTCGGCATTTCAAAGGGCGGGGAGTTGGATTTATGAACTTCGTCTTTTCATTAAGTTGCAGCCCGATGGGATTTTTATTGCCACACAGGGCGGCGTTGCCGCCGGCATGGTTGCCGCAATCTCGTACGCAAATTATGCCTACGTTGGGTTGATGGGAGTCCATCAGCAGTTTCAAAAACAGGGACTGGGGCAGGCGCTGATGGAACATGTGCTGTCGTGGACAAGCCAACACAAGGTTTCCCTTGTCAAGTTGGACGCCAGTAAAGCCGGGCAGCCGCTCTATGAAAAATTGGGTTTTGTTGCGCTGGATGAAGTTTACGTCTTCGAGCGGCGAATGGGAAACCCGGGCGTTCGACCTCCGATGGGAATTCAGCCCATGACCTTTCAACCCATGACCTTTCAACACCTGGACCTGATCGCTGCCTACGATTCACCGGTGTTTGGCGCCGACCGCAGCCTGTTGCTGGATGTGTTGTTGGAAAACCACCCCGGCCGCGCGTTTTTTCTTCAAGATGACCTGGGACAGGTCAAAGGATTCCTCTTTGCTCAGTCAAAGCGCATAGGACCGTGGATTTCCCGCGAAAACGACGCCGAGGCGCTATTGCAAATGGCCTTATCCCTTCCATTCAACGAAACAGTCTCGGTGATTACCCCGGCAAAAAATGCCGGCGCGTTTTCCCTTTTACAAGGATATGGATTTCGGGTCGATCGAGTAAATCGTCATATGGCGTATGGCGAGGGTGAAATCAGTGGACAGCGCGATAAGATTTATGGACAGACCAGCCTTTCCTTTGGGTAAAAATTTAAGGGTGGCTGGTCCACCGCCCGATCCCAAGGTGGAATTAGTTTTCCACTTTTGCCGCCCGCTCCACTTCCAGGGTAATATTTTTTGCTATTGTCGAAAGTCCGGTCCCAATTTCGAGCATCCGCTCGCGCGTTAACCGAAATGATGGACCGGCGATTGAGACTGAGGCAATCGGCTGGGAGCAAATGGGGGCGGCAACGGCATTTATTCCATCCTCGAATTCCTCCTCGGAAATCGCAAAGCCCCGTTCCCGGATTTGTCGAATTTCTTCCAATAGCTTCTCGAGGGACGTGAACGTACGTTGTGTATATCGCGGCATGCCATGTTCAAGAATACGGACTGCTTGATCCTCCGGCAAAAAGGCAAGCATGGATTTCCCTGATGCCGTACAGAAGGCGGGAAGCCGTTGCCCGGGAACTGCGGCCAGTTTTACGCGCTGGGAACTCTCGATCACATCCACGTAAACAACATCTGTTCCGTCCAACAGGGACAGATTGACGTTTTCCTGATGCCGGTCACGCAACTCCTGAAGGAAGGGCGCCGCCAGACGGCGCAGATTGTTCTGCTCCATAGCCAGCGAAGCCAACTGAAAGAATCGGATACCCGGGCTGTAAATGCCTGTGACGGGATCTCGTTCAACAAAGCGTTTTCCCTCCAATGTGGACAATAACCTGTGAACCGTGCTCTTGTTAATCCCGATCTTTTCCGAGATTTGCGACATGGTCAGTTTGGGCGTTTGACTCGTAAAGCACAATAGCACATCCAGAGCGCGCTCCACAGCGCGTATCGACTCGCTCATTGTTATAATTCCCTTCCATTACAAATAATATCGTTTAGGGAATATTTTACCGGCTTGACGGGATTATGAAAAGTATTTTGACCCCATGCGGTCCCGGTTGGGTTTAATCGGAATCCCGTATACTGTGATGGAACCCGCCATATTCCCATCCATTGAAGTTCTGCACACCCGGCAACCAGCCCCATTGAAAATGGGATGTTTGTCCGGTTCGTGTTCGGAAAATCGGACTTGAATCCCTCGATTATTTTAGGGGCGGCATTGGAAGTAAAACGATGGGCGAGCACTACCTTTTCCACAATGGCTGGCGGATCGATACGCTCTACTCTTCGAAAATCGATTTTAACAGGGGGAATGTTCGTATTTTCGGTGTTCATTTTTTCACAAGTTACGATTCTCGCAAGATTAGTGAGCATATTGACAATTAAAGTGGAATGTGTCATACTTGCATTGTATCATAAAATAAAACATTGTTTCATCTAATAAAACAACTTATTCAAGGAGGACGCTATGCAAGAGACCTACACCCTGGCTGATGCGACCATGAAGGTTATTCAAGACCGTAGGAGTATTCGTGAATTCACCGATGAACCTGTATCAGAAAAAGATCTCGAACTTCTAATGGAAGCCGCTCGACAGGCGCCATCGGGGGAAAACGCGCAATCATGGCGCTTTATCGTTGTCAAAGATGAAGGAATGCGCAAAAAGATGGGGGCAATTGCCGGCGGCGGGAGTGGCCGCCGTTTTACAGCCGAATTTGTGACAAAAAAGATGCAGGAACGGTTCGCCAATTTGCAGGATGAGGCAAAGAGACAGGCGGCTTTTCAGAAACTCACTTCCGGGCAGGTTTCGACCTTCATGGCAGATGCCCCGGTAAACATCGTTGTGTGCGGGAAAAAAGATGTCTGGGATACACCCTACGATACCTCGGCAGCCATCGAAAACATTCTGTTGATGGTGACCGCCCTGGGTCTGGGCGCATGTTGGGTGATCGCGCCCTGCATCGACATCCGCGATGAAGAAAGAATGAAGGAACTCTTGGGTATCCCGGAAGGATACAAGGCGATCAGTGTCCTCTCGGTTGGTCATCCCACACGACCGCATCGCCCGCGCCCGCGTCTCCCCATGAACGAACTGGTCTTTTCCGAAAAATGGGGAGAGGAATACTACAAAAAGGAGCAATCATGAACGAGAACTCTGTCCCTCTTGAGTATGTGAACAACCTGATGTATGAACTGGAAAAGGCCTTCTGGGATGAGCGGGGGAAGGGGGCGCGCTTTCGCATGACCAAGGTGGGATATCAATACTACAATGAGAAGGTAAAGCCGCTGCTCGAAACCACCGAGGTCGAGGACATGATCGAAAAGATTCATAGCGTGCTTAAGGACGAAGGGATTGCCGCCGGCGTATCTTTCAGCCGGGAGGAACGATTGCTGAGAATCAGCGTAAAAGGCTGCATCCATCGTCCCGTTGAAGAAAGAATGCGCGCCAAGGGCGTCGAGCCGTTTACCTGCATCCCGGCAAATCTCATTGTGTTGGCAATCGAAGAGAAACTGGATATCCCGGTTGAACTTGCCGAAATCAAAGTGGAAGAAGGCGCCTGTCAGTTGTTGCTGGTGATGTTCGAAAAGCGCCCGGTGCTCGAGTAGGAGATCGACATGTCCAAGGTCACGACACTAGCCGAAGCGGCGGCAACCATTCTCGATGGAGCGCACGTGGCTCTTCCCGGCTTTGCGACTGCCCGCTGCGCAATGGCTTTTGCCCACGAGGTGATTCGTCAGGGAAAGAAAAATCTGACCGTTTCCCAATGTGTGGGCGCAATGGATGCGGATATCCTGGTTGGGGCCGGGGCTGTGGAGCGCATCATCTATGGCGGCGGATCGCGCGGCCGGTCGGGACAGCACCAATGTTTGAATCGCGCCATCGAAGCCGGTACTTTGGCGCGCGAAGAATTGAGCAGTCTCTCGATGACCTTCCGCTATCTCGCCGGGGCATTGGGCCTGCCGTTCATCCCGATCCGTTCTCTTGTGGGATCGGACATTCTCAAGGAGTTGCGGGAGACCAACCCGCCTGTGGCCGGCAACCTGAAAGACCCATTCACCGGTGAAGACTGGCTGGCGCTTAAGCCCCTGCTTCCAGATGTCACCATTGCGCAGGTACAGTATGCAGACGAGGAAGGGAATGCCTGGCTTTTGGGCCCGCGTTGGGATAATGCAGAACAGGTCAAGGCGGGCAAGCGGACGATCGTCATCACAGAGAAACTCGTTTCAACAGAAATGATTCGCCGCGCCCCGGACCGGACATTGGTGCCCGGTTTTCGGGTTTCTCATGTCGTTCACCTTCCCTTCTCCACTCACCCATCATCCGTATATCAAGTTTACGATTTCGACAAAGAGCATATCAAAATATATGCGGAGGCGTCCAAGACCCGGCAGGGATTCAAGGAATATCTCGATAAATATGTGTACGGCGTCAAAGACCATTGGGAATATCTGGAACTGGTGGGCGGCATGAAACGCCTCACTGAACTGCAGGCAGACCCAATCCTGGGGTATTGATATTCAAAGGAGACGGCCATGACAACTGAACTTGAATATACCCCGTTTGAATTGATGGCAACAGCAGGAGCGCGCGAATTGAAAGACGGTGAGATCGTGGGTGTCGGACTTGGCTTGCCTGTGGTGTCGGCTTTTCTAGCCAAACGCACGCACGCCCCGAATATTACGATCATGTTCGAGTTGGGAGTGATCGACCCGGAACCGCTCGAAATAGGTGTTGACGGTCTCTCTGATCCCAGGCTTTGGTATCGCGCCAAAATCCACACCAGTTTTGCCGACATGCTGGGTTCCGTGCTGCACAAGGGACTGGTGGATGTGGGCTTCCTCGGCGGACTGGAAATCGACGCATACGGAAATTTGAACACCACCCTGCTTGGCGATCCCAAGGGCAAGTTCCGCCGTTTTACAGGCAGCGGCGGCGGTAATGACATTGCTTCGAGCGCCCAACGTGTCGTTGTTACAATTCGCCATGAGACGCGGAAACTCAATGAAGCGGTGTCTTTTTTGACCAGCCCGGGGTATCTGCGCGGAGGTGATGAACGAGCCAAACTGGGACTCGTAGGGGGGCCTTCCCGCCTGATTACCGACAAGGCAGTCTTCGGGTACGACCCTCAAAGCAAGAGGATGCGCCTCGAGTCGATCCACCCCAACACCACACTCGAAGATGTCCTCGCAAATATGAGTTTCCGTCCAATCATGCCAGACAACATCCCGTTCACCGAACTGCCCACGGCGGAGCAAGTCAGACTGATTCGTGAGGAAATCGACCCGGAAAGAGCCTACGCTGGAAGTTGATTTTAGATTAATCCAGCCATTTATCTTTAGGAGTAATCCCATGCCATACGTAGTGACCGATGAATGTATTTTATGCGGAGCCTGTGTGGTTGGCTGCGAAAGCAACGCCATCATCGAAGGCGAAACGCAAGCCCACATCGACGTGAACATCTGTGTCGAGTGCGGCACTTGCGAGCGCAATTGCCCGTCAGAAGCGATTATCCCCGTTGGGGAAAGCGAAACCGACAAGTTCCCTTTCTTGAAAGGGGCGGACGAAATCACCTCTCCATGATTTTAATTCTTATCGTTTCGGCGCCTGTTTCCATGGCGTGACTTTCCATGTGATCCTCCCGATTTTCAGGCATGATGCCGCGATTCAATCCTCCAGTATGGCGTCCGCGCCGAACCCCTGAATGGAACAACAGAAAGAAATCCACGTTCAATTCCAGCCGTGGCGCGAACCGTTTGCGGCGGGAGTTGAATGAGTTGTCGAAGAAAAACCGAAAAACACCCACCGCCGGAGACTGCGGCGGGAACAGTTTTAATTGAAGGAATTTCTCAGCAATTTTGCGGCGCGGTGTGGTAAAAATAATTCAAGATGAATCATAGAACCCGTATCTGGTTTTTATTTGGCGCTGCCATGCTGGTGACGTTGAACCTCGCGCCGGCGGGGAACGCCAACGCCGCCCCACAGCCACGGCAGGTGACCATTACCTCCGCTTCACAACTGATCGACGTGGTCAACAACCTGCGCGCCGCCAATGGACTGTCCACGTTGACCGTTCACAATGCGCTGATGCAGTCCGCTCAAACCCAGGCGGATTATATGGCGTCCACCGGGCAGATCACACATTCGCGCCCCGGCGGGACTACCTTCACCCAGCAGTTGATCGACCTGGGGTTTCCGCTGGCAGGCGAGATCCGCTCCGAGAATATTTTGAACACCAGCAGTCCGTTGGTGTGGAATGGCATCCCCTCTGTCTGGCAGGATGCCCAACACATGAACACCATGTTCTCGGCGAGCTACACCCACATCGGCGCGGGCGTTTCGCAGGGATCGGGCGGCTACTACTACGCCCTCGACTGCGCCGCTTCCAGCGGGTCGGGTTCCTCATCCAGTTCTTCGTCGAGTTCCTCCACTTCGGGGACGCCAGGCGCGACCAGCGTATCTGCCGTCAGCCAGTATATCGTGCCGATGGTGATTAGCACCGCCGAACCCGATGGAAACGTTTATCACATTTTGCAAAACGGACAGACCCTGTGGAATGTCGCCATCGAGTATGGGACGACGATCAAGGAGATTCAGGCGCTGAACGGGCTGGGCGATGACCTGACGGTCTGGCAGGGACAAAAACTGCTGGTGAAGCGCGGAGCCACCCAACCCGCCCCGCCGACTTCGACTCCGACCGAGCCTGTCACCTCCACCCCCACGCTTCTCCCCACGCTGACGGCGCTTCCGCCCTCTCCTACCGCCGCGGAAGTCACTGCAACCCTCATTGAAATCGAACAGACTTCCGCCAACGGTTCCCCGTCCTCCAGCCTGCTGGTTGGGATTTTGATCGCAGCCATACTCATCGGCGGAGGCGTGGCCGTCTGGCTCATCCGTGAGCCGAAATGACGGCGCGATGTTCTCGTTTGCCGAAATACAAATTGACGGTCACTTGCGCAGTGACCGTCAATTGTTTTATGCAAGCCAGCTAAAGAAATGCGGAAGTCAGAGGTTTAGGGAGTATTTCCTCCACCAAAGTCATCGAGCAAGGCATTGGTGGCATTAATAAACCATAGTCCAATATATCCGCCTTGAGCGTAATAAGGCCAGGCGGTTACGTCGCGCGTCGCCAGCAGTCCCCCGTTGCGATAGACCTCGACCATTCCATCGGGGCGGGCGCGGGCGCCGAATTGGTCGCCATCGGCAAATGTCACGGGGATGTCTGCACCCTGCTGTACCCAACCCTGTCCGCTGGCATAGGTCACCACCTGCACGACATTATAATTTGCTCTATACCATACTTCGATGGTTCCAGAATATGGCGAGGTGGGAGATTGGGATTTGAGGATCAAGTCCTGTTCATCTGCGTATTCATCCACGTTGGTCATGGTAATGAATGCAAATTGATCTGCGCCGTAGCTGGTCTGCCATAAGATAAGATGACTTCCCGCCGCCACATTGAGAGCGTTGGAAGATTTGTGAGATCCGAACTTGCGCCTTTTGCAAGAGTTGGGATTGTTGTTGTAGTCAGGTCTGTCCAACTATCCGTATCTCTCCATTTGTAGCCCATCACAACAGGGTTGTCTGCCCAATTGGTGGGGCTGTGGTAGCAATCAGACGGCCCCTCATAATTGATCTCTCCTGATGCTGAACGTGCGCCATTGCCGGCTGAGTACGAATCGCCAATCTGGACGATTTTTAGAAATGGCCTATCAACTCCTTGGGCTGAGGAGGTTGAATGGAAGGGGATTAAAAGAGTTATGACAGCCATCAACACGAATATGAGCCTTATCTTCTTTTGGCACATGAGATTTCTCCTTTTGAATGTTTTGTTTGATTAAAATCACAATCAAGGATAGACTGTCATAGTGACTGTCGCATGATTATTGCGTTTGTCAATCGCCACTCCTGTTGATATATTGAATTTACCTTGTTGCAAGGACGCTTCAAAATACCTACGTCCTGTGTTTGGCTCGCTCCCCACCCAATTATTGTTTTTAAGAATTGTCACGATCTCAGCATAAACCTCCTCTTGGGTGTAATTACTGAGTGGTTCATATACTATGAGTATTTCTGGGTAGACTGGTTTGCCCATCGCTTTACCTCCATCTTGAAGAAATCTTTCAACTTCCCGTCCTTTCGTGAGCTGCAGGACTGAAGTTGCGTCCTCTATGGCTTGCAGTTCAGCCGATTTGCAAGCGCTTAGGAGTGGGAGTAAAAGCGATACGACAGCCATCAATGCGAATACAGACCTTGCTTTCTTGTGGGACATGAGAATCCTCCTTTTGAGTGTTTTGTTTGATTACAATTTCACGGCTTCGTTTACAGAATTCCCCCGAACGATAATGGCGCAGGCTGGGGTGTTTTGCCTGCTGTATGTATCCTACTACCACCCCCCAATTCTGTCACCTAGAATCAATTCTAGGTATTTGGAATAATCCTACCCAGATAGTGTTTCTTCTTCAAGATTATCCTTTGCCCATGCGATTGCCTGTTGACGTGAAGTCACCTTCAGATTCTTCAGGCGGTTTTACCACGGAGCGCACAGAGGTTACAGAGATTTTTCTCTGTGTGTTCCGTGTTCTCTGTGGTAAGAGAGTTTTTAGCCCGTTGGTTTAGACACTCCCAATTTTCACAAGGTATAATACCTCCCGTCAACGTAGTCTGGAATTCACCATTCACCATTCAAAAAACCCATGGACATTACACTAGCATTAGGCGGCGGGGGAGCCAGGGGAAATTCCCACCTTGGCGTCATCCGCCGTCTCGAAAAAGAAGGATACAAGATCCGCTCGGTGGCGGGAACCAGTTTCGGCGGACTGGTTGCCGTCCTCTACGCGTCGGGGCTGAGTCCCGATGAAATAGAAGATGTCTTCTCGGGCGTCGATCAAAGCAAATTGTATGGGCGCGATTCGAATGACGGTCCCTCCCTGTTGGGGCTGGCAGGCGTCCGCAAGCTGCTCGATTCTGTCGTCGGTCAAAAGACCTTTCAAGACCTCAAAATCCCCTGCGCCGTTGTCGCTGTGGATGTGAAATCGGGCAGGGAAGTTGTCATCTCGCAGGGATCGTTGAAAGACGGTGTGCTTGGCACGATTGCGATTCCCACTGTCTTCACCCCGATGCGTTTGAACGACTGGGAACTGGTGGATGGCGGCGTCCTCAACCCGGTTCCTGTCTCCGTGGCGCGGATGCTCTCGCCCGACCTGCCCATCGTTGCCGTCACCTTGAATGACCCGCTCGACATCCCGCTTCCGACCTACAGCATCCCCGTTCCTTCCATTATCCCCAAACAGATCACGGAACGGTTAAACCGCACACACCTGGCGCAATTCGTCGATATCTTTTTACGAGCCCTCGATTTGAACAGCCGCGCAGTGGCGCATTATCGTCTCGAAGCCGATAAGCCCGATGTCATCGTCCGCCCGAAGGTGTACGACATCGGACTGCTCGACAAAGTGGTGGTCAGCGACGTGGTGAAACTTGGCGAACAAGCCGTGGAAGAGGTCCTGTCGCAGTTGAAGAAAGCCACATCGTGGTCGAGCCGCATGAAGAAGATATTATTTGGAGGCAAGGCATGAGTCGCGATTTGAGAAAATACATGCGGGACACGAACGCGCGCCTCATTGCGGGCGCGCTTCTCCTGCTTTTCATTGTCGGCGATGGTTTGATCTGGGTCATCTACGGCCCCGGCGCGGCGGTGATGGGATTGCTCTGCATCCTGGCTGCCCTCGTGCCGATTGTGCTGATTCTCCTCCTCCTCGCCCTGTCAGATTGGATCGTGAAACGTGCCAACCGCGACTGACACCCAACTGATTTCATTCTACGGCTGGACACTTCGCGCGCGCCCGTCGCAGACTGCGAGTCCGCGCCTGCTGGTTCTGCTCCACGGCTGGACCGGCGACGAAAACTCGATGTGGATCTTCACGCGGCGGCTTTCACACGCTTATTGGATGATCGCTCCGCGCGCGCCTCATCCCGTGGCTTCTGGCGGTTTCTCCTGGCGCGATATGAGTGACGCCACCTTTGGCTGGCCCACTTTCGAGACGCTTTCTCCCGCCGCCGACAGGCTGCTCCAACTCATTGACAGCTACTCTGCTTCGGTCGGCATCGACGCCTCCCAATTCGGTGTGATGGGATTCAGCCAGGGCGGAGCCATGGTCAACCTGCTGGGCATCGTCCATCCAAACCGAATCCGTAAGATGGCCGTGCTGGCGGGCTTTGTCCCCAACGGGCTGGAGCGTTTTGTCTCGCAAAAGCCGCTCACGGGGAAGAATGTCTTCGTGGCGCACGGCACGCAAGACCGGATGATTCCGCTCGACCGCGCTTCGATGGCTTTGCTCGAACAGGCCGGGGCGCAGGTCACATATTGCGAAGAGGAAGTGGGACACAAACTGGGCACGAACTGCCTGCATGCGCTGGAAAAGTATTTGCAGGATTAATCCTCTCTCATAGCGCAGTTGACGCTGTTTTTGTTTGCAGGTATCCTATCGTAAGGCAGGATAAGTCCTGTCCTACATCGAATTTTCAAGGTGATGAATGAAGCATAATTTTTCCCGTCGTGATTTTCTGAAGGTCGCAGGGGTTGGGCTGGGCGCGTTGTCCTTCCGACCATTCAAATTGCTCGACGCCTATTACGAAAAACTTTATACACCCAAACGACTGCCGCAATTCCCTGCCAGCGAAATCATTGGACGGTTGACGGATGACACCGATGTCCGCAAAACCCCTTCGCCCCTCGATGCCAGTGGATTGGATACATCGCTTGGTGTTTTGCGCGCCGATACCGTCATCCCCTGGGAACGCGAAGTCATCGGCAAGGTGCCGGGACTGGTCAATCAGAAATATCTCGAAACCGCGCAGGGATATATCTGGTCTTCGCGTGTCCAGCCCACCAGAAACTTCCCGAACACGCCCATTGCCGAAATGCCCGCCGGACAATCTGGTTTTTGGGCTGAAGTCACCGTCCCTTACGTTGACCTGACCATTGACGGCGTGATTGCCTCTCCGTGGATGCAGGACCACATTGCATACAATTTCCCGCCGCGCGTGTATTACGGCCAGGTGATTTGGATCGACCAGATTCGCACGGCGAACGGATATCCGGAATATCGCTGGAACGAAGGCGCAGACGGTCACGGGTATGGTTATGGCGCATACGGTGAATTCTTCTGGCTCGACGGCGCGGGAGTCAAAGTGTTGACCGATGAAGAGGTCTCGCCCATCAGCCCGGATGTCGATCCCAAAGAAAAGAGGATCGTGGCGAGCGTCACCTACCAGACCTTGTCCTGCTTCGAAGGAAGCAATGAGGTCTTTTTCTGCCGTATCGCCAGCGGACAGACGTACGATTCCTTTGGCGTGGAATCGGACGAACTCGCCACGCCCGTCGGCGAATTGCACACGCATTGGAAGATCATCTCCAAAAACATGACGGCCGGCGACTCGCAGGCGGGATACTCGACCCCGGCGGTTCCATGGAGCACGTTCATCAGCGGCGATGGCGTCGCCATTCATGGCGCATTCTGGCACAATGACTTCGGCGAACGGCGTTCGCATGGCTGCATCAACGTCAAACCCGAAGACGCCAAGTGGATCTTCCGCTGGACAACTCCCTTTATTTCGTTGGAACAAAGTGAAGCGCGCATGACCTGGCCCGAGCACGGCACGGTTGTCAACGTGACTGAATTGAAGTTGTAGTTTTGGAATTCGCGCAGACCCAAAGGTTTTTCTTCAAGGATTTTGACAGGGCCTTAGGGTCTTTTTTCAAACTTTATGAGGTATTAAAATGGATATTTCTCAAATCTCGGTCGGGCTTGCCTTTCTTGCGGGGCTGGCATCCTTTCTTTCGCCCTGCGTCTTTTCGCTGGTCCCCGCTTACGTGGGCTACCTCGGCGGACTTGCGGCTGGCGGACAGGACGGTAAATCCAACCGCTGGGTCACGTTCAGTCACGGCTTAGCCTTTGTACTGGGATTCAGTGCAGTCTTTGTACTGCTTGGCGTGGCGGCTTCTTTCGCAGGCGGACTGCTTTTCGATTTGCGCTTTTGGTTGAGCAAGATCGGCGGCATCGTTGTAGTCATCTTTGGCTTGCACATGATCGGCGTTTTTCACATCCCTTTTCTGGCGTACGACACCCGCGTCCAGCAGGCCCCCGATGCAAAGTGGGGCTACCTCTCGTCTGCGTTGATGGGGGTGTTTTTCTCGGCGGGCTGGTCTCCCTGTGTGGGCCCTGTTCTCGGCGCGATCCTCACCCTGGCATGGAACGGCGGTTCCATCTCACTCGGCGCAACATTGCTTTCCGCCTATTCCATCGGCTTGGGGATTCCCTTCCTGGCGGCGGCGCTGGGCATCGGTTGGGTGACGAATATTCTCAGAAAGCATGGCAAGACCATGCGTTACGTCGAGATTGCAATGGGCGTTATCCTGGTCATCATCGGTATCCTCCTATTTACCGGAACTTTTGAATTGATCGCCCAGCAGGGACAGTTTTTCTTTTTTGATTTCGGGATTTAATTTTGATTTCAGACCTGACAGGTCTTTTAATTTACAGGAACTTTCATGCTCAATGTGACCCTTTACACCCGCAAGGGATGCAAGCTGTGCGACGAAGTCAAGGCGGAGTTGAACGACCTGCAAGCCAAATACCCTCATCGACTGGCGGAAGTGAATATCGAAAGCGATGCCGCGCTGATGGAGAATTTTGCGTTGGAGATTCCCGTTGTAGATGCGGGACCTTATCGGTTGAAAGCGCCCATCACACGCCAGAAATTGGAAATGACCATCGGCGCCGCCTACGACAGAAAGAACCAACTCGAACAACTCGGTGACCCCGAATACCTGATAAAAGTGAAGAGAGGAAAACAAGTGACCACCGGAGACCGCGTTTCATTTTGGATTTCCCGCCGCTATTTGCTTTTATTGAACCTGTTCATGTTCTTTTACGTCGGCTTGCCCTTCCTTGCGCCAGCCCTGATGAAATTAGGGGCGGAATTTCCCGCAAAGGCAATTTACCGTATCTACAGTCCGCTTTGCCATCAGTTTGGCTTTCGTTCTTTTTTTCTTTTCGGCGAGCAGTCCTTCTACCCGCTGGCGGAGGCGAACATCAACGGCGTAAAAACCTTCGAGGAGGTGTCAGGCATTCCGCGCCTCGATGACCCCTACAGTTTCACCCGTTTCGCGGCGCGAAGTTACGTTGGCGATGAAACCGTCGGCTACAAAATTGCGCTTTGCGAACGCGATGTTGCCATCTACGCCGCCATCCTGATTTTTGGAATTATCTTTGGGCTGACCGGACGCCGCATCAAGCCCCTGCATTGGATGCTCTGGCTGTTGATTGGATTGGGTCCCATCGGGCTGGACGGTTTTTCCCAGCTTCTGAGTCAGTTCAACTGGCAATGGCTCGCCGCGATGATCCCATACCGTGAAAGCACGCCTTTCCTGCGGACACTCACCGGCGCGCTCTTTGGGTTAAGCACAGCCTGGTTTGCATATCCCAACATCGAAGAGTCCATGAACGAAACGCGCCAATACTACATCAAAAAAAATGCGGCAATCGAGGCATCGAAGTAATGTCCTTTCACGAGATCAACGGTTTACGTTATTATAAGTTCGAGGTTTTTTCAGACTCCATCACGCAGGCGGTCTTTACACGGCGCGGCGGGGTGAGTCCCGCACCCTGGCATTCGCTCAATCTGGGCGGCTCGGTGGGGGATGATCCGAAGCATGTCGCGGAGAATCGCACCCGCGTGTTCAAAGGTCTGGGGCGCGGCCCCGAATCCATTCACGACGTATGGCTGACTCACAGCACCGATATTGTCTACGCCGTCAGTCCGCGCCCGCTCGATGCGCCTTCCACTCGCGCCGATATCATCTTCACGGACAACCCGGACGTCACGTTGTTCATGCGCTTCGGCGATTGCGTGCCGATTCTCTTCCACGACCCGGTGAGAAAAGTCATCGGGATTGCCCATGCCGGATGGTTGGGAACCCTGCGCGGGGTTGTCGGGGCGGCGGTGGAGGGAATGCAGGAGCATTATGGCTGTGATCCAAAAAATATTGTGGCGGGCATCGGTCCTTCCATCGGCGTGGATCACTATGAAGTCGGCGCGGAGGTCATCTCACAGTTCCGTGAAAAATATCCGCAGGATGCCGGACAAATTTTTCAGGCGAAAAATGGCAGCACGCATCTTGACTTGTGGGCATCGAACGAGATTCAATTGAGACGCGCGGGCGTGGAGCAGGTGCAGGTCTCGAACGTCTGCACCGCCTGTCATTTGGAAGACTGGTTTTCGCATCGGGCGGAGAAGGGAAAGACGGGCCGCTTCGGCGCATTGATGGCGCTATGAATGGATTAAACGAAAACTGGACAGCTCAAAAAGCCTGTCCAGTTTTTTGAAATGAATTTGCTTACGCGGCTACCGGCTGTTCAAGAACGATTGCAATCGGGGTTTCCCGGACTTCCGGCTTGTAAACCGTCGTGTATTCAATTGTGTTTTTGGCGATGGGCTTTTCCCTGATGTCGCCGCCACAACTGGGGCATACGCCGCGAGGCGGGAAAATCTTGTGTTCGCAATGCGGGCAGACGCCGCCGACCAGGCTGTATCGTTGCTTCTTGAGTCTCCAGTGTCTTGAAATTTCCATTTTTTCACTTCCTTTCGCTGAAGTTAATTCTATCCTTCGGGACTCTCAAACCCTATCAGAATTGAATTTTGGGAGTATCCGGCTGGTTTCACTTTGGGGTATAGTAGGAGCAGTTGCCTGAAATCGTCCCAAATTTGCAGGCGGCGGATGGAGTTTGAAGATGAAACTTGTCACTGTTCCCCAAATGATTGCCATCGAAAAGGATGCTGACGCAAACGGGTTGTCCTATGCCCGGATGATGCGGAATGCAGGCTTCGGCCTTGCCGAGGTTATCGCTGATATTCTCTCTGAAAACGGCTGGGATTCTGTCTTCGGGTTGGTTGGTCCCGGCAATAATGGCGGGGATACCCTGATTGCGTTGACCCATCTTGTGGAGGAAGGCTTCCACGCGCGGGCTTATATTGTCAAGCGGAAACAGGATGACAAGTTGATTGCCCGGTTCCAAGAGGCGGGTGGGGAAGTGACCTTTGCCGATGCCGACCTGGATTTCTCCGCCCTCGAAGCTGGTCTGCAATCCGCCGATATTTTGCTCGACGGTTTACTTGGCACGGGTATCCAACTTCCGCTCAAAAGCGATATTGCGACTGTGCTTGAACAGACCTTGCTCGCGATGGAAACCATGGACGAAGCGCCCCTTGTCGTCGCCGTGGATTGTCCCTCCGGCGTGGACAGCGACTCGGGCGATGCCGCCCCGGAATGCATCCCAGCCGACCTGACCGTTACCATGGAAGCCGTCAAGCAGGGTTTGCTCAAATTGCCCGCCTTTGAATTCATCGGCGAATTGACCGTCGTGGACATCGACCTGCCCGACGATCTCGTCTCCTTGCGTGAAGTGAAATCCGAAGTCGCCGACCATGACCTGGTTGCCGGGCTTCTGCCTGACCGCCCCCTTGACGCCCACAAAGGGACGTTTGGTGCTGCGCTTATCGCCGCTGGGTCGCAGAATTACACAGGCGCGGCCCTGCTCGCTGGTACTGCCGCCTACCGCGTCGGGGTGGGACTTGTCACACTGGCTGTCCCTGAGCCTTTGCATCCCACCCTTGCAGGTCAACTCCCCGAAGCGACCTGGGTTTTGCTTCCGCATGAAGCGGGTTTCATTTCTGAAAAAGCATCCGACGTTTTGTTGGACAACATTCAACGTCCCACCGCCTTTTTGCTGGGACCCGGTTTGGGCAACCATCCATCAACTGCCAAGTTCGTCGAGAAAATAATTTCAGCCGTCAAACTCCCCACCGTGGTGGACGCGGACGGATTGCGTCACCTCGCGCAGATTCCAGACTGGCACAAGAAAGTTTCTTCTTCGACCGTGCTGACGCCGCACATCGGTGAGATGTCGGCATTGACAGGGTTGTCGCGCGAAGAAATTTTGCAAAACAAAAACGAGATTGCTTTGAAGTATGCAAAGGAGTGGGGATGTGTCGTTGTCCTGAAAGGCGCGTTTACTGTGATTGCCGCTCCCGATGGGAAGATGACCGTCATCCCGGTTGCCTCTCCCGCCCTTGCCCGCGCCGGCACCGGTGACGTGCTGGCTGGTTTAATCGTTGGCTTGCTCGCCCAGGGACTCGACCCCTACGAAGCCGCCGTCGCAGGCGCATTCATCCACGCCCAGGCAGGACTCATCGCCGCCGAAGACCTTGGCTCCACTGCCTCCGTCCTTGCCGGCGATCTGCTCAACAGTATCCCGGATGTGATGAGCGAATTGGAATAATAGTTGCAAACAAAAGGTTGACAGGTTTGAAAGTTTAAACCTGTCAACCTGAAAACATTTAAACAAAAAGAGACTCTCCACGGAAAGTCTCTTTTTCTAATTGCTAAAAACTAACTATTCATAAAACTCTCAAGGTTATCCTTGCTGATGCGGTACGCCTTGCCGACTTTCTTCGCTTTCAAGCTGCCGTCCGTGATGGCAGCCATGATGTCGTCTTCTGTTACTTTCATGAACTGGGCCGCTTCGGCGGGGGTCATGATGTCGGGCATCTTGGCGGAGCCGCCAGCGGCGGGAGCGCCACCCGCGGCGGTGTTTTGCATTCCGCCCTGGAGTGCCTGTCCCATCAAATTGCCGATTCCCATGCCTGCACCGATGCCAGCCGTCAGACCGGCGCCGCCGCTTTGGTTTTGGGCCGCGTCGCGCATCGCATCCGCCGCCTGCAACTGGGTGTAGGTCGCCATGTCGAGCATGCCCATGTCGCGTAATTCCTGTGCGGACTTTTCGGAGGGCTTCAAGTTCCCGATATAGAAGGTCTTGAGAGTCAGTCCGATGGCTTCGAAATCTTCCTTGGACTTGACGCGGACCGCCGCGCCAATCTCCTCGGTCAGCCCGATCATCTCAGGCACGGAATTCTTCGCGCCTGTTTCGCCGAGCACATCCTGCAACTTCGAGAGCAACATTGTGCGCAGGCGTTCTTCGATGTCAGTTGTGCGATAGGTTCCCTGTACGCCGACGATCTGGGTCACGAATTGCTGCGGGTCCTTCACCTGGAAGGAATAGGTGCCGAAGCCCTGCAGCAAGGCCACGCCGAGTCCCATGCCGGGGTTGCGGACGATGATCGGCTGCGGCGTGCCCCACTTCTTGTTGGCGAATTCCTTCCGCGAGACGAAGTACACTTCCGCCGGGAAAGGGGTGCGGTCGTTGAAGGCCTTGCCGATCCAATCGATCAGCATCGGGATGTTGGCGGTTGCGATGGTGTGACGTCCGGGCTTGAACACATCCAGCGCATTGCCGTCGCGGAAGAAGACCGCGCTCTGGCTTTCGCGGACAATCACCTGTGAGCCGATGCGGAAATCACCGATGCCCTCTTCGGGAAAACGATGAACGATCTCGTCGTTCATTTCACTTGCGTATTCAATGACATCGAAAATTCTGGCCATTTTTTCTCTCCTTTTTTATAAGCGCATTCAAATTATAGTCGAACGAACTTCCTGCTACAAGAACTTTTTGTCTTATTCCCATGGCTTTCTCAAAATCCAATTTATGTCGCTCTGAGGGAGCGTGTTCGCCGCAACCGAAGAGCCTCTTTGCCGTCGTAGAGACCCTCACCGCACTGGCGCGCGACGCAAGTGTCGCTGCCGCTCAGGGTGACATTTTTCCATTTTGTCAAGCGATAATGAGAAAGCCATAGTCTTATTCCTTTACGGATATGACCCTGAAACGTTTCGCTTCACTGACGACTGACAAGCGCCTCTCCGGACTTCATTTGCTTTCCCGTCCCTTTGTCGCGAATCATCAACACTTCGGCCATGATGCTGACCGCAATTTCTTCCGGCGTTTCCGCTTGTAGTTCCAACCCAATCGGCGAGTGGACTTTGGCGAGTTTTTCTTCGGAGACGCCTTGTGCTTTCAACCCCTTGACTGTGCTGGCCCACCTGCGCTTCGAGCCGATGACGCCGATGTAGGCGGCGGACAGGTCAAGCAGCGGGGCGAGTCCGTCCACGTCCACGTTTGACCCTCTCGTAGTTAGGATCAGGAATGTGCGTTTGTCGATCTTGACGTGCTTGGGCAGTTCGCTCATCCGCACTGGATAATAGGCGTCCGCTTCAGGAATGACTTCCGGGCTGCACAACTCAGCCCGGTCGTCGCTGACGGCAACGCGGAATCCCAGCCATTTTGCCAGGTGGACAATCGCCTTGCCCACGTGTCCCGCGCCGATGATGACCACCAGCGGGTCGGGGAGAATCGGTTCCACAAACACCTCCACTTGACCTCCGCACAGGCCCGGGTCGCCGCGTGAAGGATCGACCATGTTGTAATGCAGCAGGCGCGACTGTCCATCGGTAATCGCGATCCACGCTTCGTCTATTACGCGATGCTCCAAGTCGCCGCCGCCCACGGTTCCGATAAAATGCCCGTCAGGGTAGACCAGCATCTTACTGCCCACATGCCTCGGCGTGGAGCCTTCGCTTTTGACCACCGTACACAATGCGGCGGATTCGTGATTTTTCTCGATCTCAACCAGGGCTTGGTAAATTGTGTTCATGTGTCAATTTTACCTTTTTGTGCTAAAGTTGGGACGCAAAAAAATCCATTCAGGAAAAAGACATTGCGACAACCAACCTCACATAAATCAGGCGGAAAAACGCCGATCATTCTTGTCTCCATTTTGTTTTTTATTTCCGGCGCGGCGGGACTCATCTACCAAACCGTCTGGGTGCGCCTGCTGGAACTTTATTTCGGCGTCACGCTGACCGCATCCACCCTCATTGTCGGCGCGTACATGGCCGGGCTGGGGCTTGGCTCCATGCTTGGCGGGCGCATCGCCTCGAAGAGTAAAAATACCGTCCTGCTTTACGGGGTGATCGAAGCCGGCATCGGCATCTTTGGCATTTTCAGCCCGACCCTCATCAACTGGATCGGACAAAACACGGCGGGGAGTCCCTACATTCTGGTCTTCGCCCTCAGTTTTGCCTTGCTTCTCCTGCCAACCCTCCTGATGGGTATGACCCTGCCTTTGCTGACCCAGGCTTTTGTCACCCGCGTGGAGACATCCGGGCATGTCATCGGTTTGCTTTATGGAATCAACACACTTGGAGCGGCATTCGGCGCGCTGGTTTCCGGTTATATCCTCATGGGTTGGTTTGGGTTCAACGGTGCGTTGCTGGTCGCTGCGGTTTTGAACTTTCTGGTCGGTGCCGGTGCTGTCCTGCTTAGGGACCGCTTCGAGATTCGCTCGGAGGCACCCTCCGCGAAAATCTCTGCCCCGCCGCGGGAACTGTGGAGTTACGAAGCGATTCTATTCTCGGCCTTTCTAGCCGGTTTCATCGGCATGGGCTTCGAGATGCTCTGGTTCCGCCTGCTTGGCGTGTTCAACAAACACACAGCCTATGGATTTCCAAGCATCCTTTTCATCTTTTTGATTGCGCTGGCATTGGGCGGCTGGTTCTGGGGCAGGCGAATTGACAATTCCCGCGATCCCGTCCGTTTGTTTTGGAAGTTGCAAATCACGGTCGGCATCGTGACCACTTCATCCTTCCTGCTGATGTGGATTCTGATCAATCTGCCGCAGTTACAGCCCTGGCTTCAAGAAAACTTCAACCAACGCCAACAGCCGATCCCCGCGCTGATCCGCGTCGGAGAGGAACTTGTGTTTTCACG
Organism: Anaerolineales bacterium; assembly: GCA_034433295.1. GTDB lineage: Bacteria > Chloroflexota > Anaerolineae > Anaerolineales > Villigracilaceae > Villigracilis. The sequence goes on along the minus strand of DAOUAS010000196.1, from coordinate 3,328 downwards.
AAGAATCTTTCTGACTGGTTTGCTTCAATACTTCCTGCCGATCCTGCTCATGGTTTTGCCCGCGGGCTTGTTGATGGGCGGCGGACTTCCCTCGCTGGATCGGATTGCCATTGACCAGGTCTCGCTTTCAGGACGCCGCGTCGGCGACATTCATCTGGCGAATATCGTCGGCTCGGTCTCCGGGACGCTCGCCACCAGTTTCATCCTGCTTCCAACCCTTGGCAGTGAGTTGACTCTAAAAATTTTGTCCGCGCTCACGCTGTTGTTCCTGGCAATCTACCTGATGACTCAACGAGAACCATTCAGTCCCTCCATGCTTGTGTTGCCGCTCGCCCTCGTCATGTTGATTCTTTTCCTACCAGGCAGGGGAAAGTTTTATACGCGGTTGTATCAAATCGCCAGCGGACTCGAAAGCGTCGCCCTACGCGAATCAGGGGATGGGATTCTTGCCGTCACGTTTCGCGGCGACCAGACCGACCCCGCCGACTTGTGGATTGCCGGAATCAAAAACAGCTTTTTCCCATCTGACGGCGAATACGAGCGCTCCGCCCTGACCTGCGCCTCGGCTGCCCACCCCAAACGGATTCTCATTATCGGGCTGGGCGGCGGAAACACGGCCAACTTCATCACATCCCTGCCGGGCGTGGAGGAAGTGGTTATCGTGGAGTTGATGGAGGAACTCGGCTCGTTTTTGAACGAGAATGTGCCGGTGGCGCAATCCTCGCTCGATCATCCTTCCGTCCGCTACATTGTGGACGATGGCCGCCGTTATCTGTACGCCAATCCCGACGAGAAGTTCGATATGATTTTCATCGATCCGTTGTGGAGTTTCACCGCCGGTCACAACAACCTGTATTCACAGGAGGCGCTGCGGCTGTACCGGAGTCATCTGACCGATGCAGGCATCTTTTGCGCCTGGGTGAACGAGAACCATTTCATCCCCGCTACTGTGGCGACAATCTTCCCCTACAACGACTTGTTCGACACGTATCTCGTCAACGGCAATCAGCCCCTCGACTACGATGCGGACTACCTGAATCAAGCATATCGATACTATCTTGAAACCCAGTCCATCTATCTCGATCCTTCCGCTGCCGAGACGATGAACCCGCAGGCGATATTGAAGCATTCGAAACAAAGCCGGGCGAAGATTGTCAAAGATGGGGAAGGCATTCCCGCCCTGACCGACCTGACTCCCTGGCTGGAATATTATTATGTCTGCCCGCCGCGCTTCGTTCAAAATCTTCAAGCACAGCAGTTGAGATATTGCTACAGTCAATACATCCGTTGATATTTCGCGTTGAGCAGGGTCGAAGCGCGATGTCCTTCGACTGCGCTCGGGACGAATCACCCTGTCAAAAAACGCCAGGCTTAGACCCGGCGTTTTCTTTTCTCTATTTCTCCAGCAGACCTAAAACCGTTGGCAGCAACTGTTTCTTTCTGGAAACTACGCCGCGCGCGTCGCGTGTGCCGTCGGGGAGCGGCGGGTAGGGGAGATCGTCCAGGATATATGGCGGGTTGGAGGTCAGCAGCAGGCGGCTTGTGCCTCGCACCACGTCTGTGACAAGGAGCATGGCGAAGTCCAGTCCGCGTTTGTCGCGCAAATCGTTGAGCGCATCCTGAAGAGGCATGAGGTGGTCGGTGAGTTGCAGGAGGTCGGTCACTTCCACCTGGGCAACGGCAAACTTGAATCCGCCGCTTTCGAAAGGTTTGATATCGGTGCTGACCACTTCCTTCGAGTCGCGGTTCAAGAGTCCCGCGCCCGCGCTCAGCACAGACTTGCCATAACTTTCGATGGTCTGTCCTTTGAGCGGACTCCCGCCTACGAACGCCCAGCGCGATAACCGTTCGGCGGCGGACTTGTCACGCGGAGTGGTCGTCGGCGAAGTCAAAATCAGGGTGTCAGCCAAGAGTCCGGCGAGCAGCATCCCGGCCAGGGCGGGTGGCATGGAAAGTCCCGCCTCGGAGGTGAGTTCCGATACCAGCGTGGAGGTCGAGCCGACCGTGTCCACCGTAAAGCGGATTGGCTGGTGGGTGTACGGATTGCCAAGGCGGTGATGATCCAGAATTTCCAACAGTTCCGCCTCCTCCAGAGCGGCAATTGCCTGGCGTGGCTCGTTGTGATCCACCAGAATAATCTTTAATCGCGGCGGGTTGAGGACTTCGCGCTGGCTGGCAATGCCGACATAAACACCATGTTCATCCACCACCCAGTAGTCGTTGTGTTCGTCCCGTAGAATCTTGTTGAGCGAATCGCGGATATGCGCGCTTGCGGGATATTTGGCCAAGGTGGTATCGGCGGCGTCCTTACATTGGGCAGACATCATCTCGCGCACGGTGGTATCGCCGGGACGGGGACCGAGCGTTTCGGTGAAATATTTGAACAGGCTCAAGCCGTTGATAAGGCCGTAGGGTTTGCCGTCTTCACAGACAATAGGAGCGATGCCGCCTGTCCGGCTGGCAAGCGTCCATGCGATGCCGAGTTGGGATTCGGGGCGAATGGTGTCGTAGCGTCGCATGACCGATTCGAAGCGAGGGGATGCGTCTGTCAGCAGGACAGGAGCTTCCAGCCCCAGGTTTTTGAGCACATAGGCGGTCTGCGGATTGAGCGCCCCGGCGCGGGCGGCGACGGTATTGGCGCCATCCCGCTCGCGCAACAGCCACGCGTATCCCATTGCAGAGGCAATGGAATCCGTATCGGGGTTGACATGTCCTATGACATAGATTTGATCTGGCATGTTATTCATTCCTAGGATATGCGTGAGAATTTGCGGATGGACCGAATTGTGTCGAATGTTGATCGTGGTAATTAACCCAAGTTGCTACCTTGGGAATGAAAAGGACCATGTCGCCCTGAGGGAGCGTGTTTTCCGCGACCGAAGGGTCTCGATTGATTGTGTCATGCTTCGGAGAAAGAGCGTCCCTCAGCATGACACAAGGCGCGTATGGTGGCAACTTGAGTTACTTATTACTTCTCTCACTTCCCGCTTCTCTCCAAATTCAACTTCAACAGCCTCTCCAAAATCTCTTCATCGCTCAGCGTGGACTCCCAGCCGTAGGCGGCGAAGACGGTTTCGTCGAGACGTTTGTGCGCCAGTTCCAGCCAGGTGGGACGTTGGTTGTACAGGTTGGTGAGCGTGCGTTTTGACCCCGACCCCCTCCGCCCCGCTTCGCGGGGCACCTCCCCCAAATTCGACATGGAGGGGTCTTCATTTTTACCGAGATTTATATTGTCGAATTTGGGGGAGGACGGGTGGGGGTCTAACCACCTCTCCCTTTGCTCGACAAGTTCCTTCGCGGCTTGACCAATGGCGACCACGCGCGGATC
>DAOUAS010000195.1:0-12100 GCA_034433295.1 Anaerolineales bacterium | reverse complement strand
CAAAGGATGAAGCGGCGCGAGTCCAGCTTTTGCTCTGTGATCGCCTTGACCTGTGTTGCCACATCGTGCCAGGCAGAACCGTAGCGCAGCATGGCTTTCATTCCCTGCCGCACACGGGCAACCGCATCCTCCATCCGCGTGCCTTCGTGGTCGTCTTCCGCCCCGCCAGCCACATAACCGTGAAACGGCAAACCCAAATCAAGCGAAGGATAATGCCCGCCGATGGTTTTGCCAGCCGCGTGGGTGATGCTCATTTCATCGAGCATCTTTTTGTCGCTTGAATAAACACCGGCGAAGTTCATCATTTCGCCAAGACCGACGACGCCTTTCCACGCCATGGCTTCTGCAACTTCTTTGGGACCAATCGACGCACCCGGGGTTTCCAATCCCGGCGACGACGGCACGCAGGAGGGCATCTGCACCCAGACGTGGATGGGCTGCTTGGCGGCTTCGTCCACCATCAACTTGACGCCCTTCAAGCCGAATACGTTGGCAATCTCATGCGGATCGATGAACATGCCCGTGGTGCCGCGCACCGCCGCCGCCCGCACGAACTCGGTGACAGTGAGCATGCCCGACTCGACGTGCATGTGACCATCCAGCAATCCCGGTACGAGGTAGCGTCCCTTCGCCTCGATGACCTTTGTCTTTTGCCCAATCGCATGGCTGGCATCCGATCCCACATAGGCAATGTGCCCATCCACAATGGCAACATCGGTATGCGGGACAAACTCGCCGGACTGAACGCTGACCCATCTTCCATCACGGATCACAAGGTCGGCCGGGGAGCGTCCCATGGCAACATCAACGAGCGCACGGGTAAGTTTTGTAGAGGGTGTCATCCAATCTCCAGTGTATTTGGAATTTAAGCGCCAGCGGCGAGAATTTTAAAAATGATATAGATCAGGTATCCAAAAGCCGGCATCGGCAACGACCAGGCAAAGACGGGATCATCCCTGCCGATAAAAAAGGACGACCCCAAGGCAAACAACGGCAATAATCGTACAAATAGCGGGAAGCCCGTCCACGCGCCTCTTGCAAAGGCAAAGGGAATCAGTAACAAGGCAGCGGCCACCATCAGTCCGGGGTCCTTTCGGATCAAAGCAAGCAGCATCAAGATCATCGTCACGCCCGCGATCACCATGCCGGGGATTCCGTTGGAAAGTGCAATTAAAACACTGTTTACAAGTTCCATGAAAATTCTCCTCTATCCCGTCAATAGCCTTTTCGCCGCCTTGTTGTGTTTCTCGATCAGCTTGTGTTCGTCCACCGTCACCAGTTGACCTTCCTTCACAACAAACTTCCCGCCCACCACGGTGTAATCCACCTTCATGGCTTGACCAAAGACCACCGCCGAGACGGGATCGTGCATGCCAGTGTAGGAAAGTTTGTTCAAGTTGACGGCGAAGAAGTCAGCGCATTTACCAACTTCGAGGCTGCCGATGTCGGTACGGCCCAACACCGCCGCGCCGCCGCGCGTGCCAAGATGCAATGCATCGCGGGCAGTCATCAATTTTCTTTCCGGATCATTGGACAGGGAATAGCCCGTCAGTCCCTCCTTCACACGCGAGACCAGCATCGCACTGCGGACCTCCGCCAATAGGTGTGAGCCGTCGTTCGAGGCGGAACCGTCCACGCCCAAGCCGACGTTGACGCCGGCGGCGCGATATTGCTTGACCGGCGCAATGCCAGAGGCAAGACGCATGTTCGAGGTGGGACAATGCGCCACGCCACAATCATGCTTGGCAAAAACCTGAATCTCCTCATCGTTAACCCAGACGGCGTGCGCGAACCAGACGTCGCCGCCGACCCAGTCCACTTCCTGCATGTACCCCACCGGACGATGACCGAACATCCGACGGCAAAACTGGTCTTCGTCTTCGGTCTCGGCGAGATGGGTATGCAGATGCACGCCATACTCCCGCGCCAGCTTTGCGGACTGTTTCATCAAGTCTGAGGTGACGCTGAACGGCGAACATGGCGCGAGCACGACTTGGGTCATCGCACCGGGCTTGGCATCATGATACTTTTCGATCAGGCGCTGGGAATCCTTGAGGATGTTCTCCTCGGTGTCCACCACGCTATCGGGTGGGAGTCCGCCTTTGGATTCGCCCAGACTCATAGAGCCACGCGAAGCCTGGAGCCGCACCCCAATTTCGAGGGCGGCGGCAATTTCATCGTCGAGTTTCGAGCCGTTGGGGAAAAGATAGAGATGATCCGACGCCGTGGTGCAACCCGAAAGCGCCAGCTCCGCCAGCGCAGTCTGCGTCGAGACAAAAATATCGTCAGGCTGCAAGCGCGCCCAAATCGGATACAGGGTCTTCAACCAGTTGAAAAGGTTGGCATCCTGCGCGGCAGGGACGGCGCGCGTGAGGGTCTGGTAAAAATGATGGTGCGTGTTGACTAATCCCGGCAGGACGACATGCCCTTTGAGGTCGAGCACTTCATCGGCGGCGGATGGAAGGTCACGGGTTGCCCCAACCTGCTCGATGACCCCGTCACGAATAAAAAGACCGCCTTCGGGGATCTCCCGCCGGTGGTCGTCCATGGTTACAATGTATGCGTTTTTTACGAGGAAAGTTGTCATTAGCTTTAGCCTACAGCAATTTGCTTTTGGGTTAATTGTCTGACAACTTATAGTTTAGCAAAAAAGAGGCAGGATGTCAAATACAATTTTTCACAACAGTCCAAATGCTATAATCCGTCTGGACATTCCCTTTATCATATTGTCAGGAGCAATCATTGGAATCCATCACAGAGCTTTTTAGAATCGGCATTGGACCGTCCAGCAGTCACACCATGGGACCGCGCCGTGCGGCGGAAATCTTCCGTGAGCGTTACCCAAACGCGGCAAGTTATCGCGCCACTTTGTATGGAAGTCTCGCCGCCACAGGGCGCGGACATCTGACCGATGCGGCCATCAAAAGTGTGTCCAGCGCGGGTAATGTGGAAATCATTTGGAAACCGGAGAAACAACTCCCCTTGCATCCGAACGGGATGCGTTTCGAAGCGCTATCGGCGGAAGGAAAGTCGCTTGCGCGTTGGGAGGTCTACAGCGTGGGCGGCGGGGCCTTGCGCGATGCCGAAAGCCTGCCCTCTCCCAAAGAGGTCTATGACTTGAAGAGCATGCGCGAGATTCTGGAGCAATGCAAACAAAGTGGACAATCCCTTTGGGAATATGTGGAAGCCCGTGAAGGCGCTGAAATCTGGGAACACTTGCGAAAGGTCTGGCAGGTGATGCAAGCCGCCATTGACCATGGACTTCATGCCGAAGGCGTTCTGCCCGGCGGGTTGGGACTGGCACGTAAGTCCTGGTCGTTTCATCGCAAAGCCAGTCTGTCTGGTCCGCTGTTGCAACGAGCGGGACTGGTCTCGGCGTATGCGCTGGCCGTCTCGGAAGAGAACGCTTCGGGTGGAGAGATTGTCACGGCTCCTACTTGCGGATCGTGCGGGATCCTGCCGGCGGTGTCGAAATATCTTCAAGGAATTCTCAACTGCACGGATGATGCAATTCTTCGGGCGCTCGCCACTGCCGGTTTGATCGGCAATCTGGCAAAGCACAATGCTTCCATCTCCGGCGCGGAAGTGGGATGTCAGGGTGAGGTGGGAGTCGCTTGCGCGATGGCGGCGGGAGCGGCGACTCAACTACTGGGTGGGACTCCCCGACAGATTGAATATGCCGCCGAGATGGGATTGGAACACAACCTCGGTCTCACTTGCGACCCGGTGGCGGGACTGGTTCAAATCCCCTGTATCGAGCGCAATGCCTTTGCCGCAAACCAGGCGCTCAATTGTGCCGACTACGCCCTGTTCACCGATGGCGGACATCGCATCTCCTACGATGACGTGGTCTCCGTCATGCGCGAAACAGGACATGCTCTCCCCTCTCTTTACCGCGAAACATCCGCTGGCGGATTAGCCACAGCATATCGGCGGCGTAAACGTTAGATAATTTTTTCAAGCATTTGACAGACTCTCAATAGGATTTGTCAGCCCGGCACAGCTATCCTTGAAGCAACCAGACAAGGAGGCTGACATGAAAGTCATTTCGATCCTGTTGGCGTTTCTCAATTCATTGATCGGCGGGTTACTCATTCTTTCGTGCGTATCAGCGGGCGAGTCGCTGGGGTGGATATCCTTCAAGAGCGGCGCGGGGATGCTGGCGATTGGCTCCGGCATCCTGACGTTCAAAGACGGTGTTTATCCTGTCCGCCAGAGCCGCGTGCTGTTGAATGGCTTACTGCTGATTGTTGTCGGTGTCTCGGCGGTGGCGTGGGGGATTCACTGGTCCATCGTCAGCGGAGATGTGAAAAACACGATCCTGCTTTTCGGCAGCAGTTTGTTTTTTCAAGGGTTGACCTCGGTGTTGGGAATCGAATCAAACGGCTAGCGGATTTATCCCGAAGCGGAACACTTCAAACCCAGAGCAAGGATGGCTTTTCCCCACGCGTGCGCCATCTTGTCGTAGCCTTTGGGGTTGGGATGATAGAGAGTGACGAAATCATTCTTCAAGAGAATATCCTGCATATCCACAACCGAGACATGCTCCCCTTTGGATGCGGCAATCTCCGGAATGGCTTCATTGTAAAGAACGTGGTTCGAGTCGGAACCCCAACGGGTGCGGATGATGCGGGCAACAATAACATGCGCCTCAGGCCGACGGGTGAGGATAACATCCAACAACATCGAGAGATCATTGATGGCGTCTGGCAGGTTCACGTCCTGTCGGTGATTGGGTCCAACATGATGCAGGTCATTCGAGCCGATATGCAACAGGATGATGTCCGGCTGGTAAGTTTCGAGCCAGCCTTCCGTTTCAATCGCCTCACGTATATCTGAAATTCTCCAACCGGGATGTCCTTCGTTATCGGGGTCTGCAAGAACATCCTCGGCGCTCTCTTGCGAACCGACAAAGTCAAATGGAATTCCATCGCTTTCCAGCAAAGCGCCGAGCAGATTTCGATAACCGCCATAACCGACAATCCCTTCGCCGTAGGTGATCGAATCCCCAAGCGGCATGATCTTTAGCGGATTACAGGGTGGAGCGGCGGTTGCTGTGGGAGTTGGACTTGGCGTTGCGGACGGCTCCACAGTCATCGTTGGCGTCGAGATCGGACCCGCCGTTGGGCTGGGAGCCGCTTCTGGAGTTTGAACCACGCCTTGAGCGCAGGCAGCAAACAGGAAGGCCAGGGTAATGGAAACGGCAATTCGATTCATCGTGTCGCGGAAGAGGCTATTTTTGAAGTTCGGGAGGGGGAGTCCCGTGCCACATCTCGATGCGGTGGAAGGCTTCCACGTATCCCATCCGATAAAAGCCGGGCAGGTGCGGATCGTTTACCTGGATATTCTCAACCTGCGTATCGAGGCGCGGATATTGGTTGTGCAAATGTGAAAGCAGGGCATACGCCACCGTGGCCGGGTCGCCAACTTCGGTTTTGAAGGCAAAACGGGTGAGCAAAAATTTCTGGCGCTGGTAGACCAGCCAGCCACGGCTCCCGTCTGCCAATGTCAGGTATAGCCCCGATACTTCGAATGCATTCGCCAGCGACTCGGATTGATTTGTCCATGGCTGCGTGCCACGATCCCAACCGACGAGGGTCAGGGCGTCATGGCGTTCCAGCCGTTGGGCGTCCGCCACAACCGGGTCAACTGCGGGCGTCAGCGGGGAACGGCGCAAGACAAGCAACTCCCCGACTTCGTAAAATCCGAGCTTCAAAAAAAGTTGATGAGCCGGTGTGTTGTTCTTGATGACTTCGAGCATAAAAAAAAGAATGGATTGGTCCATGGCCTTTTGCATCAGGCTTTCCATCAAAAGCTGTCCCACCCCATGACGGCGCGTGTTGGGAATCACACCCAGCCGCGTGATCCATGCCCGGCCTTCGCGCAACCCAAGCATGTTGACTCCCAGCATTTCTCCATCCAGGGTTTGCGCGACCAACGAATGCTCGCGGCTGACGTCGTAGGTCTTAACATACTCGCCTAGGCGCGCGGCATTCATCGGCATCGGCACAAGATAATCCACGCGGGTCTGGTTGTAAATCGCCGCAAGTTGTTCATCCGTAAACTGGCTGACGGGAATCAGCCTGACGGCATTGGCATTTTCCGTTGTTGGCATTTATGGAACTTTCAAATAAGAGTCTATCTTGGCAAGAAACTCCCCCACTTTGCCAATCGGCTTGCAGATGTAACCATCGAAGCCGTAGCTTTCGACCATCTTTTTTGCAGTCTCTTCGGGCCATGCGGTAAACGCAACAATCGGCGTGGAAGCCAAAACCGGCTCGGCGCGCAGCCAGCCCGCAAGAGTCTGCCCATCGTAGTCGGGCAAACCAAGGTCGAGCAGGATCAAGTCGGGGATATATTCCAGCGCAAGGTTCAGACCGGTCTCGGCGTCGGACGCATGAACGAATTCATAATCACGTCCCGACAATGCCTTGCGGACAAGCTCAGCGTTGTCAGGAATATCTTCAACCAGCAGAATCTTGGTCATAGTGTTTCCTTATCTTTCATACAAGTATGGAAATTGTAACATGAGAAAAAATCTTCCAGTTTTCATCCGCCGCACATTATCATTGCTGTCCGCTTGACAGCCGTCTGCCACGCTGATAAACTACGGGACGGTTGGTCAAAACCAACCGTATTTTCAAAAGAAAGGAGACACGTAGTTTTTTGTTTAATTCAGTATCGGTTCTTGTTTGCGAAGAATTTCATAGGCACGTCCCAGCATAGGCTCAAAGCCATCTTTTGGATTTTACAGCCACGGACGTTCCTATGTCCGTGGCTTTTAATTTAATGAAGCTGCGTCCTTTCGCATTGCAAGCACTGCATCGGACGTTTCATCATCGAACTGCCACGGAAAATTTCCGTGGCAGTTTTTATTTTCAGAAAAGGAGAAATTTTATGTCGGCCCGATTCACAAAAGTATTCCCATGGTATCCCGTCCGCAGGCATGGACGGGTCACGTCGCACCCCAACACAACCATCATCATAGGAACTTTTGACAATGAACACAATCAACGAAAGCGACCAGGGTGTCGTATTTCGGAAATTCCTCGGACGTTACACCGTCCACACAAACGGTCGGGAGGTGGATTGCGAACTCTCGTCCTGTTTTCATAAACAATCGCATCGTTCCAGCGCCGATCCAATCGCGATTGGTGACCATGTCCGCTTTTTGGATGTGGGGCAAGGTCGGGGCATCATCACGGAGTCCCTGCCACGCCGCTCCAGCTTCTCGCGTCCGCTGCCGGTGACGGGACATCGCATCGTCGAACAGGTTATCGCGGCAAACGTAGACCAGATACTGCCGGTATTTGCCGCCGCTAATCCCACCCCAAAGTGGGGATTGCTCGACCGGTATCTGGTCGCCGCCGAAGCGGCTGGACTTCCGTCGCTGATCATCGTCACCAAGATGGATCTTGCCGACAAAAATAATTCGCTCGAAAGCGACCTGGAAATTTATCGTCGCATCGGTTACCCGATTCACACGATTTGCTCATCCACAGGCGAGGGAGTTGAAGAACTCAAACAAGCCCTGGGTGGACACATGTCTGTGCTGGTCGGAAAATCGGGTGTGGGAAAAACCTCCCTGCTGAACGCGATCCAGCCCGAGCTTGGCTTGCGAGTCAAAGCCGTCAGCGAGGGCGAGGTCGGCAAGGGACGTCACACCACCAGTCACCTGCAAATGTTCGAATTGGACTTTGGCGGCAGGCTGGTGGATACACCCGGCATCCGCGAGTTCGGCTTGTGGAATGTCCACGCCGAGGAGCTTGCCTCCCATTTTCGGGAAATGGCTCCATACGTGGGAGGATGCAAGTTCGGCTTGAGTTGCCAGCATGACCGCGAGCCGGGCTGCGCCATCCGCAAGGCAGTGATGGATGGGCAGATCAGCCCGTACCGCTATCAAAGTTACATGCGCCTGCGGGAGGAGCTATGAGAAATCATTCCTCCTCCTTCGGGGACTTCCGTTGCGGAAACTGCGGCGCCTTTGTCTCCAGCCTGCATATGCTTTCGGGCGTCAACAACCGCAACCACTGCCCTTACTGCCTGTGGTCCTGTCACCTTGACCTGTATTCGGCGGGCGACCGACTCTCGGCTTGCAAGTCTGGGATGAAGCCCATTGGGCTGACTCTGAAACGAAGCAGGAACAAGTATCAGGCTGACGCACGCGGCGAGTTGATGCTGGTCCACGCCTGCGTGGAGTGTGACACTGTCTCGATCAACCGCATCGCCGCTGACGATGACCCCGAAGCGACTCTTTCCGTATTCCAGTCGTCACTTGAGTTCGACCAGCACGACTTTTACAGTCAACAAGGTATTGCGATGCTGGACATGGAAGACGCGGAAATCGTCCATACCCAACTCTTTGGTCAAGCAATGCCGACCTGGTAAGTTAAACAGAATTCCCGATTTCGGTCGGGAATTTTTGTTATCTTCGCCCAAAAACAAATCGAGGGATTAGCATCGGCGTGGACTTTTTATAATTGTCATATGCTTCGCCAAATTCGCGCAGAAGCTTGCGCTCCTCGAAGTAGGTTCCAATCAAAATGTAAAGCGTCGCGCCGAGGTAAACCGTCAGCGAGTTTTGCGAGACGCTGGGAGAAAGCCAAAGAAAAAGCAGGCTGAACGTGTAAAGCGGATGCCGTACCATTTTATACAGTCCATGCACGACCAACGCGCTTGATTTTTCCTCTTCGAATAATTGACGCAAACCCACGAAAGAAAGCGCGTCTGTTTGCAGGAAGGCAACCGCAAGCAAAATGAGCGACAACAATTGCCCGCCGAGCATGACTAGATTCCACGGAGACGGAATTTCGTAGACTAATTGATTTGGCAGGGTCGCCATCAAATACAAAACGGGAAGGAAACTGATGCCCGCAAAGACGTTGTAGGCAAGGCGGTAAAAGTCCATGCGACCCACTTTCAAGCTGAAGAGGTCTTTCGCTGTGAGCGATGCGAGGAAGGAGTGAACGACGCCCCAAATCGCCAATGCCAGTAAAAGAATGAAGATGCTCATGTGATTTGTCCTTTAAGCAGGAGTGACGACTTGAAGTCGTCACTCCCTTACACATAAAACCTGACGGGTTTCCACAAGCGCCTAATCAAACAAGCAGCCCGCCATTCATGGAATCCTGGTTTGTCCGCGCCACGATGAAACCTGTCAGGTTTACAGAGGATCTACTCCGCGCCAAAGGCAGGAAGTTCGATAGTCTCGCCGCCAGTTTCGACAATGTAATAGGGCTTCCAGGCAACACCGAAGAGGTTGACGTAAATATCGGTCTTCTTCGGCTTGACGCTCACTTCGCTGATGTCGTTGACCACGTTGCCCCAGCTGTCATTGACCTCGGCTTCGATCTCCTGACGCTGGCGTTCAAGGTCGGCGAGTTCACGCTTGTATTGCGCGATGGCATCCACGGATTCTTTGACCTCCTCCTTAGCATTTTGCGCCATGCGATACTTCGAGACCGAAGTGGAGAGGCTCTTCTTGCGACCAAATCCCAAAATACCCGCCACGGCTTCCACGCCGCTCAAACCTGTCTCGATGTTGCGGTTCCGCAGGTCTTCCTCGTCCTGACGCAGTTCGCGTTCTTCACGGATTAGCTTGTCTTCGATGGATTTGATCTTCTTATCGATTGCGGCGGCTTTCTTGTCTAGTTCGGCATCGCGTCCCTCGCGAGCGGCATCGGAACAGGCTTTCATGAATTCCGCCTGGCTGACGTCGGGACCAGCAAACACTTTCAGCTTGACATTCGCGCGAGCAGTGGCTTCAGTATTGCGGAACAACCAGTCATTAAAGTCCTTTTGCAAAGCAGTCATCATCTTGGAATCGTTGAGCGGAGTTTCCATTGCAGCAAAACGCGCACCAGCCGCGGGAGCAGTCTCGATCTTTTCAAGTGACGGACCCGCGTAGGAAAACTCCTCCCAGCGGACAATGCCACGGCGGTCCAACGTCTCGACCAATGCGGATTTGGTGATTTCAGAATCAACTCCATACTTTCGGTCAAGCAGACGGACTTGGGCGGAGGCAAGCAGAGTTGGGCGATACATCACGCCTTGAATCATCGCCTGCGACGGCATGGGCTTCTTCACTGATTGGAAGGCTTCTGGCAGGCTGAAGTTCTGCGGCAGGAAGTATTCGCGGATGCCAGCGGGGAGAGTCGGTTTAGTGAGGCTGCCATCCGATTGACGGTTGACGATGGACGACGGACGATTAGCTTGAACAACAGGTTGAGTTTCAGGTTGAGCCGCCGAGGCAACCGAGACAGGCTGGAAGGCTTCGACGGAAGGCTGAGGTCTGGATACCACTTTCTTCGAAGCAGGAGCAGGCACGGATTCCCCTGCACCAACCAACTCGTTGAGGGCGGGAATCTGGGCGCGGGTCATGGGTCCAGCAAGGAAGTTCATTGCCCAACGCGTCTGCATCAGCATGGGAGCTTTCTCGTGAACATTGTGCAGGACGAAGACACGCTTCCCCAACGACGAGATGAGTTTGTCCATCGCAGCACGCGGAATGCCACCCGCAGCACTTTCAAGACCGTCAAGCAGGCGGTTCTTGTCGCGTTCGGTTTGCAGCTTGCCGATGAGCCATGTACCCGTGTTGGAAAGCGCCTTGTAATCGATGTCCACAGGATTTTGAGTGGCGAGCAAAAGTCCCAGACCAAAGGCGCGGGCTTGCTTCAACATTCGCAACAGTGGACCCTTTGAAGGCGGCACCGCTGTGGGTGGAAGATAGCCGTAGATTTCGTCCATGTAGAGTAATGCGCGCAGGGATGTTGAGCCGGTTTGGGTGCGCATCCAGGTTTCGACAGCAGAAAGCAGCAACGTGACAAAGAACATGCGCTCCCCATCGGATAGATGCGCGAGGTAGAAGATGCTGTGTCGCGGCTGACCTTCGGGGGTGAAGAGCAGGTTTTGGATGTCGAGTGACTCGCCTTCACGCCAGGTCTCGAAAGCGGGTGCGGCAAGGATATTGTTCAAAACCATCGCAAGTTCCATACGGTCTTTGGGTGGGAAGAAGGTATCCACAGGGAATGCGCCAAGTTTGTCGAAGGGCGGGGTTTGGGTTTGCAGAATGAGTTCAGTCAGGTCGAGGTCGCGCCCTTCGCTCCAATGAGTTTCAAAGATGTTCGAGAGGAGAATGTGTTCACGAGAGCGAATGGGGTCGAGGTCGTTCATGCCGACCAGACCAAGCAGCGCGGTGACAGTGCTGGTAATGCGCTCGCGCAAAATCTCGCGGTTGGCTTCCCAATCGATGTTTGGCGCGGCAAGTGAGGAAAGCACACTGACGGGAATCCCAGAGTCGGAGCCTGGGGTGTAGATGGCAAACTCGGCGGCATTTTGCAAATCGAGCAGACGGTCTGGTCCAATGCCCCATTCCTTCAAGCCGTTGCGCCAGGAGGTGGCGGCTTCATTTGCGGCTTGCTCCTGAGTCTTGCCAGCACGACGTACCATTTCGGGGTCGATCCACGGCTGGAAATCCTGCGGCAACAAATTTGGGAAATGCAAAAGCAGGTTGGTCAAGTCGCCCTTGGGGTCGATGATGATGGCAGGGATACCTTGTAACGCAGCTTCTTCGAGCAATGCCACACACAAGCCTGTCTTGCCTGAGCCTGTCATGCCCGTGACAACAGCATGAGTCGTCAAATCGGCGGGGTCATATTCAACTGGGGTGGTTATGGGTTTCGCGGTTTTCGCGTCCACCAAACGTCCGAGGTAAAAGGTATCGTCTGTCATGTTATCTCTCCTGAATAGAACGTGCGTGCTACGAGGTCTAATTTAATCTATTTTTGTGTAAAAGGCAATGAAAAGCAGGGATAAAGTATCCAATCAATTCTGGTTGATTTTACCGATTCCCCACGCAATTGCCAACAACACAAACCCCGCCCCGTCAAAAAAGATGAAGCGGAGAATCGAACCTCCCAGCAAGTCATGACCTGCTGGGAGAGTAAGACCCTATCCGTAAATAGGGATGGATATTAACAAAAAGACATTCCTGATGCAGCATTGCAGGTGCGACCCCAACAACCTGCAAGGAGTGTCACATGAGTTATACCACGCTGTGGGAAGTTCCAGATGGCTTGTGGAACCAGATTGAGCAAGTATT
>DAOUAS010000194.1:0-26501 GCA_034433295.1 Anaerolineales bacterium | reverse complement strand
AAACAAGTCCAGACTTCCAATCCAGAACAACATTCACGACCATAGTCACCGCCAAATAAACGATATAGATCACAACCGCCGCCTGCAAGGGAGCCTGATTCTTTTCAGCCGTGTATTTCCTGTTATGTTCCCAAAACTGGACAGCCTTATAAATTGCGGCATACCCCAAACCCTCAATGACAGCACCATACACCCATCCCGACCACGGCTCGAAGGCCAAGCCAGTAACTTTATTAGTAACGTGGCTATATCCGACATAGGCGGGGATGATGGGAACCAACAACGGAATGATCTTTGCCAAAAGAGTCACGAAAGAAACTTCTGTACGATCAAGATAAAAAACAATTTTGTCAAAAATGTTCATGATATTCATCCTAGTAAAAGGTCAAGCCGAATCACTCCGACTTGACCAGGTTCTTTTTATTCGCCATCCTCAAAAAGGTGAGGGTTGTTTTTTCGGTGCCAGGCTTCGAGAGATGAAGCAGTCGGGAAACCATGTTGATCAAGCTCAACACCCTGGGCAGCCGCTGCAGCTGCATCAATCAGAACAACCGTTTTATCTTCAGGTGCAGCAGGATCCACATGAGAACGAATCCGAAAACGGACTTCTTCGTCTTCAACAAAAACAAGGACTTGCAAATTTTTTGACATGAGAAACTCCTATTTGAAATTAAGATAAAATTGGAAAGTCACCACACAACGGCAGAACCTGAGAAACTCCTCCGTTGTCTGGTGATTTTTTATTTTGCTGGTCAGGCAGCAGAAACCTTTTCACTCCTGGGAGAAATATGGACGTTCTAAAGAAAACCATCACCATCACAGAAACAATCACACTAGAGATGGCAATAGAAACTTTCATGCAAATCGAAACCGAGGAACTCGCAGAAGAAAGCCGAGACTGGTACAAGAAAAGACTGACCGCGTTCAACACTTACATGGGGAGAAACAGAAACATCGTTTCAGTCCTGGAAATCGATCTATTCAGCTACACAAAATTCTTGAAAGAAAAGAAACTATCACCCCACACAAGACACGGACACATCCGAATCTTGAAACGTTTCTTCAAGTTCCTGCACCGAAGAAACATCCTCCCAGTCGACATATCAAAAGACTTGAAAGCGCCCAAACTACCCAAGAAGGCAAAGAAAGGCATCGACGAAAAAAACGTCTCATTGATTTTAGAAGCTGCGAGAAAGAACCCAAGAGATTACGCCCTACTAAATTTCCTGGAAAGCACAAGCGCGAGACGGGGAGGAATTGCAAACTTGAAACTCTCCAACATGAACCTGGACGCACCAGAACCATATTGCAGGAGAGTGATCATCCACGAAAAGGGAGATAAAGACCGGACCGTCATCATGTCGAAAGAGACTTTCAAAGCATTGAAAAACTACCTCAAAGTCAGAGAGTCAAATTCAGATTTTGTATTCGTGGACAAAAACGGGAAGCCCCTCACCGTATGGGGAATTACTGAAATCCTGGAAAGATACAAGCGACGACTGAAAATCCAAGAACCTTGTTCACCTCACCAATGGCGTCATCGATGGTGCAGGAAAAGGATTCAAGAACACATGCCGCTAAAACAGGTCTCACAGTTAGCGGGACATGCCTCGATCCAAGTCACAGCGGACTTTTACGGAACATTCGCAGATGACGAACTGGCGGAAGCATTCGATAGATACTACGAGCCTCCGAAAACCTCATAAGCCCTTGGTCGGGAGTCCAAATCTCCCCCTCGGCACACTGTTTCCTAGCGAAACACTCTTCCTATATATGGTGGTCTCTAGACGAAGGAGATCACCATGTATTCTTTAAAACCGCAAGACCAGGGGCTTATCACATTTTCCCGGCAGGACCAATTCCCGACTAGCTCGCTTTTTTTCTGTTTTGCTTGTACCCTTATTCATGGACGGACCTCCTGATTTGTTTGTGCTCTCGCACAAAACTTTACTAGGGTCTGTATGCAAATTAAGAATATGTCACTCTGAGCGAAGCGAAGAGTCTCGTTTTCAGGGTGTTTTCGAGCAACGCCCGGGTTTCTTCGTCGCTTCGCTCCTCAGAATGACACTCATAAAGGATTTTGCATACACACCCTAATGTTCAAATGGAAAATTCCAGCGGAGGGGCCGGCAAACCGCAAAAGGCGGGGTATTTAAAAATGGAAAGTATAAAATTGTCCAAATGGTTTACAATAATCACAACAAGTTGGAAAGGAGCAAACGTCATGGAGGGTGAACCTGTACTTGTTTTATTAGTGGAAGACAATATGGACCATGCGGAACTGGTGATGAGAACGCTGGAGGATCACCGCATCGCCAATACAATCAAACATTTTCTGGATGGGCAAACCGCGCTCGATTACTTGCTCAGGCGCAATGAATATAAAGACCCCGCATCCAGTCCGCGCCCGCACATGATCCTGCTCGACCTGCGCCTGCCGCGCGTGGACGGGCTTGAAGTTCTGCGGATCGTCAAGGAGGAGGAGGAACTGAAGAAAATTCCCGTGGTCATCCTCACCACCTCCGAAGCGGAAAGGGATATGGTCCGTGCCTACGATCATCACGTCAACAGTTATCTTGTCAAGCCGGTGGGATACGAAGATTTCAACAAATTGATGAACGATCTCGGTTTTTACTGGCTGGGATGGAATGCCCATCCGAGGATTTAAAGGTGCTCCGGAAGTGAACAATGGTTGAAAATGCAATCGACATCCTTTTAATAGAAGACGAGGAGCCCCACGCAGAATTAATTCAACGGGCTTTCGAAGGCCAGGATGGCGGATTCACAATTCATCGCGCAAGGTCGCTGGCGGAGGCGCGGGCAAGGATAAGTGCGCAGTCTCCTTCGCTCATCATCGCCGATTGGCGGCTGCCCGATGGCGAGAGCATGGAACTGTTTCCCGATCAACACAACCCGCTTGCCGTCCCCATTATTCTGATGACAAGTTACGGCAACGAACGCATTGCCGTGGAGGCGCTCAAATCGGGCGCATTGGATTATGTGGTCAAATCCCCCGAGTCCATGCTGGATATGCCACACCTCGCCGAGCGGGCCATCCAACAATGGACGGCGCGCGCCGAAAGAATTCGAATGCAGGAGGCGCTGCGCGAAAGCGAAGCCCAGTTTCGTCTGCTGGCTGAAAATGCCAGCGACATGATTTCGCGCTTGACAACGACCGGGAGGGTGATCTATGTCTCTCCCGCCTGCAAAACCATTCTTGGCTACTCCCCTGAAGAGTTGGTCGGAAAAAGCGTTTTTGACCTGTTACAGGAAAAGGATCGGCGTCTGATCCAAAGGCTATACAAGACGGGAATCCATAACGCGACCCACACCATTGCCTATCAGGCAAAACACAAGAATGGGAACTATGTCTGGTTGGAATCTTCCACCCGGCCCGTCCTCGACTCAAAAACAAATACCATACTCGAAATTCAAACTGCATCCCGCGACATAACCGAGCGCAAGAAGTCCGAAAAAGCCTTGCGGGAGGCCCACGACAATTTACAGGATGCCTACGAAAGAACCATCGAAGGCTGGGTGCGCGCCCTCGATTTGCGCGACAAGGAAACCGAAGGACATACCCAGCGCGTCACCGAATTGACAGTCAAAGTGGCCGAGGCTCTGGGTTTCCCCCCGGGAGAACTTGTCCACATCCGCCGCGGCGCGCTGCTGCATGACATGGGCAAAATGGCAATTCCCGATGAAATTTTGCAAAAGCCCGGCCCGCTGAATGAAGCGGAATGGGAAAAGATGCGCCAACATCCGCAATACGCCCATGATATGCTCAACCCCATCGCATACCTGCGTCCGGCGCTTGTAATTCCCTTCTGTCATCACGAAAGATGGGATGGAAGCGGTTATCCCCGTGGGTTAAAAGGCGACGATATCCCCCTTGCCGCGCGGCTTTTCTCAATTGTCGATGTATGGGATGCGCTGCGCAGTGACCGCCCGTATCGGAAAAAACTCCCAACCGAAGAGGTCATCCATTACCTGCGCGAAAACGCGGGACGCCTTTTTGACCCCAAACTTGTGGAAGTTTTTCTATCGACAATGAAAACAGAAGAATAAGCAAACCGCATAACCTGGGCATCGACAGCGCTCCCTCTTGATTTGACTCCCTCCTTCACTTCGGGTATGCTTGCAGACGTCCGGGCAGGCCCGGCGCGGCAAAGCCTTTCGAACCCCGCCAGGATCGAAAGATAGCAACGGTAAGGAAGTGTCTTTGGGTGCCGCCGTCAGCCTGCCCGGATATTTTCACAGTCCCCTGGCTTCTTCAATCTACCGATGAAACGGTCCTCACGTTTTTGAGAGTCTGTTTTTGCGTGGGTCCTTCACCAGGAAGATCAAAATGCCGAGCATTCCCAATGCAAGGATTGATGAAATTGTGAACGTTGGTGTGAAGCCTGCCGTATCCACGATCCAGCCGCCGATGAGCGGGGCAATGATGGTGGCGGGAGCGGTGAGCGTTTGCGAGAGACCGATGTAGATGGGCCGCTCTGTGTCGTTACCAAAGTCGACGGTCATGGAAATGCTGTTGGTCCAGATGGCGACATTGGCGATGCCCGTCAATACGAAGATGGGATAAAACCACGCAAGAGATGTCGCGTTCCATGCCAGCACTGCGCTCAAAAAGGCGGCAATCGCCCCGATGATGAGCATCATGCGGTGCCCGACCTTGTCCCCGATCCAGCCCATGCCCATGTTGGCGACCGTCTGCGAAATGGTCAGGGTGGCAATGAGATACCCGGAAATGATCTTGGTCATGTTGAAGTCTCGCAGGGCGTAGATGATATAGAACGAGAATCCCATGGTGGCGAATTGCGAGAGGACGCGCACCAGCAGAAACCAGTCGAAGTTCCTGTCGCGGCGCAGTACCTTTTTTGCATCGTCCCAAAAGAAGGACTTTTTTTCGGGGATGATCTTTCCGGTGTCTTCCGGCTCCCGCGTAAGGGCGAGGGCAAACCATGAGACCGTGAAGAACACCATCGCCAGCAGGAAGCAGGTCGCAAAATCCCAGGGAGCGTCGAAATAGTCGAGCAGGTATCCCGCCCCGACGGCTGACATGCTGACAAAGAGATTTGCCAGCCCGCTTTGCATCCCAAAGAAAGTGCCGCGTGACTCGGGCGGCATGATCTTGGAAATCATCGAAGTCCAGGCATTGGCGGTGAATCCGCCGCCGAGTCCCTGCCAGATCAACAGCAGGAATGTGAGAATAAGCCCCATATTCAATCCGATAAACGGCAACAACAAGGCGATAATGGCAAATCCCAGAAACGGGACTCGCTCGTGAATGGTTGCCAGCAGGACGGTGCGTTTATATTTCCGCAAACGGGAGACATGGCTTGCGGTAAACAGTTGAGGGAGCAGCCAGCCTGTCGAATGGATGGCCGGTACCAGACCGATCAGCGTGGCTGAATCGGTCATCGAGGCGACAAAAAGCGGAAGCACGGCGCTGAACGAGGCAAAGCCAAGCGCCACACCGAACAAACTGCCGTCGAGCAGGTTGACGGTGACGTTGTGTTTCAGGTTTTCGCGGATATTTTTTTCGAGGGGAGTGAGGGAGAGCATGAACTGATTGTAACTGATGAATTGAGCCGACCCCCTTGACAGGGAACTGTTTTTATGTGAAAATAAAAACGAACGTTCGTTCATTTTTATCGAAAAGAGGAATCCATGCCCGAAAAAACAAAGGATGCCCCAACCAAAGGTGAGACCACCCGCAACGCCATCGAAGACGCCGCACTGGAATTGTTTATCACAAATGGCTACCATGCCACCTCCATGCGGCAGATTGCCGAAAAGGCGGGCTTGGCGCTAGGAGGAATTTACAATCATTTCACCAGCAAGGAGGAAATCTTCGAGGCCATTGTTATCGATAAACATCCCTACAAAAAAATACTGCCGTTGGTGCTGGAGGCGCACGGGGAAACAGCTGAAGATTTTTTACGGAACGCGGCATTCATCAGCACAAATGTAATCAAAAAAGAACCTTACTTCATAAAGTTGATGTTCATCGAACTGGTCGAGTTCCATGGCAAACACGGCGTAAAGCTCATGACCGAGGTCATTCCGAAACTTTTTCCTGTCTTCGAGAAATTGACTAAATCCAGGAATGAATTGCGAATCAAAAACCCTGCTGTGCTCGCACGCTCTTTCTTTGGATTGATTATCTCTTACATGATCACCGACATCATCATCGGCGATTCTCCGTTTAGGAAGATGCTGCCCGATAATTCCATGGAGCCTCATGTGGATATTTTCCTGCATGGCGTCTTGAAGGAGAGCAAATGAACTCACGCTTGATATCCATCATCCGCAAGGAATTCATCCAGATCTTCCGCGACGTGCGCACGCTGGTCATGATTCTGGTCATCCCGATCATGCAGTTGTTCCTGCTTGGGTATTCGGCGACGAACGATGTCCGTAACGTGCCGCTCGCAGTACTGGACCAAAGCCGCAGTGCGGAGTCCCGCGCCCTGCTGGATGCCTATCGCGCCGCCGATTATTTCCGCATTGCCTACGATGTCCAATCCGAAGCGGAGATCGAGCAACTGATTGCTTCTGGCAAGGCGAAGGCGGCGGCAATCATCCCGCCCGATTACGCCCAACGCCTGAGCGATGGAAATGCCCAGGTGGCGTTCATCCTCGACGGTTCTGACCCGACCAGCGCGTCCACTGCGCTTTCGGCGGCGCAACTCATCAGCCAGAGCCACTCCACCGAAGTCCTCACCGCGAATTTTGCCCGCACGGGAATGAATCTCAAAGTCCAGCCTCCCGTTCAGGTTCACACCACCGTTTGGTATAACCCCGATTTGGTCAGCGCTTACTTTATGATTCCAGGCGTCATCGGCATGATTTTGTACGCCATTGCCGCCATCCTCACCGCCACCTCGGTGGTGCGGGAACGGGAACGCGGGACCATCGAGCAGTTGATCGTTACACCCATACGCTCATGGGAATTGATCGTGGGCAAGTTGACTCCATATGTCATCCTCGGCTTTTTCAATACCGTCGAGGTGCTGGCTGTCGGTCACTGGTGGTTTGGGATGCCCATCCGCGGCGACCTGGGGCTCATCCTTTTGCTCTCAGTAGTCTTTCTCATCACAGGGCTTGGCATTGGGCTGTTCTCTTCCACGATTGCGAACACCCAGCAGGAAGCCATGCTCACCGTATGGATGACCCTGCTTCCAAGTATTTTCCTTTCGGGCTTTTTCTTTCCGCTCGAAGCCATGCCCGCCGTGCTGCGCTGGCTTTCGTATCTGATGCCCCTGCGTTATTACCTGGTCATCATCCGTTCGTTGTTGTTGAAGGATGTCAGCCTGGTGATGATCCAGACCGATGTCATCGCCATGACCCTCTTCGCCGTCGGCATCATGACCGCCGCCGCCCTGCGCTTCCGCAAGCGGCTTGATTAATTCAGATTAAAACCCTAAAGGTCTTCAAGACCTTTAGGGTTTGTAAACAAGGAGATTTCCATGAACCACAAACGTCCCCCCATTCAGGCAATCGTCATTGTCCTGGTGCTTGTCGCCGTCAGTATCTACTTTATCGTTACGCAAGTCATGTCGAATAAAAACGGCGCGTTGACCGCCTCTGGCACCATCGAAGCTACGCAGGTGAACGTCGCTTCCGAAATGGCTGGCAAGGTGACCATAGTCCTTGCGGACGAAGGTCAAACCGTTTCTGTTGACGATCCGCTGCTACAACTCGATCCAAGCCTGCTCGCCGCTCAAAGGGCGGTTGCCGCCGCCAGTTTGGAGTCAGCCAGGGCGGGAGCAAAGACTGCGCAGAACGCTTTGTCCACCGCCCGGAGTCAATACCAAATCGCCCTTGAAGCCGCGCTCGCGCAGGACAAGAAGGACCGCGTTCAGGATTGGTTCTCGAAGGACCCAAACCGCTTCGAGCAGCCCGACTGGTATTTCTCGCGTGCCGAGCAGTTGCGGGCGGCGCAAGACCAGGTGGACATTGCTTTCAAAGCACTGGAAGAAGCCCGCGCAAATTTGGCAAACGTGAATACCTCGGTGGAGAAGTCCGAATTTTTGAAAGCAGAGAAACGTCTGCTTGATGCGCGTCTTGCCTATCTGCTGGCGAAGGATGTGAATAACCTGGCGCAAAATTCCGCCGACGCCAACGCGCCAGTTGGCAAATATAACAGCACCCATTGTGGAACCAACGAAGGCTATCGTGTGGACAACAAACGGCTGACGAACCTGGTATATGGTTGTCGCGGTGATGACAATCTGACGGATGCAGGCGAGAACCTTTTCGATGCCGCAAAGCAGGAACTGGATGACGCGCAAAAAGCCTACGACAAACTCCTCGATACAAAAGCGGCAGACAATGTTCTGCAATTACGGGCGGAAGTCTCGGTGGCTCAGGAAAGATATTACGCGGCGCTCGATTATCTGCGAAAGTTCCAGACGGGCGAAGAGTCCACGGCGGTGATGGCGGCTGAGGGAGTTTTATCACAGGCTCAGGCGGCGGCGGATCAGGCGCAGACGGCGGTGGAGCAAGCTCAGGCGAACCTCGATTTGATCGACACTCAAATCGCCAAGTTGACTGTTTCCTCTCCGATGAACGGTGTTGTCCTGACCCGCAATGCGGAAGTCGGCGAATTCGTCCAGCCTGGCGCGATGGCTTTCGTCCTCGGCGAGTTGAACGACCTGACTATTACGGTCTACGTTCCCGAAAACCGCTATGGCGAAGTTTCGCTCGGACAGCAAGCCGAACTCACCGTTGACTCCTTCCCCAACCTGACCTTCACCGCCGAAGTCATTCAGATTGCAGACAAAGCCGAATTCACCCCGCGCAATGTCCAAACCGTCGAAGGGCGCTCCAGCACGGTATATGCCATCAAGTTGAAAGTCAATGATCCTGAAGGCAAGTTGAAGATCGGAATGCCGGCGGATGTGGTGTTCAAGTAAGGTCAAAAGTCAAAGGTCAGAAAAAGGAGATGAGGCATGACTGCAATTACTCGATTCGAAGAGATTGAAGCATGGAAGACGGCAAGGCAATTATCAAACTCAGTCTATGCTCATACCAATCAGGCAGGCTTCAATCGTGACTTTGGGTTGCGAGACCAGATTCGTCGGGCGAGTATTTCTGTCATGAGCAACATTGCCGAGGGATTCGAGAGCCGCACCGATGTGCAGTTTATCAATTTTCTCGGCATGGCGCGTGCTTCGGCTGGTGAGGTCAGGGCACAACTTTATATTAGACTCTATCGGAAATAAGAACTTGACAAGCAAAATACCCTTGAAAATAGGTGTTTTGACGCCAAAAACATTATTACCGATAAAGTCTAATATCTTGAAACCAACCCTCGCCCTCGCCGCGTTTCGGATGACTCGGCTGATTATGAAGCTTGACCCATCCCGACCTTCGACCTTTGACTTTCGACAACTTGAGAAGGTGCATACCATGAAATCAAATGCATTTGACTGGTCGAAGATGAAAAACATCCAGAAGATTCACCGTGTCCTGTACGCCATTGGGCTGGGACCTGTCATCGGCGGATTCATCGTCCTGTTGACGACGACGGGCAGAAAGTCTGGAAAGAAGCGGGTGACTCCTCTTCAATATGAAAAGATCGGCGAAGATTATTATCTCGGCGCCGCTCGCGGACTGAATGCGGACTGGGTTCGCAACATCCAGTCAAATCCGAAGGTGGAACTCCGCGTAGGTGCGAAACATGCTCAAGGCACGGCGAAGATCGTCACCGACCCGTCGCGGTTTGCAGATTTTATGGAAGTGCGGCTGGAGCGCCATCCACGCATGATCGGCTTGATCATGGAGAAGGCTCACGGACTACCGAAACATCCCAGCCGCGAGCAGTTGGAAGAACTTGCGAAGAATGAAGCATTTGTGATTGTACGACTAAATGTTGAACGTTAAACGTTTAACGTTCAACCCAAAGGTTCTTATGACAGAGTATCTGGTAAATGCAACGAACTTGAAAAAATCCTTTGGCTCGACCCACGCCGTGGACAACATCTCCCTGCATGTTCAGGAAGGCGAGATATATGGTCTTGTCGGCTCGGACGGCGCGGGCAAAACGACGACGATGCGCCTGTTGGTTGGCGCGCTCTTGCCTGATACAGGCGCGATCAACGTCTGTGGCTACGATGTGCGGAAACAGGTCGAACAAGTCCGCTCGCAGATTGGGTATCTGTCACAGCGGTTTTCGATGTACGAAGATTTGACCGTACTCGAAAACATCCGCTTTTTTGCAGAAGTGCGTGGACTGAAATCGGACGAGTGGCTTCCCCGCTCTATGGAAATTCTCGAATTCGTCGGGCTTGCCAACTTCAAAGACCGCCGCGCGGGACAACTCTCCGGCGGCATGAAACAAAAACTTGGGCTGGCTTCGGCGCTGGTCACACGTCCACGGCTGCTGCTGTTGGATGAACCCACCACGGGCGTCGATCCCGTCACTCGGCAGGATTTTTGGCAGTTGGTGATTAAGTTGGTTTCGACCCCCCACTTTGATTCTCCCCCCATTTTCGGAGAAAATGGGGGGAGCCAGAGGGGGGTATCTGTCATCATCTCCACCCCCTACATGGACGAAGCCTCGCGTTGTCATCGTGTTGGATTTATGAAGACGGGCAAGATTATCGCCGAGGATACGCCATCCAATTTGCGGGCGCGGTTGAATGGGCGTGTGCTCGAATTGCGCGGTAACCCGATCAATACGCTGCGTCATGTGGCGCACCAGGATGAAGATGTGGAGGACGTGGCGGCATTTGGCGATAAGTTGCATGTCCGCGTGCGCGAGGGTAAGTCCGACCTCATTTTGGGGCGTCTACCCAATGAAATTAAATCCGCTGGTGGCACGCTGGTCGACTTGCGAGTCATCCCGCCTGCGTTGGAAGATGTATTTATAGCATTATCGGAGTCGAACCATGACTGAGCCAGTAATTAAGGTTGAGAATCTCACTCGTAAATTTGGCGATTTCGTCGCCGTGGATCACATCAACTTTGAAGTGCAGGCGGGTGAAGTGGTCGGTTATCTCGGACCAAATGGTTCGGGCAAGACTACCACGATCCGCATGTTGCTTGGCTTGCTCAAACCCAACGATGGCACAGCAACTGTTTTAGGTTATGACGTCGCAACTCAAAGCGAGGAAGTCCGTGCGCGGGTGGGGTACATGTCGCAGAAGTTTGCGATCTATGACGACCTGACCACGCTGGAGAACTTGACTTTCTACGGCGGCGTGTACGGAATCACGGACAAGGAGCGGATTCAACACACCCTTGAGCTGGTCGGACTGAAAGGACATGAGTCCACGCTGACGAAGGACATGTCCACCGGCTGGCGGCAAAGGCTTTCGCTGGGAATTGCGCTGGTTCACGAACCGAAGTTACTCTTCCTCGACGAACCCACTTCGGG
Source organism: Anaerolineales bacterium (assembly GCA_034433295.1). Lineage (GTDB taxonomy): Bacteria > Chloroflexota > Anaerolineae > Anaerolineales > Villigracilaceae > Villigracilis. Next base: position 15,112 of record DAOUAS010000194.1, on the reverse strand, counting down.
CGTCGATCCCACTGCCCGCCGCGCCTTTTGGGATTTGATCTACGAACTCGCCGAAAACGGCGTGACCATCCTCGTCACTACACATTACATGGACGAAGCCGAATACTGCGAACGCGTCGGCGTGATGCGTGACGGCAAACTGCTGGCAATGGATACGCCGACAGCATTGAAAAAGTCAATTATTACGGGGGATGTCTGGGAGGTGTACGCGAATCCGCTGGAACGCGGGCTGGAGATTCTCTCCGCGCTGGAGGGCGTGGAACGCGTCGGGTTGGCTGGGGACCATTTACGGGTTATCAGCCAACGGGTTGACAAAGAGTCAATGCAAAGCTTGCTGGGGGGAAAAGGAATCGACGTCGAAAAAATCGAAAAAGGCGAGCCAACTCTGGAGGATGTCTTCCTCTCGCTGGCGCGTTAAGTATCGTCATTGCGAGGGCTGGGTCTCGATACGAGCGAGAAAAACACTCGCTCTGCTCGACCAACAACCCTCGCAATGACATGACGTTTTAGCCTTCCGGGGTGACGATTGCCATAATGAGATATACCAGTAACATGGCGCCGTTGAAGGTGAAGAACCCAAGCACAAACAACAGACGGATGATGGTGGGGTCGATGTTGAGATAGTCGCCGAGTCCCGCACACACACCCGCAATCATGCGGTTGGACTTGCTTCGGTAAAGGGTTTTGATGTCGCTCATTTTTGCTCCTTTCGTTTGTCTATTTGTTTTACGCAGGCAAACAAATAGGGTTGCAGGATTAACAAAAAACTTCCGAAACGGCAAACGGTTCGGAAGTTTCCCTTTTCCATTTTCTCTATTATTTCAGTCCCAGAACCTCGTACACCTCCAGCGGCTGGGTTTTGCCTTTGAGGGACATTTCCGCGTGGGGCTTGGCGTTGAGTTCCTTCTTCACCCGCTCATAAGCCACCCTGCTGATCAGAATCTGATTCTTTGCGGAGTTTTCCTGGATGCGTTTGGCGGTGTTAACACTGTCGCTAATGGCGGTGTACTCCAGCCTTTTTTCGGTACCGATCAAGCCCAGAACAGCCTCGCCGCAATGAATCCCCACGCCAAAGTATAGATGAAATTCAGGAGGTAATTCCTTGTATAAGTTTTCGACCGACTCACGAATAAGCAATGCAGTCTTGACCGCGCGCAAGGTATGGTCGGGCTGGGGAATGGGGGCGTTGAACCAGGCCATGATGGCGTCGCCCATAAACTTGTCGATGGTGCCTTCCTGCGCCAGCACTGCCTCCGCCATGGCAGCGAGATAGAGGTTGAGGATCTTCACCAACTGTTCTGGCTCATGACTTTCGCTAAAGGAGGTGAAGCCGCGAATGTCCGCAAACAACGCGGTGATATCGGTGCGTTTGCCGCCAAGCTGCAAACTGTTCGGGTCGAGTTGCTCGATTACAGCCGGGGAGACCATGCGCTCGAAGAGGCGGCGCTGGGCTTCGAGTTTCTTTCTCTCGGTCAGATCGTCCAGCACAATGGCGATGCCTTGGGTCTTTTGCCCGGCATCCTTCAGAGGGGAGAGGTTGAAGCGCCAGTCCACGAAGCCGCGGGCGGGCGAGTGGTGGCTGATCTCCAGGTCGGCAATGGATCTGTCGCTTTCGCGCACTTCAGCCAGGCGCGGCTCGAGTTCGGTCGAGATGGAGGCAAGCGTTTCGTTGAGGGTATGTCCCACAATATCGCTCGAGGCGCATCCCAGAATATTTTCGGCGGCGCGATTGGTGAGCGTGATCTGGTTTTGCTTGTCGGTTGTGATCACGCCGCTGGTAATGGACGCGAAGATGTTGTCCATCATGTTCTTTAGTTGGGTCACTTCTTCAAGGGTCTGCTTGAGCGAGGAAAAGAGCCGCGCATTCTCGATGGCGACTGCCGCCTGATTCGCAAAGGCAACCAGCAGGTTGCGCTCAGACTCGGCGAAAATCCCCGTGCGGATACGGTTGTCGGCGTAGATCACGCCGATGAGATCGTTTTTGACTTTGAGGGGGACACACAGAATGGAACGCAGGTTGAACGCCACGATGCTTTCCTGTCCCACGAAGCGTTGATCCTCCTGGGCGTTGGTGGTGATGATGGATTCGCCCGATTCGATGACACGCCCTACAACAGAACGACTCACCGTCAACTCGGATGAATTGATCGACTCCATTTCCCAGTTACGGGCCATGCGGATGACCATCTGGCCTTTTTCGTCCCGCAGCATCAGGAAGCCGCGTTCCGCCTTGGTCAGACGCACGATGTTGTCCATCACGATGGTCAGCACTTCATCGAGTTCGAGCGAAGAGTTAACCACCTGTCCCACGTCGGCCAAAGCAAGCAGGTTGTTGTGCTCGCGTTGAAAGGCTTCGATCTTTTCGCTGATGCGAGCCAGCGTCGTCTCGAGATGAAACAGGTCCTCGATGGTGTTCTTCGGCAGTTTGAGTCTTGCCGCCTCCAACTCGGCGCGGATTTTTCCCGCTTGCATGCCAAGCGTTTGGATTTGATCGGGTACGGTCGAGGGACGGGTCTGTTCATCCATGGCTTTATTGTAATTGATTTTAACTGCTATCGCGAGATTGCAAGGCTATTTTTATTCGGGTTTGCCAGGCTTTGAGCAGAATGAAGGCGGCGGATTTGCGGGCAATGGCAAGGTCTCCATCGCGCGGGGTGTAGATTGCGTTGTGATATTCCCGCATAAGGGACAAGGCCTGGTCTTTCGCTTCGGGCAGACATTCGATTAAAAGCCGGGCGCGTTCCTGCGACGTGACATGCGCGGGCGGACGCTGTCCAAGCCAGAACAAACTCAGGTTGATGGATTGAAACATGCGCTCGATTGGCGAAAGGATTGTCCAGCGCGCCCAGCGGCTCAACCAGCGTGGCGGGGCGCTTCCGCGCTTTTCGTAGCGGTCAACCAGGTATACCGGCAGTCGGTCAATGACGGCGTAACGGCGAATGAGGTAGATGCCGGCGCCCAGCATGATTAAAACAAGCGCCGGGATGAGAAATCTCCTGTATACGTCATATTGGCTGGCTTTGGAAGAATCCCCCAACTCTTCCGCCGCTTCGAGACGATCCTCGCGGGAGTCGGGACGCTGTGGAGTTGCGGCCAAATTTTCAACGGGGTCAGTTTCGGGAAGAAATGCATCGGCATTGCTTCTGGTTTCCGGACGTTCGATGGGGGTCTGACTGCTTGTCGGTTCGAATTCCACCCAGCCGATGCCGGGAAAATACACCTCGGGCCAGGCATGCGAATCCTCATAGGCGACGGTGTAATTTCCCTTTGTCTCGTCGTAGTCACCTTCTGCGAACCCCACAGCCATGCGGGCCGGGATGCCAATCGAACGCAGCATCAAAGTCTCCGCGCTGGCATAGTACATGCAGAATCCTTTTTTATATTCGAACAAAACCCATAGCACAGGATCGCGGTCCTGGGGGAAAGGTTCGCTGATCGTCTTTTGATATTCGATTTCCGTTCTCAAATAGGTGGTGATTGCCTGGGCTTTGTCGAAAGGAGTCTGTTGGGATGCGATAATCTCCAGCGCCAGTTCTCTCAATTGCGGCGCGATTTCATCCGGGACTTGCAAGTATCTTTCCCTGACCCAGGCGGGATACTTCGTCCCGGCCGAACGCAACTCCTCGACGGAGGGATCCGCCATCAGCGCGCGCGCCCTGTACTGGTTCCCGCTCATGAGGCTTTCTACCGTAATCCAGGCCGTGGTGTCCTTTACCTCCTCCGAGATGGATGCGGCATAGTGCAGGGTGGTATCCTTGCTGACCCAGATCGTTTCGGCCGGAGCGTACAACAGGTTTTGTTTTCTCGCGCTGTTGATGAATGTAAAAGATATTTCGCGGCGGTTTTGTGGGTACTCGACGCTCAAAGCGCCATCGGCGGGATTGAACGAGTCGCTTTCATCTTCCGCCATCGTCCAGCGACCGTCGAAATACAAGTCATAGTTCCTGCCTTTCCAATAACCCCGGACGGGCAGGGGGTCTTTTCCCATCACTTCGACTGTCAGGATGACGTTTTCTCCCACGGCCGCGTGTCCGCCGAGGAAAAGCGACCCGCCGTAGAACTCACTGTTATCCCCAACGGCATAAGGTGACTCCAGCGCGCTGACCGCGTTGGCAAACCTGTCGTAAATGGGCCGTGTGAATTCCTGCCAGGAATTAGCCACCGGTTTCATGCTGTCTATCAACCCCGGCATCGACCAGGCGAAAAGCACCGCCACAGAGGTAATGGCCAGCCCGCCCCGTTCGAGATCGCTTACGGATTCGTCTGTGAGCAGGAAGCGCGATTTACTCCAAAAAGAACGGTTTTCGAGAAAGTGCATCCTGCCGAGCAGGAGCAATGCCTCGAAAATGAAGAGCGCCAGATACCAAATACGTTTGGTCTGGAGCGGGTCGAAGGCCTGGATGGTTATGATAGCCAGCCCGGTGGGCAGGACCACGTTCAGGAAGTTCCGGTGACGGTTCAACCAGTAACCGCCAGCAAGCGCAATCAGCCAGTAGGTCAGCGTGACAATCGAAACGAAAAACAGGTGATCGTGGACAGGCTTGTTTCTGATGAATTGTCCAAAAGAAAAGAACAAACGACTGAGGAGGGTTAGAATGTCCTCCCACAACCAGTCGGATTTTTCCACCGCGCCAAGCAGTTGGGCTGGGACCAGCAGGAATGTATAACCGACAGCCAGGCGAATGACCGCCTGCCGTGAAAATTTGCTGTATCCAAGCGCAAGTCCCAATATCCCGCCAAGAAAGCTCATGGTTTGTGTGAATTGAAGGAAGGGCGCCCACTCGGTCACCACCAGCCGGATGCTGCCCACCTGTAGGATGGCAATCGCCAGGATTGCGGCTTTCCAGTCCCACAGATGACGACTCGATGTTTGACGGTTGACATGACCGGCGGCGGATGGCGTTTCCATGGATTGAGTGTACAATAAAGCCTGCGTATTCGTCAACATCAATGGCTGAAAACGGAGGATGGAATGCTGATGTTCATCGACAAAGGCATCGCTTTTATCATTGCCCTTCAAGGTTCTGTGGGGGATTGGTTCGCCGTCCCCATGCGTTTTTTTAGCTATCTCGGCAACGAGGAATTCTTCCTTTTGGCGCTGCCGCTGCTCTATTGGAGCATCGACTCGGCGCTAGGCTTGCGCGTGGGATTGATTCTCATCACAAGCAACCTGTTCAATCATGTGGGGAAACTGGTCTTTGCAGGGCCGCGTCCGTATTGGGTGAGTTCGCATGTCCGCGCGTTGTGGCTCACCGAGACATCCTTCGGCATCCCTTCCGGGCACGCACAGAATGCAATGAGCGTGTGGGGGATGTTCGCGGCATATTCCAAACGGACCTGGGTTTGGATTGTTTTGCTGCTCGTCATCTTTTTCATCGGTTTTTCACGCATGTATCTGGGTGTGCATTTCCCGCACGACGTTCTCTTTGGCTGGCTGTTGGGCGCGGTGATTCTGTGGACCTTTGTTCGGTTTTGGGAACCTGTTGGCAAATGGATTGGTGGAAAGACTCTGGGCGGAAAAATTTTGATTTCGTTTCTCGCCTCCCTGCTCTTTATTGTTCTGGGACATGGATCCTGGGTTTTGCGAAGCGGATTTCAAATCCCTGAAACATGGATGACAAACGCGCTGCTCGCCGGGGCGGAGGAACCCGATCCGCTCGACGCAAGCGGAACCTTCACCTCCGCCGGGACTCTCTTTGGGCTGGCGGCGGGCGCGGTGTGGATCATGTCGATGGGTGGGTATCAGGTGTCGGGTGGAAAGGGGAGCCTGTCGCGTGATCCGCTCGACAAACGGGCCATCCGCTACGTCGTCGGGCTGGTCGGCGTCCTCATCTTGTACCTCGGGCTTGGGGCGTTGTTTCCCCGCGGCGATGGCTTCTTCTTCTATCTTTTGCGTTACATCCGCTATGCGCTCATCGGCTGGTGGGTGTCGGGCGGCGCGCCGTGGGTGTTTGTAAGGTTCAAACTTGCCGGGGGTGCGGAAGCCATCTGATATAATCGCCGTCATTCCTGCAAATTACAAGGGTTTATCTAGATGACGCTCGAAAAAAATACTCTCCTTCATAACCGGTATCGGATTATCGAAATTCTTGGGCAGGGGGGCATGGGTTCCGTTTATCGCGCCACAGACGAAAATCTTGGCGTGCCGGTGGCCTTGAAGGAAAACCTCTTTACAACCGATGAATATATGCGCCAGTTCCGCCTCGAGGCGGTGATTTTGGCGAACCTGCGTCACCCGAATTTGCCGCGCGTTTCCGATCATTTCGAGTTGGGAGAGCAGGGGCAATATCTGGTGATGGACTTTATCGAGGGGGAGGATTTACGTAATCGCATGGACCGCCTCGGTTCGATCACCGAGGAGGATGCGATACAAATTGGCGCGGCAATTTGCGACGCGCTTGCCTATCTGCACACCCGCCGCCCGCCTATTTTGCACCGCGACATCAAGCCGGGCAATGTGAAGATTACTCCAGACGGACATATCTTTTTGGTGGACTTTGGACTGGCAAAAGTGTATCAGGGCGGCAATCAGGCCACCACGACGGGCGCGCGCGCCATGACGCCCGGTTATTCCCCGCCCGAGCAATATGGCACGGCCCGCACCGATCCCCGTACCGATATCTATTCGTTGGGGGCGACGTTGTACGCGGCTTTGTGCGGCGTGATTCCCGAAGACGGGCTTGCGCGCGCGATGGATAACGCCCAATTGACTCCGCTCCGCAAGCGCAACCCAAAGGTTTCGCGCCGTCTTTCCACCGCGATTGAAAAGGCCATGGCGGTCGATCCCAGTGACCGCTTCCAAAGCGCCGAGGATTTCAAAAAGGCGTTGGTGGGTTCGAGTTCCAAAACGCAATTGCTCCCCGGCAGTCATGTGGCGACTCCCCCTCCGCCCGAAGCCTTCCTGCCGACAGATCCGAATGAAGTGGTTGCTGCAAAGGAAAAGACGCCGCAACCGCCTGTAATGGTTTCGGTACAGCAGCCGGCTTCCTCCGAGGAACAACCTTTTGTATCCCCGCTCAAGAAACAAAAGGAACGCGAGCGCAAACGCCGCGCCGCCTTGATTCGGTTTTTCTTTATTCTGCTTTTATTGCTTGCGGCGCTGATGGCAGGCGTATCGATTTTGATGCCGGGCGTTCTTCCGGTGGATGTGCGCGGCATGATTCCGTTCCTCCAGCCGACGAATACGGTTGTTCCCACCGTCACCCCATCCCCGCTTCCCACGGAGACGCTTACCGTCGCCCCAACAGCCACATTTACGGACGAACCGCCCACGCCTACCGCTACAGTTCCGCCGACAAGCACACATACACCGCTTCCCACCGAGACCGCCGTTGCGGAGGCGGCCCCAACCGAGACCGAAACTGCAGCCGCGGCGCTTCCGTTGTCTGCCACGCCTGTGGGCGGTTCGGGCGAGATCGTGTACGTATCGGACCGTGCCGGTTTACCCCAGCTCTATCTCCTCGATCTTGCAACGCAAAACCTGGTTCAAGTCACGAACATGCCTGAGGGGGCATGTCAGCCTTCCTGGTCACCCGATGGACAGAGACTGGTTTTCATTTCCCCCTGCAAAGGTATGGATGAAATCTACTACGGCGCAAGCCTATATCTCATCAACGCGGATGGCAGCGGACTGACCCCGATTGCTTCCGTGCCGGGCGGCGACTTCGACCCCGCCTGGTCACCCGACGGCAGATCGATTGCATTTACCTCCCTGCGCACAAGACAAATGGAAATTTTCGTGATGAGCGCCGACGACACCGCATCGGTCAGCCAGATCACGAAAGGCGTAAAGAGCGTCGAGTCGCGCCAGCCTGTCTGGTCGCCAAACGGCTCGCAAATTGTCTACGCCGTCAAACGTTTTGGCGTCTATCAAATCTGGCTGATGAAAGCGGATGGCGCCGAACAAAAACAGATCGTCCGCAGCGGTGTGGCATTCTCCGACTACCTGCCCCTGTGGTCCCCGGACGGAAAGTTGATTCTGTTCAACCAGCGTTGCGCCACAAAATTCTGCTTGCCCTATTTGATGAGCATTTCCGCCGCCGACCGTTCCGTGGAGCAGGGCTCGTACCTCCCTTTGAATGTCATCTCGATAGAGGATGTAGATTACTCGCCCGACGGTTTTTATCTTTTGTACGAAGGCGAGGATAAGGCCGAAAACAAGGATATCTACTACATGACTGTGACAGGCGCAAATATCATTCGCATTACCACCGACAAGGGGAAGGATTTCGACCCCATCTGGAGACCTTCGGGCAATTAATAATCGTCTTGGCCGACTTGGACCTTCCGGTGGATGTTACAAATCCGAACCGGGGGGTCTTTTTTTATCCCGTCGGCTGTGCCCCCTGCCGATAAGTGACAATCGACACTTGAAGCCTTTCTCGTACTTTGCTAAAGTATGAATGGACATGTTCACTCGCACGGGTGGAATGTCCCGCGGGCATTGCCTGCTAAAGAATTGTCGCGTTTCAAACCTGTTCAGGGGGAAACCTGCGGGACGAAAAAATTGAAGTGTTTACATGTCCTTTTTGAGTTTTTAGAAAAGGAGATGTGATATGTATAAGAAAATTCTCGTCCCGCTCGATGGTTCGCCGCTTTCAGAGGCGGTGCTTCCCCATGTGCAGGCTTTGGCAAAATCCGAAGATGCGGAGATTGTGCTTTTACGCGTAGCAGTGACGCCCGACCCCGACTTTTTCCATCGCGACGAGGGTGAGGGACGGCAGATCACCGATGCCATAGTAAAAGAGGCGCTGGATTACATGGATGCAGAAATCCAGAAGTTGAAGAAGCAAGGCGCTAAAGTGACGGGCATCACACGCGACGGCGCAATCCCGGATACGATCATGGAAGTTGCCGAAGAAACACACGCCGACGTGATTGCCATGTCGACCCATGCCCGCGCCGGCTTCGACCGACTGCTGAAGGGAAGCATTGCCGAGGAGGTTGTGCGCGACTCGCACATCCCGGTCATGCTGATCCATCCAAGCCTGAATTAGACATGGAGGATGTAATCTCCTACAACCGAACAAACACAACTCACGCTGGATCGCCGTACCCTGCCGTAAAGGTGATGTCTGCGTGGCGGTGAAGGGCAAAGCTGCCCAAAACCGGGTAGTATAATCAATTCAAGGCATCCTTTATGGTACGGCGCGTGATGTTGGCAGAATCAATCCTGCATATCATGGGTTGATTCATATGGAAAATTGCGCCGTCGTCGAAACCGGGCGACGGCGGATGTTTTGTTTTGCCTCGATGTGGATAAAACAATTCTTGCCCTGCATCTGAATTTGACTTCGCCCCGGACGGAATTCTGCGGTGTGCGCAAGCCGAATTGTCCGCAGCACCCGATTCAAAAGATATGCGAGTAAAAGGAAAAGACGAAACAATCACAGTTTGTCCGGTCTCCCAAGACAATGGAAGGTAAAAAGTGGAAGAACCAAAATGGCGTTTCGACCGGGAGACAAGGCGCGATTGAAGCATGATACGGCTATTCCCTTGATTGACCGAAACGAGATTCATGTTACTGGAACAAAGGGCAGTATTGCCGTAGTGATTACCTCTGAGGAATACTTAATGCGGCTCGGACATGGATACTCGGATTACACGCTGTCGCTCATTCGCAATGACATTAAAGATGGCGTAAAACATCCCGTCAGGTATGAGCAAATGATGCCGCTATCATTGATCGACAACCCCCTTGGCGTCGACATCATCTATCATGGCCGCGAAGGGGACATTGATTTGATCAGCGCGCATGCTCTCGAAAAAGTTGAGTGAGCAATGGAAATCCCTCCCGCCAGCGCTGCGCTAAAAGAACTTGGCATTCCGCACCGAATCTTCCGGCATGAAAACTCCGTCGCTTCGTTCGAGCAGGCGGCGGCGGAGCGCGGTCAACGGGAGACGCAGATCGTCCGCAGTATTTTGTTCCGCTTGACAGAGGATGAATTTGTAATGGTTTTAATCGCCGGTTCCGCCCAAGTTTCATGGAAAATACTGCGGAAACATCTTGGCAGTTCGCGTATGACCATGGCAACGGAGGATGAAGTGCTTGCGGCGACGGGTTGCCGGATCGGGGCGGTGAGTCCGTTTGGGTTGTCGAATCCGCTCCGGGTTCTGATTGACGAAAGCGTCCTGCGCGAGGAGGAAATCTCCATCGGGTCTGGAATCCGCAATACGGCAATCATCCTCAAAAGCGCGGATCTGCAGCGCGTCCTGAAAAACACAGAAGTTCTGTCATTGGTTGAAACCCAAAGGAGGATTCCATGACGAGTTTGAAACAACGCACGCTGAATTATTTGCAAATCGAATGGGGGACTTACGTCGAAAGGTTCGACCGCCTGCCCGCCGAAGAAGGACTCGTGCGGGTCAACGAACAGGGATATGAACGGTTCCGCGACCTGCTGGCGCACATCCTCGCATGGTGGGATGAGGGCATGGAAATCATCCTTGCCATTGCGGAGGTCCGCGAGTACGAACGCAAAAAATATGATTTCGATGTTTTTAACGCTGAAGCGGTCGCAAAATACAAGAACTGGGACGAGACGGAGTTCCTTGCCCGCTTCCAGCAGATTCGCCTGAAAACCATCGATGAATTGAAATCCATGGATGAGGCGGCATGGGAAAACAAGCGTGCGCGGGGCTGGATTAACGGCATCTTTATCCACCATGCGCGCGAACACATGATCTCCCTGAGCCGCCTGCTGCTGTTGGACATTCTCCAAAACGAATGGGCAACTTATGTGGAGGATTTCAATCAACTGGATGATGGAAGGAAGAAGGAATTCATTGCCAAACAGGGCTTTGCCAATTTCCACGATCTGCTGGCGCACGTCATCGGCTGGTGGGAGGAGGGCATCCGTGTGGTCAATGGGATATTGAGCAAACCCAACTTTGCCTGGCAGGACCCTCGCGTAGACGCCTTCAACCTGGAGCTGATAAAAAAATATTCAACATGGCAACATGCCGACCTGCTGGCACATTATCAAGTTGTGCGCACCGCCATGATGGAACTTGTCATGAAGATGCCGGAGGACGCCTTGCAAAACCCGGATATCGAAAGCTGGCTTGCGTCGGATGTGGTGCGTCACTATCACGATCACGAACTATAAGGATGATTTATGAATCACATTGTTTATCTTGCGCTTGGAAGCAACATGGGCAGCCGCCTTGCCAATCTCAAGGCTGCAATCAGCAACCTGACCCCGCAAATGACAGTAAAGGTCAAATCGTCGGTATATGAAACCCCGCCCTGGGGATTCACGGAGCAGTCCGAGTTTTTGAATCAGGTCATCATGGGGGAGACCTATCTCCAGCCGCAGGCATTGCTTTCGCATTTGAAGCGGCTCGAAGCCGCCCTGGGGCGTGTGCCGGGTTTCCAAAATGGGCCGCGGCTGATCGATCTCGACATTTTATTCTACGATGACCTGGTGCTGGATACGCCGCCGCTGGTCGTTCCGCATCCGCGCCTGCATGAACGCGCCTTTGTGCTGGTCCCGCTGACCGAGATCGCGCCCGACCTCATCCATCCCGTTCTGGACAAGCCCATCCATGAACTGCTGGACAAGGTGGACCGCAGCGATATTAAACTATTCAAATAGCTGAATGGATTTTTGAAATCTATCAAATCCAAATGACTTGTATAATAGATGCAGGACGAGGTTTTTCGTCCTGCATTTTCTTTTGTGTTTCAGGAGAGCCATGAAAATCGTTCGTTACCATACCCATGACGAGGGCATCAAGTACGGTTGGCTGCTGGAGGATAAGGTTGGGGAAATTCAGGGTGACATCTTTGGGGAGTATCGCAGGCGGGAGGCGAAAACGCCGATTTCGGAAGTGAAACTTGCCGCGCCCTGCACACCGAGCAAAATTCTGTGCGTGGGGCGCAACTACGTGGAACACGCCCGTGAACTCGGCAATGAAACGCCGAAGGTGCCGCTCATCTTCATGAAGCCGCCCTCCTCGATCATCGCCAGTGGCGAATACATTATCCTGCCGCCGCAGTCGAGCCAGGTGGAGCATGAGGCGGAATTGGTGGTGGTTGTCAGCAAGCGCGGACGAAGCATCACGCCCGAAGCCGCAAAGGAATATATCTTTGGTTACACCATCGGCAATGACGTCACCGCGCGCGATTTGCAAAAGACCGACGGTCAGTGGACCCGCGCCAAAGGCTTCGATACGTTCTGCTCTTTTGGACCGTGGATCGACACCGAGTTCGATGCTTCGGATGCCGTTGTCACTTGCCGCGTCAACGGGCAGATGCGCCAGATGGCGTCCACCCGCGACATGGTCTTCAACGTCAGCACGCTCATCGCCTACATCTCGTCCGTGATGACTCTCGAAGCGGGTGACATCATCTTCACCGGCACGCCCGCCGGGGTTGGCGTCCTGAAGAACGGCGACGTGGTGGATGTCGAAATCGAAGGACTTGGCAAGTTGAGCAATCGCGTCAAGGCATAAGAGGCTAACCACTGAGACACGGAGGCGCGGAGAAAAATAAAGGCTCTGCGTCCCTGTGGCGAATACGAACCGGAGATACTATGACCACAAGAGAATTTGAAACCTTCCTTGAGAAATATCCAGGCTACAAAAAAACCGCCATCATCGATGACTTGCGCAAGAAGGATTATGCCCGGCTCGATGCGGGCGAGCACGTCTATCTCGACTATACGGGCGGCGGCATTTATGCCGAGTCACAGATTCAGAAACATCAGAAGCTCCTGCACGAAAATGTCTTCGGTAATCCGCACTCGTCCAATCCCACATCCCTGGCGGCAACTAAGGTTGTTGAAAGCGCGCGCGAATACATCCTCCAGTTCTTCAACGCCGATCCCGGGGAATATCTGGCCATCTTCACGCCCAACGCCAGTGGCGCGCTCAAACTAGTCGGCGAGTCCTATCCATTCCCAAATGGGCGCTACCTGCTGACCTTCGACAACCATAATTCGGTCAATGGGATTCGGGAATTTGCCCACGTGCGCGGCGCGGAAGTGACCTACATTCCGGTCATGCTGCCGGATATGCGGGTGGATTGTTCGCAACTCGACCTCGAACTGGCCCGCCCATCCCAAAGCGGACACAACCTTTTTGCCTATCCCGCCCAATCGAACTTTTCCTCGGTCAAGCATCCGCTGGAATGGATCGAGACAGCCCACGCCCACGGCTGGGACGTTTTGCTCGACGCGGCGGCATACGTCCCCACCAACAAACTTGACCTGAGCAAGGTCAAACCGGATTTTGTTCCGATCTCCTTTTATAAAATCTTCGGTTACCCCACGGGACTCGGCGCATTGCTTGCGAAGAAGTCTGCGCTGGCAAAACTGCATCGTCCCTGGTTCGCAGGCGGGACAATCACCGTCGCCTCGGTTCAAGGCGACAAATACTATCTCGCCGACGGCGCGCCTGCTTTCGAGGATGGCACGCTTGATTACTTGAACATCCCCGCCATCGAGATCGGGCTCAGGCACATTGAATCCATTGGCTACGATGTCATCAGCGAGCGGGTCAAAACGCTGACGGGTTGGCTGTTGGAACACCTGACTGCCATGAAGCATAGCACTGGCGTTCCGCTGGTGCGCTTGTTTGGTCCCAACTCCACCGAGGGACGCGGCGGGGCGGTCACGGTCAACTTTTATGACAAGGATGGCAAAGCCCTCGACCATCGTTTTATCGAGAGCGAAGCCAACAAGGTGAACATCTCCCTCCGCACGGGTTGTTTTTGTAATCCCGGTGCTGGCGAGGTGGCGCTCGGCATCTCCCGCGTGGAATTGGATGTTTGCTTTACCGCTCCCGATCACCAGGACCACCTGTCCATTGACGAGTTCCGCCATTGCATCGATGGTAAATCCAGCGGCGCGGTGAGAATATCAGTAGGTATGGTCACGAACTTCGAGGATATGCAGGCGCTGCTGTCCTTTGCGAGAGGGTTGCTGAGTTGATGAACGGACAAACCCGCTCGAACATCAAACCCGGCATGGCCGTGCTCATCGTCCTCAAGCAGGATCAGCGCACGGGGAAGCTGACCAAAGGCGTGGTCAAAGACATCCTCACCAAGTCGCCCAATCATCCGCACGGCATCAAAGTCCGCCTGATGGATGGACAGGTGGGACGTGTGAAGGAGATTGTCATGCAGGCGAGTGATGTCCTGATTCGCAATGTCCGCCCGCAGGATTTGGACGATTGCTGCGCCGTCGAAGCCTACGGCTTTTCTCCCGAAGAGATGGCTTCACGGGAGACGATTCAACTCCGCGCCGAGACCTTTCCTCAGGGATTCTTCGTCGCCGAAGTGGACGGACGAGTCATCGGCATGGCGAATGGCGCATGCACAAACAAAGACGACATCAGCGACGAAGAGTTGAAACAATTGATCGGTCACGATCCTGATGGCAAAAATATGGTCATCTTTGCGCTGGCGGTCTTGCCTGAATTTCAAAAGCAGGGAATCGCAAAACGGTTGATACGGCGATTTGCCGAAGAGGCGAAGCAGAACAAGAAGGAAAAAGTGTTCCTGATGTGCAAGCAACACCTGATTGCTTATTACGAGGGACTGGGTTTCGCCCATATGGGACTATCCCGCTCCACACATGGCGGCGCACAGTGGCATGAGATGCGCCTGACGCTCGAACGGTAAGAAATCGCCGCACAGGGTTTTCCAAATCACATGAGAATCCTGAACTACGATGCAATTTCAAAAGATTACAACCAGCGCTATCCCTCCGCTGTTCATTGGGATCGCGGCGATGCCCTGCTTGGGCTTGCCCGTCAACTCGATGCAAAAACCGTTCTGGAAGTCGGCAGTGGGACTGGCTACTGGTTGAATCTATTACATCAGGCGACATCTCAACTCTTTGGGCTGGATTTTTCAGCGGGTATGATTGCACAGGCGAAGAATCGACCCGCCCCCCTCAATCTGACTCTCGGCATTGCGACTCAACTTCCCTTTCAGTCTGGTTCCTTCGACCTGCTCTACTGTGTGGACGCCATCCATCACTTTGGCGACCACGCGGCTTTTGTCGGCGAAGCCTTCCGCGTGCTGAAAACTGGCGGCGCGCTAGCCGTCATCGGTCATGACCCGCACAGCGATGATTTCGACTGGTATTTCTACGACTACTTCGAC
>DAOUAS010000193.1:0-40614 GCA_034433295.1 Anaerolineales bacterium | reverse complement strand
AAGGACCATGTCGCCCTGAGGGAGCGTGTTTTCCGCGACCGAAGGGTCTCGATTGATTGTGTCAGAGATGCTTCGGGGAAAGAGCGTCCCTCAGCATGACACAAGGCGCGTATGGTGGCAACTTGAGTTAAGTATTACCCGAAATCCTCGAAAAGAGGCTCTAAACCGGCACGGTAAAGAAAAACGAACTCCCAACTCCTGCTTTGCTCTCGAACCAAGTCTCGCCGTCGTGCAAATCGATGATGTGTTCGACGATCTTCAAGCCGATGCCGAATCCAACTCGCGGGTCGTCCTTGTCTTCAAGGATGGTCTCGAACGGCTCGAAGACCAATTCCTGCTTTTCCTCGGCGATGCCGATCCCTGTGTCGCGGACTTCAAACAGAATATTGCCTGGCTCACGCGCCACGTGGACAGTGACTGCCCCTGACTCGGTGAACTTGAAGGCATTGTGAATCAAGGTCAGCAGCGCCTGTGAAAGGCGCGTCGGGTCGCCTTCGATGGTCGGCAGGTTTTCTTCGATATCTTCTTCAAACGTAATTGCAGAGTTGGCTTCCGCCAGTTGGTCGGCAATGGTCATCACGCCGTCGAGCATGGCGTAAACATCCACATCCTGTAACTCCAATTCCATCCGGTTTGTGACGGTCTCGGCGTAATCTTGGAAATTATTGACCTGCCCAATCAACGGGGTCAGCGCGGATTGGATGTACTCAATGGGCGAATCCTTCACGCCGATGTAATCTTCCAGTTCTTCGATGCGATATAAATCATCGACATATTTTTGCACATCGGCAAGTCCGCGGCGCAGATGGCCGGACATTCGATACAGGAACTCGTTTTGTTTGTCTGTCATTTTTTCTCCTGTAGGGGAATCACGTCATTTGTCATGATTAAACTTGACGGGTCTCCTGCTCTTATTTGGCAAGCTTACCCTGCTGACCCGGCGTAAAAACCTCAGGTATTGCATCCGCGCCCTCGCTGAATGCGGCGTGAATTCCCTCGCGGACGGCTGTCCAGTAAGATTTAGCGGCAGACGTTTTATCTTCGCGGAAGCGTGTCAGCCACTCGACCAAGTCGGGAGTCTTGAGTCCATCCTTCTCCCATTGCTCCAAATAGCCCATTACCATGTCGGCAACGCGCCCGCTTTCCCAGTAGATAATCTTGGGAGCTTCGCGCTCGTAGATTTCACGCGCCACACGAAATTGGTGAGCCTTGTAATTATCTTTCATTCCTTCGTAATGTGCGCGCAGAATTTCATCGGTGATGGTTTCCGACCATTTGCGATGGAAGCGGCAAATGCCGCTGTTCTCGTTGAACAGTTCGTAGGTCATGCGTTCGACATTCTTGCGTCCCAACTTTTCAGGGGGCATAAATTCCACGCCGTAGTGGACAAAGTACTTGCCCATCATCGGCATGGGACTGAGCATCCCCGGAACCCAATACTGGTTCGGGACCATACAGCCTTCGTCTCCGTGACCTACAAACACCGCGCGGTCAATGCTGCGGATACCGTATTGTTTGTCCAATTTTCGCGCCGCCACACGGATGCTTTGTCGGAATAACTCCGCCTTTGGCTCGAAGAGGATTGCCCTGACTACTTCCATCGCATAGTTTGCGTTTTTCATGCTGTCAGCGACGACGTCGAAATGGGCGGGGTCATCCACCCAGTTGAAGGTCATTTCGCTCGCGGACGGCAGGCCGAACTCGGCGGGGTCGATCAACCCGTCGCGGACGAGTTCCATGATCCAGGCGACAGTCCCGCCCGTTTGAATTGCGTCAAACCCCATCGCGTCCACAAAATCATTCAGCAGTTCTGCCGCTCGCTGGTCAAAGACTCCCACTTGCGGGCCGAGGACATGGTAAGGCTCGTAATCCTTTTTGAACTGCCCATACATTTTCTTGCAGACCACCGGACAGGGTTCGCCACAATGCTGGAACTTTTTGGTCTTGATGGTCTCTTCGTTGAACTGCTTCAAATAGTGGTTGAGGATGAAATTCTCATGCTGATGCAGGCGCGACTCAACGGGCTTGTAGATCGAAGTGTAGTTGAAGCTCAGGATACGCTCGTTCAGGTCGCGCATGTTGACGCCAAAAGTGCCTCCCGTCTCGAACTCAGGTACGTAGCGATATTTTTCAGTCACAGCCAGGTCGGTCTGGATGGTTTTCTTGCCAAAATGTTCGAGGAAGTAAGTATCAATCTCGGCGGAATTCCGCAGGTCTGGGTCGTCCCATTCGCCGCCGAAGACAATACCTACCACATTGTGACGTTTGAACAGACGGCTTCCCAATCCGCCGCGCCCAGCCCAATCCACAACCGCAGTGAACGCTCCATTCCGCACAGGGCTTGAACCAATGGCTCCCTCGCGGGTATATTTCGCGGCTGGGCCAATGGCGCAAATACGCACATTGTCCTTTGCGTATTCACTGGCGTAGCGATCATACAACGCCTGTTGCAAAGCAAAGAAGCCGATCAGAGGCTTGCCATCGGGACTGGCATATCCATTCCAAAGCGGCTCGACGTTGACTGGCTCGATCCGCACCTGAATTTCACCTGCTTTATGATTGAGCAACACCACGCTCGGCTCGGGTGCCATTCCCCGCAGCGCCACGTAGTTGACGCCAATTCCGTGAAAGGTGTAAGCCGCGCCGCCCATACTGGAGACATAGAAGCCATCCCACTGGGAACTCCATGTACAAAAGACAAGCCGTCTCGAACCGGGAATGGAACTCCCTGCAAGAAGTCCCTCGCCAAAGGTAAAACTATCGGGGTAGATATTGAAGCGGTGCCAGCCATAATCCACGGGGCCGAGTATCTTTTCCTCGTCCTCGATGGGACGCAGATACCAGTTCTTGTTATGGAGATGAACTGTCAACTCGCGCTGCATGATGGGATAAGTCATCGAAACACTCCTTACATTTTCAAATCTTTCACAATTGTAGCAGGGATTTAAGCCGCAAAAAACGGGCTGATCTTCCAGCCCGTTCAAAGTGAAAACAGCCTCGATTTATACATCCACGGCAAGACAAGTCAAGGTCTGCTCCACGCCGGGGATGGGTTGAATTTCGAGCGCAGTGACCGCGCCAATTTCGGCAATGTCAGCCGCATCCACAACAGCTACGGCATCGTAGGGGCCAAAGGTCATGTGCGCCTCAACAATGCCTTTTATTTTACGAAGTTGAACCACCACCTCTTTTACTTCGCCCGCGCGAATCTTGATCATCACATACGCTTTCATGGCTACTCCTTTTCTAAATTCACCAAAGAAACACGATTGTGCGGCCTGGCCGCCTGTACAGCTTAATGGTAACAGGAAATCCGCCGCTCTGCATCCGAAATCATCGAACAGGCAACGGCGCAAAAAGTACACCCGGCTTCAGTGACTTTTATAACTTCCCAAATTCATCCATCTGATATATCATATATTATATATAATTTTTCGAGGAGCTTTCCCATGCCCATCTTCACTCCCGGACGCCGCTGGCAACCACCGTTTATTCCCTTCAAAAAAGAACCGTTCAACAGACGGGCGCTCGCAAAAATCGAAATCATGGTCAAGGGGCCGCTGTTTGGCTGTCGCATGTGTGGTAACTGTCTCCTGCAGGAGACCGCTTTCATCTGCCCGATGGAATGTCCGAAAGGTTTGCGGAACGGGCCCTGCGGCGGATCGACCCCCGAAAAATGTTACGTGGACGAGTCCCGTCCCTGCATTTGGTACAAAATCTACGAGCGTTCCTTCAAGATGGGACGCGAGGAGATGCTGCTGGAAGTCCTGCCGCCCATGGACTGGGATAAGGCCGGGACAGAAACATGGGGTGATGTGGCCGACCAGGTGAAAAAAGTGGGAGTGGCAAACGTCGTCAGCGGACTCGCCAGCCGCAAAGAGGGTTCCTTTGCGAAGACCTGGGATTCCATCTTCAAACCTGTCCGCCAGCCCGACTGGTGGAAAGGCGATTCGAAATATCACGCGCCCGGATACGTCGAGCCAGTCTCTGAACTGGAACGCAGGCTGAAGGCCGGTGAATTCGTTGTTGCGGCGGAGATCGCGCCGCCCATTTCCGCCACAGTCGATAAACTCAAGCAAAACATCGAGATGGTCAAGCCGTACGTGACGGCCATCAACTTTACGGATAGTCCATCGGCCACGCCGCGCATGTCCTCGTGGGCATGCAGCAAGGTGACAGTCGAACTGGGCGCGGAACCCGTGATGCAGATAGCAGCGCGTGACCGCACCCGCGTCGGGCTGCAATCCGAAGTGATTGGCGCGGCGGCTTTGGGAGTACGAAACATCCTCTGCATCACCGGCGATAGCATGGCGCTCAGTCCCACCCCACGCGGACGCATGGACATCGTGGACGTTGACTCGGTTCAGATGCTATGGATTTTGCGCCGTCTGCGCGACGAAGGAAAATACCTCGATGGGCGGGAGATCAAGACTCCGCCGAAGTACTTCCTCGGCGCGGCGGCCTCCCCCTTCGCCTCCGAGATGAAATTTCAGGCCTTGCGTGAAGAAAAGAAAGTCAACGCCGGCGCGCAGTTCTTCCAGACCAATGTGGTGCTGGACGCGGACTCGCTCGACGAATGGCTAAACGAGATCGCCAAGCGCAACATCCTAGACAAGGTATTTATCATGATCGGTTTGACCCCGCTCAAGAATTACAAAACCACCGCCTATATGCACAGCAAGGTGCCTGGTGTATTCGTCCCTGAAAAAATCCTCAAGCGCATGGAAATCGCCAAAGAGAAGGGCAATGAGCAGGAGGAAGGTGTCCAAATCACGCTGGAACTGATCGAAAAGATCAAGACCAAACAGGGCGTACACGGCGTCCATATCATGGCGGTCGGGTGGGAAGAGATCGTCTCGCGCATCGTCGAGGAAGCGGGATTGGAGCGTAAGTGATCGAACCGCGAATCAACTAAATTCGCCGCCATAAAAAAACAACGACCCCAAATCGGTTTTCGATCTGGGGTCGTTCGATTCAAATACTATTTCTTCTTATCCTTGTTCTTCTTCGGTTTCTTCTTCTCCCTGTCTTTTCCTTTTCCTTGTTCCTTGTTTGCCATGGTTGACTCCTTTCCAAACGAAATCAGTTGGACGAATATGGACGAAAATCGCGTCAGCCCGATAATATCAATATCGTGACTTATCGGAATTATATCACCGGCGCGGCATATAATGCGCCCGTATGCAAACCCCCAACCAAAATCATAATAGAGGAGAAAATCATGCAAAACAAGGTTATTATCCCGGGGAAGGTTGACAAGGATAAATCAAATCCCAAGAAATTCAAGGTCAAGAAGGATAAAGGTTCGGAATCGGACATCGAAATTGAAGTTACGGGGGACGGCGATTATGACGTTCAAAAATTAAGCGTGAACGGACTGCCCGATAAAATGCCGGACGGCGCCTCCATCCGCTGGTTCAACAACTTCATCATCAAAAAGAACGGACAGGTCATCAAGGAAAAATATTTTGTGAAAATCCCCGAAGGCGAAAAAGGATCGCGACTGGTCCTCATCGACAGCAGGGGGGAACCGTATTACTACCTGGGCGAGATCAAAAACAACACCATTGAGTTGACCGACGGCGATCCCTCGAGCGGATGGTCTCCGTAATCAATTGACTAATCCGCCCTCTTTGGCAATCTGATAAATTTCACGCCGCCATGGCACATTTTCCGTGTACATATGGCGGGCATCTTCCGAACCCAGCTTCGAGACCTGCGCGTTCAGCAATTGGATTGCGTTTTGCAAAACAATCGCAGCACGCAGGTCATTTTTTATTTTCAGCGCCCGATACAATGCGAGGAAAATCCTCAGCGGCTCCTCGGCCCCTTGGAACGTTTTATCGGCTTCCATGTATTCGAGAACCCGCTCCGTTTCGGTTTGGGCAGAGGACTGGTCTCCCATTTTCAAATACACATCGATCAAACCGGCGCGGGCCTCAGCCAACAGAACGGGAGTGCTGATTGCCGACCTGATCTCAATGCAATGCAAAAACGACTGTATTGCCTCGGCAAATTCATGATTCGAAAGATGGGCATAGCCCAGGGCAAAATGGGACCACGCGATGGCTGTCTGGTCGCCCAACTCGGATGAAAGCGCAAGGGCGTCCCCGGCTGATTTGAGCGCCGCGCTCACATCCCCCAATCCACCCGCAGCCGCGCTCAAATTTATATAAACATTTACCTGCATCGAGCGTTCCCCAATTCTCCGCAGGATGACCAGCGACTGTTTAAAATAATCAACTGCGGAGGGATAATTTCCCAAAATGCCGTTGAGCCAACCCATGTTCGACAAGGTGATGCCCTGCCCTTTGCTATTCCCCAACTCGCAGGCAATCGAATAAGACTGTTCGAAATAGCCCAACGCAACGGCGTAATCACCCTGGGATGAAATCATCGCCGAGGCCAGATTGCTCAGCGCCATGGCATCAAGATACCTATCCTTTATTTCCCGCCCAATTAGAAGCGCCTGTTCGTGATAACGCGCCGCCGCGGCCGCGCCTTCCTTGTCCAGCGCCACCAGTCCGAGCACGGTCAGGGTTTTGCCTTCGCCCTGTCGATGTCCGATATGTCGCGCAAAGATGACGCCGTCCTTCGCATACTGCATGGCTTCGGACAACCTGCCCAAGCGCAAAAAAGCGGTCGGGATCAGGATGTATATGGCAATAATGGTCTCATCATCATGCGCAGATTCCGCAAATGACTTTGCCAGAAGGGCATAGTCGAGTAGTTGCTGAAACTCTCCCAATGCAGAAAAATAATAGGCGCGGCGCATGTTGGCGCGGGCCAATAATCCCTCATCACCGAGTTGACGCGCAAGTTCTTCGAGTGCGGACAAATCCCGGTCCTGCTCCTCGTTATTGTTGAGGTTGTAGAAACATTCGACACGCATGAGAAGCATGTCGATCCTGGTACGCAAATCGCCGGCAGGGACACAGGCCAACGCGCGGGTAAAGTAATCAACCGCCTGCTGGTTTCGGTAATCTGCAAGCGAAAGTCTCCCGGCCAGAGTCAGGTAGTGAAGCGCCTTCTCCTGTAAATTCGCCTTTTCGGCGTGGTACGCCAATTCGCCATAATGCGGCTCGAGATCGTCGCGATAGACCATTTCCATGGCAGAGACCGCCAAGCCGTGCAACTCGCGTTGGCGTGCCAGCAACTGCATGGAATAGGCGGCATCGCGCAACAAGGCATGGCGGAAGATGTATTCGATTTCGCTCAAGGCGATCCAGATGTCTGCGCTTTCCGCCTGTGCAATGTGATTTGAAAATTCCCGATCTGAGTGCAGCATCTCACCCAACACACGAACTTCGAACTCACGCCCAAGCACCGAGGCAGTCTGCACCATTTCTTTAACTTGCAGGGTCAGGCGGTCGAGGCGGGCAACCATCACGGCGCGCACATCCACCGGAAGGGACGTTTCTGCCTGCGCATTCGCAAAGTACTTTCCATGCACATCCAGAACCAGCGCGTTCTGCTCCGAAAGGTAGCGCAGGATTTGTTCAGCAAAGAATGGATTACCATCGGCGCGGGCTTCGAGCAAAGCCAGCAGGGAATCCGAAATGGGATGGGATAAAATGTCCGCCGCAAGTTGGGACAGGCTGCCCGACGCGAGCTTATCGAGGCGAATCTCCAACACTGGAATTTGATCCACCTCCCAAAGAGACTCACCTTCGGGGCGCTGGGTGACGATGATGGCAATGGGATATTGCTTCTTCGGCTCACTTAGTAAAGTCCGCGCAAAATGGGAGAGGAACGCGCGCGAGTCATCATCCAGCCAGTGGGCGTCCTCCAGAAAAAGAATGAATGGCCGTTGCAGACTTTCGACACGCAAGAGGACGCTCAGTGCGCTTAACGTGTTTTCGTAACGACCTCTCGCGTCGAGGCTTTCGTACAGCGACCCTGGCTGGGTGATATTGACCAGCGCCGCCAGCACCGAACTGGTGCGGGACAATTCAGCGACAAGCTCCGTATCAGGCGTGGAGATGAGCAACTGGCGCAGAACGCGCGAAAACTCGACGAGGTTCACGTCATCTGACTGACCGTCGATCAACTCGAAGCGCTTCCTCAACCAGTCAGTGAACGGGTTGAACGGCAGACGCAGAATTTCATCCGTCTGGCAGACCGCCCAATGGACAGGGAAACCTTCAAGGCATTTGGAATATTGAAAGGAATGAACCAACCGGCTTTTGCCGATACCTGCCTCGCCTTTCAGAACCATGACACCCGCGAACTGACCCCGCTTGAGCGGATCGACAAAAGCGGACAGCGATTCGAGTTCCTGATCGCGCCCGACCAACTGTCCCTGATAGGCCGTCTCGACCAGATTCTTGCGACCGGACAATACAAAGATGTTCTGCCCGCGCTTGAAACCTTTGAACTGTAGTTCGCCAATCGCTTTGAAATTAAAGTTTTTTGCGGCGCGGCGGGCCGTTTCGCCGTCCATCCAATATTCGCCTTCACCTGCGCGTTCCATCATCCGTGCCGCCAGGTTCACGCCCCAGCCATAGGCGGTGTAATCCTCGCGCTGACTCGAGCCGATAAAGCCCGCGTAAGCCAGCCGGTACGAAATCCCCGCCCGCAGGGTGATACCCGTCCGCGCCGCAAGCTCAAGAATGAAATTCAGGGCGCGGTCCACGTCGTTTTCGTGAGCCGTAGGCGCGCCCCAAAACATCAGCAGGTTGAAGCCTTTGTCGCCGAGATCGGGACGCAAAAAGAATCCGCCATATTGTTCCTGCAACAAGTAAACCGTCTCCATAAACGGCTTGATGAGAGCCTTGTCCGATATATTGGCCGGGATGTCCACAAAGAGATTCACGACCTGACGGAATTCGCCCACAATCGGCAGGTGAGTCACTTCCTCGCCAAAGAAAACCTCGACGAGGTCATCCCCGTTCCGCGACGGGGAATAAAATTTGGGCGCGGGCAAATCCACGCGAATATTTCGAACCAAAAAACAATCGCCGATGGGTTCGGCATCCACCGTATCGCGCAGAAGGTTGTATGAAATTGAGTCCACCGCTACCTCACCCGCGCGGGCCGACTCCTCCCCTTCCACCGCGCCTTTCAAACTTTCGCCGCGGAACCAGTAACTGGCGCGTTTGCCGTTGATGGATTTGAAAATCTGCCAGGTGGTCCCGCCAAAGCCGATGCCGACCTTGATGCGGATGCGAAACTCGCCATAGGGCGTATCCACGGTTGGGTTGGTTTTGGAGTGTGACTGCATTTTCCAGGCCGCCGCCAGACAACGATGCAGAGTCTCAGCGGCATCCTGCTCCACAGGGAAAACCGCATTGAAGGCATCGCCCGCATAACCGATGACAAAGCCTCCCTGCTCGTAAACTGTGTTGACCAGCGGCTCGAAAACTACGCGCATCATGTCTGCTAGCACTTCGGCGCCGTGCGTACCGTGGGCGGAAAGCGTGTCGGTCATGGCGGAGAAACCCGATAAGTCGGCGAAAATAGCCGCGCCTTGAAAACTGCCATAAACATCCCCGGCGCGATATTTCTCGTAAATAAATTCGGGAACGAGTTGATGGGTCGATTGCATGATATATTCATTTTACCGCTTGTCAGGATACATCGAGTAAACGATTCAGCGAGTCAACAGGATGGGGATATAATGCATGGACATGACTATGTCATTTTTTGAAGTCCGAGTCTGCCTGAATTGCGGACTGCGCTATCCGCTGCCAGAAGGACATGCCTTCGGCGAACGTTGTCCACATTGTTTGGGCGGGACGGAAGTTGTGTTGAAGAGAGAACTGAGCAAGGAAAGAACGAGCAGCGAAAAAAGAGCCGGAAAGGGATGGATGAAGTCCGTACTGCTGGACAACATCCGCTCGGCGTGGAATGTGGGATCGATTTTGCGCTCCGCGGATGGTTTCGGTTTCAACCACGCCTACTTGTGCGGAATCACACCCACACCCGAAGCGGATGCGGTACAGAAGACCTCGCTCGGCGCGGAGGAATACGTCACCTGGTCACATCACAACAACGCGGTGAGACTGGCGCAGGGACTCAAAGCGGAAGGCTGGCAAGTGGGCGCGCTGGAGGAAGATGAACGGGCAATTACGATTGCCGAATTCCCCAAATCCCAACTTGCCAATTCCTTTGTGTTGATCGTCGGTAACGAAGTCGCCGGTGTGGACCCCTGCCTGCTCGACCTGGCAGACGTCATCCTGCGCATTCCCATGCGCGGACAAAAACGCTCGTTCAACGTGGCGAATGCGTTTTCGGTTGCCGCATACGCGCTGGGAAAATAAAGGCTGCAATGAAAAGATCTGACAAGTTCCCACACAGGCGCGAGCATCGGGGCAATTTTGATTCGCGAGAGTCTCGATTAACTTGCGCCGCAAGAAAACCTGTCAGGTCTTGAAGTTCTATAAACAGGAGCAAAAATGGCACACAAAAAAGTTCCGATGGAACATGACAAGAAGATTGCCCTTGTGGCACATGACAATAAAAAGAAAGACCTGCTGGAATGGGCAAAATTCAACCGCGACCTGCTGGCGCATCATCAGGTGTTTGCCACCGGCACAACCGGAAAAATACTGGAGGAAGAACTTGGCTTCGAGATCGAACGTCTCAAGAGCGGACCTCTCGGCGGCGACCAGCAGATCGGCGCAAAGATCGTCGAGAACGAGATCGATTTCCTCATCTTTTTCTGGGACCCGCTGGAACCTCAGCCGCACGACCCCGACGTAAAGGCCCTGCTGCGAATGGCGGTGGTATGGAACATCCCCATCGCCTGCAACCGCGCCTCGGCGGACTTCATGATCTCGTCCCCGCTGATGGACGGTGAGTATGACCGCCTTGTGCCGGATTATGATGGTTACGCCTCGCGCAAGGTGGATTTGGGAGAGAAGGAAAGCCCGGCAAAAGACTGATCCTCCCGCACAAACAAAAGCGCTCGTTCAATATATTCCGGGTGCGGTGCGCGCGCTGAATGGATGGTCATTGACAAGTGAAGGTCCCAGCCCTCACGTCAGGCGCCTGCGACCAAAGTTTCTCGAACTCCTGCAAATAAAGGGTGGCGACTTCAGGATTGTCTAGAATAACGACATTTTCCTCGTTATCTTCATCCGCGTTGGACGAGAAATTGAGCGATCCCGTCGCTACAATACTGTCATCGATGACAATAACCTTGTGATGCAGGAAACTTCCATTGCCATCCTGCCGCACGGGAACACCCGCGCACCAAAAAGTTTTCAACTCGGAGCGGTCGCTGTTACTGCCAAAGGTCTCGAAAACACCACGCACATCCACGCCAGCCTTTGCACGGCCGATCATCGCCTGCGCCAACGGGTAGTCGGTGAAGCTAAAAGCCAGAAAACGGATGCTGGTTTGGGCGTCCGCAACCAGGGCGATCAGATTGGCGACTGCATTATCCTCCGCCGAAAACAAAACCTGAATCGGGGAACCGTCCAGAATCGCCCACTGATTGCCCAGCGTGGATGGTGCGCGCCGCCCGAACTGTCCACTCCACATTTCCTGAAATTCACGCTCGAAGATAAATGCAATCTCAGGCGAACGGATAACCAGCACATTGTTGTTTTGCTTGAAAATCCCATTGACCGTGGCATTGGTCGATCCCGTCCAAACGATTTGCTGGTCGAAGATCCAGAACTTGTTGTGCATCAACGCGGCGCGGTTGTCGGCTTTGACCTCGACGCCCGCCGCCTGCAAAAGCGAGAACTGTCCGCGCCCGGGCTGGGTATCGTAGTTCAAACCGTTCTTGTCATCCGTCATCCACTTTACGTCCACGCCGCGATTCTTTGCAGCGATCAAGGCTTCAGCAACAGGCGTGAGATTGAATTCAAACGAAGCAGTGTGAATGCTGATCTGCGCGTTGTCGATAAATCCAATCAACCTCTCTTCGATCGAACCAGCCAGCGCATCGGGATTGTTGATTGTCAGCGGGTCGGTGAAATAAACCTCCCACCATTTTGCGGGGGGAACCAAAACGGGCGTTTCTGTGACTGGAATAAGAAACGCGGGCGTTTCAGTTGGCGGCGGGAGTATGACCGGCGTGTCGGTAACGGGAACGATGAACGGCGGCGGCGTCTCGCTCGGAAGAACGGGGAGCGGCAAGGGCGCCTGCATTGAATCTGCGGGAAGGCAGGAGGCGAGAAGAAAAGCGACGAGGACGAGCGGCAGGGTGATTTTTTTCATATCCCAATTTTGCCCGAGTTGATCAAAATTCGGGAGGGTGCGAGTTTTGGAATCTGTCAGCTTGCGGATGATTATCGGCAGCAAGCAGCCTGACTCCAGAGTTATTCCAATGCCTCAAAATCCTGCAGATTGCCCAACGGTAAAATGGTCGCGCCGCCTGCAATGCGTTTGACCAGCCCGCCGAGGACGGTTCCGGTCCCCACTTCGACGAATGTGTTGATTCCCGTTGCAACCAAATATTGAATTGATTCCGTCCAGCGGACACGGGACTGCATCTGCGCGATTATGTCGGCGCGGGCGGCGGACACGGAGCGGTCTGCCAGCGGTTGGGCATGGACATTGCCAATGACCGGCAGTTTCAGCGCTGAAAAATTCGCAGCGGCGACGGCTTCATTCCATTCATCTTGAATCGAAGCCATCAACTTCGAGTGCGCGGCAATCGAAACCGCCAGAGGCAGGGCGCGTTTTGCACCTGCCGATTTTGCGGCCGACATGGCGCGCTCCACCGCGGGCTTCGAACCTGAGATCACCACCTGACCGGGACAGTTGTCGTTGGCAACCTGCACGGTTTCATCGGGCGTACTGGCTTCCGCGCAGACTCTGTCCAGCGTAGGAATGTCAAGGTTAAGGATGGCCGCCATGCCGCCAGGTGCAAGTTCGCCTGCATGCTTCATCAACTCGGCACGTCTGCGGACAAGGCGCAAGCCGTCCGCGAAGGAAATGGCTCCAGCTACGGCAAGGGCAGATAATTCTCCAAGCGAATGCCCGGCCAGTGAGGCGGGAGGTCGCCCTGAGCCTGTCGAAGGGTCGGGGTAGAGAGCCGAAAAGACTCGATAAGCAGCAAGCGAGTGAGTGAATAGGGCAGGCTGGGTGTTGAGCGTGTCGTTCAATTCCTCGGCGGGGCCCTCGGACATCAACTTGAAAAGGTCAAAACCGAGAATCGAATTCGCTTCTTCGAAGGTTTGTTTTGCAACGGGATATTGGGCGGCAATGTCTTTTCCCATGCCAATTGTTTGGGAACCCTGACCGGGGAAGATGAAGGCCGTAGTCTGTAAATTAAGTTTCATGATCTCTCCTTGTAAACTTCCCTTTAAAACACAAATGGGTCACGATAGTCACGACCCATTTTGGAATTCCAGAAAGACACAAAACCGTTTTGAGAACGGCTTGAAACCATTTCCTACTCGGCGGTCTTCTTTTCCTTCTTAACCTGGACGACTTCTCGTCCGCCGTAGAAACCGCACTTCGGGCAGACGGTGTGCGGCAGGCGCATGGAACCGCAATTTGAACAGGCAACGGTGTTCACTGCTGTCAACGCATCCTGTGAACGGCGGCGGTCGCGGCGTCCTTTGGAATGTTTGCGCTTTGGATGTGGGGTCATGAGTACTTTCTCCTTTTACATACATCAGACGGGCCAAGGACGCCCGTCTGTTTGGTTACGAACTTAAGCGGGCGGATTATATCGGCAGGATACGGAAGCGTCAAGGAAAATCAAGGCGATCGTCATGGCTGTAGCGAAGTCCACTTTGTGTCGCTCTCTCGAAGGAAATCGGGACAATGTGAGCGAACGTGTTCGCCGCCGAGTATCGTTTCCTCCTGCATGGATTTCATTCACTATGCCGCCGATTTTCCCGTTACGAGCTCGGCTCTTCTTTCGGTCAGCATAAACGCGATAGCAAGTCCCACAGCAACGACAAAGGCGGAAAAAACAAATGTGGTTGTGTAGCTTCCCACCATGGATTTCAGGAAAATACCCGATAGCGCGGCGAGACCATACGCTTGATAGACGACGCCGTAATTGGACGCATAACGGTAGGAGCCAAACTCCTGATTTGTGAAAGTTGGGAACAAAGCCAGAAAACCGCCATAACCTACAGCAACGCCAATAACGCCAAGGTAGAAGAACAGTTTTGTTTGGGCTAAAAAGCTCAAGGACAATAAAGAGATGATGGTGATTACAAATATCCCTTTTAATACATTCAATGTGCCAAGCTTATCAGACAACGCGCCTGACACGAGCCTGCTGCCGGCGTTGGAGACAGCCAGAATGGATATTACCGAGGTTGCAGCCGCAGCCTCAAGCCCTGCCACCTCAATCCCAATATTCTTGGCGGCGCCAAGAACGAGCAAGCCAGGTATAACTGCGAGCCAGTACATAACCCAAACCAGCTTAAACTTCCTCGTCTTGACCATCTCGGCAGTTGTGTAATCCCCTTCACCCTTTTCCCCGGCTTTCTTCACAAACCCGGCAGGATTATTTGTCAACAAGGCGCCAGCCAAAATCAGGCTCATGGAAATCATCCCCAGGTACAAAAAGGCGCCAGACACATCTGTGATCGTCAAAAAGTTTGAAATAACCCGTTGAAAGATAATACTGCCGCCACCGAACACGCCCACAGACAAGCCTGTAATCATGCCGCGGTTCTTAGGAAACCACTTGATTAACGTCGATAACGGGCAGACATATACAAATCCAACCCCCGCCCCAGACAACACGCCGTAGGTTAAATACAAAAGGACCGGCGAGGTAACGAACGAGGATGAAATCAAACCACTACCATACAACAAGCCGCCGATAACCAACGCAATCCTCGGACCCTTTCTATCAACCAACCACCCCGAAAACAACGTGCTGAACGCAAAGACAAACTGGGCTAACGCATAAGGAACCAAAATTTCATTAGGACCCCATCCCCTTTCCACTTCAAGGGCTCTCCCAAATATGCTCCACGCGTATAAACCCGCGATTGTAACCTGCGCAAGCAAAGCGCCTACCAACACTACGTATTTATTTTTTATTGTCCACATATCATCTCCTCAAAATTAATGAATCAACTAAAATTTGACTTTGAATGCCATCACATTCAAGGCGTTCGTCACAGTGCAGCCTCCAGCCGTAATATGGTTGTTGCAAAGTGTGGAAACTTACGCTTTTGCTTCGCGTGAAAGTTGAAAATCTTTCCCGTCCCCCAAATTCGCTCCGATAGCGCCATGAACCTCAAATCTTGCCAAGCGATTTTGCGACAACCCTACGGGAAGGAAAAGGAGTGACGTCACATACCCACCACTCCCCACAGGCAGCGCCCTTATTACAACAGAGACCGTTTTGTAAATTCTGGAGAGCATCGTTTCTTATCTTATACATCTTCCATTACCGCTGACCTGCCTCGGAAAATAGTTTAACAAATTTGCCGGAAAAAATCAATTCAAATCGGAACCCTGAAAAACAGGCAGTGTCTCAAAAAACTGCCCTGCCTTTCGAAGAGGCAGGGTGTTAAGTCTTTCTTAACCTGTGAGCGGTTTTATACCGGCTCGGCAATCATATTCTTAAGCAAAATTTCCAGCGCCATGGAATGTCCGCAGCGTTTGTGCGTGAGGAAAAATTCGCAATCGCACTTGAACACGCCGTTATCATAAGAAACGTGGTGGTCGCTGTTATCGCCCTTGAAGTCAACCTCGAATTTGGTGAAGTGGAAACGACGCCTGTCCTCAGCATATCGCTTTGCTTTTTCCAATTTGCCGATCAATCCGGAATCCATTGTTTTCGTCTCCTTTTTTGAGGGAAAATAAAAAATACACGCGGAAAGAACCGCGTGTATCACTATACAGAACTGGGTACTCCACAAAAGAAGCGCATGATGGCGTTACCTCGATGTCATCAGTATAGTACCTTTCAAAAGGCAAGTCAATGCGGAAAGGAGAATTATCATCGATTCGTATGGGAATTGTAGGGAGAATAGCCTACACGCAAGGTTTTCCCATGAGTTATCCTGCGCGATGACTTTTCCGCGCAGGCGAACCACCCAGCGTCCCACATAGAGTAATGAGATTGGACCGGATCGGAAATATCATCACTTCTTCCAAATATAACAAGCCTACTTCGGCGGCGTATATTTCTCTAAATCCACCACGCCGACAAAATCAAGGTTGCGGTAATACTCGTCAAGGTCGAGACCGTAGCCAAAGACGAATTTATTGGGGATGGAAAAACCGACATAATCGATGGGGACATTGGCTTCGCGGCGTTCGGGCTTGTCAAGCAGGGCGCAGACTTTGAGGGATTTTGGTTGACGGGTCTTCAACAAGTCCAACACGGAGGCGATGGTGTGTCCGCTGTCCACAATATCCTCAACCAGAAGCACCTGCTGTCCACGGATGTCCATTTGCAGGTCGAGGGTCACGCGGGCGAAACCAGAGGACTCGCGTCTGCCCGCGCCGTAGGATGAGACCGCCATGAAATCCATCTTGTGCGGCGACGTGATATTGCGGCTCAAGTCCACCATGAACGGCACTCCCCCACGCAGGATGCAGATTAGCAACAGGTCGCCATCGGGGTAGTCCGCGCTAATTTGGGCGCCAAGTTCCTTCACGCGGGCTTGCAGGTTTTTTGCGTCAATCAAAACTTCGGCAAGAACTTCTTTATAATTTTGCATGGGAATAGTTCCTTTTCAACGATGTCATTGCGAGGGCGTTTTTCCCTGGCACCGAACGCCAGGACGATGTGCCCGAAGCAATCCCCATTTACAATGAAATTGCTTCGTCGGGTAGAGCGCCCTCCTCGCAATGACATATCGTTATCTCGGTACCTCGTGATGACAGCGGCAACGCGCTTCGTACAACTCGGATGCTCCGACGATCACCACAGGGTCATCATACCGCGCGGGCTTGTCGTTGACCAGTCTTTGAGTGCGCGAGGCTTCGTCACCACAGGTCATGCAGATGGCGTGGAGTTTCAGGACATTTTCCGCCACAGCCATCAGCGTTGGCATGGAGCCGAACGGCTCGCCGCGAAAATCCGTGTCCAGACCGGCGACCAGCACCCGCACTCCGCGTGAGGCAAGCTCCTTTGCCACATCCACCACTTCGGGGTCGAAGAATTGGGTTTCGTCGATGCCGACGACAGTTGTGTCAGCTTCCAGTCTGGAGCGAATGTCTGCCGCTTTTTCAACCGGAATCGCATCGAAAGTCGAACCCGTGTGCGAAGCAACCTTTTCCACCACATAGCGAATATCGATGGCAGGCTTGAACACCTGCACCTTTTGCTTTGCAATGGTCGCCCGTACCAGCCGTCGGATGAGTTCATCGGTCTTGCCGCTAAACATCGAACCGCAAATGACTTCAATCGAACCATGTGTGTGACGCATATCCACTCCCAAAAAAGAATATAAAAACAGGCAGACGCTTTTGCATCTGCCTGTCTAGTTTACCTGAGAAATCTTTACCTGACAAAGCGCTGAAAGCCTATCCTTCGGCTTCAGGAGTTTCAACAACTTCCGCGGATTTGGGTGTCTTGGGCGCTTTGGGAGCATCCGGAACTTCGGGAACCTCAAAACCCAGGGCGCGCAGTTTCTTCTTGGAAGCAGTCAGCGAGGACTGGCCAAAACCGGGGATATCCAGCATGGCGGCATTGCCTTCGCCGAGTTTTGCAAGAATTTGCCCAATGCTCAGGATGCCGGCTTTCTTCAACGCATCCGTGGCGCGTGGCGAAAGCGCAAGGTCGTCAATCGAGCGATCCGGGGAATTGGCGGCTTCTTCTTTTGCCTTCTGCTGTTCGACATAGGTCTGGCGGGCGGAAAGTTTCTTGTAGAAGCGGTCCACTTGACCTTCGACATCGAGAATGCGGGCGGATTCGCCGGTGAAGAACGGGTGACAATTCGAGCAAACGTCCACACGCAATTCCTTCCTGGTGGACATGGTGGTCCATGTCTTGCCACAGGAGGCGCAGGTGACCTTGGCTTCGAAGACGTTGGGATGGATTCCAGTTTTCATCTTATTCCGCCTCGACAGGGACGATGTTCACGCGCTTGCGTCCATGCACCACATCGAACATGACGATCCCATCCGCGATTGCGAAGAGGGTGTCGTCCTTGCCGACCAAAACATTAAGACCCGGCTTGATCTTTGTGCCGCGCTGGCGGACAAGGACGTTGCCTGAAAGAACAAATTGACCGGCGTAACGTTTCACACCCAAACGCTGGGAGTTGCTGTCACGACCGTTGCGGGTTGAGCCGCCGCCTGTTTTATGTGCCATTTCTACCTCTCACTTTTTACTATCGGGCTAGCCGATGGACTCGATCATCAGGCGCGTATAAAAGTGACGATGACCGCCCTTGACGCGGATGCGTTTCTTCGGGCGATACTTAAAGGAAATCACCTTCGGACCCTTGACGTGATCCACCACCGAAGCGGAAACCTTCACGCTGACGGTGGGTGTGCCAACCATTACATTGTCTTCATCGGAAACGAGGAGGACGCGCTCAAAATCGAACTTTTCGCCCACTTCACGGGCAAGGCGATCCACATCGATGGTGGAGCCTTCGACGGCACGGTACTGTTTGCCGCCGCTTTCGACGATAGCAATTTTCATATCTTTCTCCAGTCATCACTTCGCCACAAATCCCGCGGACACTTTCATCCCTTCGATTTCACTCAGGGCAAGTCTACGCCGGACTGCGGGGAAGCTGGGTTAATTTAGCGGGCGGTATTATACATGCGGGAAGGCAGACCTGTCAACGATTTGGGAGAGGGAGATTCGAGGATTCAGCGAGTCAACAATTCAACGAGTCAGCGACAAAAAGCCGTTTCCTTGTGGGAGAACGGCTTGACGGCAAACTCTGAAAACCTACTTCGGCAGCATGGCAGTGATGGTCTTGGTAACACCCTTCAATTGATCCGCATGACCTCGAATCTTGTTGACATCACCCGTGTTGAGACCGGAACGAACATCCGTGATGGTTTTGGCTGTCGAAACTTCGTTGTCGATGATCTTCTGGGTCATACTTTCCAGATTGACGAGCAAATCCATCACGTTCTTGGGGACGACGGGCAGGTTCTTGAGGATGGGCAGCAGGACGTCCAAAATCTGGTTGGCGATGCGGGCGTATTTGACCGTCAGCGTGTGTAGCGAGCCAATGGAGCCGGTCAACTCGATGGCAATCTCCTGGATCGAGTCGATCATCTCCTTATTTTGCTCGATAATCTTGGTGATGTCATTGATCGAGTCCGTCAGCTTGTCCGAGAACTTGACGAAGGAAGTTGGACTGGCAGTTGCTTTAATTGGTTCAGGCATTAGGTTTTCTCCTTGAAAATAGTTTTCTGCGTAACATTACATGGCAAAGCTGCATCAACTATACAACACTTCATTTCCAAAGACAACCATGCGGGAACTCCCAATTTTTATTGACAAAACACCGCGCATCCTTTACCCTCAAAGCATGTCAACCCTCAGCCTGATTCAGCAAAAAGTAATTGAGGCTTCCCTCGACCTTCGACTCTTCGTCGCAGGCCGGGCCGGGAC
This sequence comes from Anaerolineales bacterium, assembly GCA_034433295.1. Lineage (GTDB taxonomy): Bacteria > Chloroflexota > Anaerolineae > Anaerolineales > Villigracilaceae > Villigracilis. The sequence continues at coordinate 21,146 of DAOUAS010000193.1, read as the reverse complement.
GGGCAAAACAACCCTGGGCGTGGAGCGGATGCGTCACCTGCTGAGTCAGGGCGTCCCGGCAGATTCCATCCTTATGCTTACACCGCAGCGGACGATGCAGGAGCCATATCTTGATCTGCTTTATAGTCCCGAACGCAGCGCGGGGGGCGAGGTGACATCCGCTACCATCGGCGGACTTGCCAAACGTATGTGTGACCTGTTCTGGCCTCTCGCAGCAGAAGCGGCAGGGTTCAAACATCCTGATCAGCCGCCCGTTTTTCTCACGCTCGAAACCGCGCAATACTACATGGCATACCTCGTGCGCCCATTGCTGGAGCAAGGCTTCTTCCAATCGTTGACCATCGACCGCAACCGCTTGTATTCCCAAATCCTCGATAATCTCAACAAGTCAGCAGTGATCGGCTTTCCTTATACGGAGATTGGCGCGCGCATGGACTCAGCCTGGTTCGGCGACCCCGTCCAGCGCCGCATTTATCAAGATGCGCAGGAGTGTGCAAACCGCTTCCGCGAGTATTGTCTCGAACACAACCTGCTCGATTTTTCGCTTCAACTCGAAATCTTTGCAAGCATTCTCTGGCGCGAGGGACACGCACAGAATTACCTCAAACGCACCTACCGTCACCTGATCTACGACAACGTGGAAGAGGATGCTCCAAGAGCGCATGACATCATCGGGGAATGGATGCCAGATTTCGACTCTGCGCTTTTGATCTACGACACCGACGCGGGCTATCGTTACTTCCTTGGCGGCGACGCGGTCACGGGCTGCGCTTTAGCAGATGCCTGCGACGAAAGAATCGAACTCACCGACAGCTTTGTCTCGTCTGAAAATATCATCGCGCTTTCTGACATGCTGGTCCCGGCAATCACTCACCGCGAGACCGAAGTCACAGGCACAAACGGCACGCTGGAATTTATCCTGACTCATTATTATCCTGAAATGCTCGATAAGGTCATTGCTCGAATCAAATCGTTGATCGAGGAGGATGGAATCCGACCCTCCGAAATCGTGGTGCTTGCGCCGTATCTTTCCGATGCGCTGCGTTTCGCAATCACCCATCGGCTGGAAGCGGCGGGAATTCCCTGGCGCTCACATCGCCCGTCGCGCTCCCTGCGTGATGAACCCGCCAGCCGAACACTGCTTACTTTGTCGGCGTTGGCACATCCGCAGTGGAACATCCGCCCGACGAAGTTCGACGTGGCGCACGCACTGATGTTCGCCTTGAACACAGACCTTATCCGCGCCCAACTGCTCACCGAGATTGTTTACCGTCCGCCCTTCGACACGTTCAGGGCGTTCGATGAAATCAAACCCGAAACCCAGGAGCGAATCACCTATGCACTCGGCGAGCGCTTTACCAACCTGCGGAGCTGGCTCGAAGAATACCGTCAGTCCACCCCACAACCGCTGGACTTCTTCCTGCGGCGGATTTTCGGCGAAGTGCTATCTCAACCTGACTATGGCTTTCACAGCAACATGGATGCTGTCCGCGTGGCATCCAGCCTGATCGAGTCGATCAAGAAGTTCAGGCAGGTGATGGAACCTACCTCAACAGCCCTGACAGGTTTTGAAAACCCGTCAGGGCTCGAACTGGGAAAAGAATATATTGCCATGCTCGAAGACGGAGTCATCGCCGCGCAATATCTCGAAGCGTGGCGCAATGAAAATGTGGACACCGTGTTGGTCGCGCCTGCGCACACCTTCCTGATGATGAACCGTCCCGTGGCTGTGCAATTTTGGCTCGACCCCGGCTCCAGCGGATGGGCGCAGCGTCTTTCCCAGCCGTTGACTCATCCCTACGTGCTGTCACGTCATTGGGAGGCGGGCCGCCTGTGGACAGATGCTGACGAGGTCAACGCCGAGACCGAATCACTGGCGCGGCTCACCGGCGGATTGCTCAGCCGCTGCCGTGAACAAGTCATCCTCGCGCTGGCAGATTTAGGCGAGACCGGCTTTGAGCAGCGCGGTTCACTGCTCAGGGCATTCCAAAAGGTTCTGCAAGAATCAACGTCGAAATGAAAAAATTTCGAGCGCCCACACAGGAAGAGTCCGGCGCACTGATTGCCGTGATCGCCACAATTTTCGGCGGATGGGTGCGACTGTTTGCGCCCTGGGTCGCGGGTTTTCCGCTCAATGACGGCGGGTTGTTCCATGCCATGATATTGGCTGTGCGGGATAACCAATACCGCCTGCCATACTTTGTGGAATACAACGGACTGAGCATCCCATTCGCTTATCCACCGCTTGGGTTTTACAGCGGGGCGTTTCTTTCGCAAATCACTGGCGCAAGCCCGGTTGAAATTCTGCGCTGGCTTCCGGCTGTTATCAGCACAGCGATCATCCCCGCGTTCTATTGGCTGGCAAAATCCATTTTGGGTTCATCGTTCAAGGCGGGCATCGCGGCTTTTGTTTACGCTTTCATCCCCCGCGCCATGAGTTGGGCGTTGATGGGCGGCGGGCTGACGCGGAGTTTTGGACTGCTTTTTCTTTTGCTGACTCTTGCAAGCGTCCATGCGCTCTTCAAGAATCCAAACAAAAAATTTCTACTCACTTCAATCCTTTTCAGCGCATCGACCGTGCTGAGCCATCCCGAAGCCGCGATTCACACTATTGCTTTTTGTATTCTGATCTGGGCTTTTGAAGGGCGCAACAAGACGGGAATTTTGAATGCGCTGTGGGTTGGCCTTGGGACATTGCTTCTCACATCTCCCTGGTGGCTGACCCTGCTCCTCCGCTTTGGGCTTGACCCGATCCGGGCGGCGGCAGGAACGGGGTTTCATTCCATTATCGCTCTTCTCATTCCCTTTATCTATATTTTGACCGATGAGCCTGCCACAACCTTTATCGCCGTGTTGGGAGTCATCGGGTTGGCAACCAGCCTTCGGCAGGGAAAATTCCTGCTTCCAGCGGCGTATCTGCTGCCCTTTGTCGTCGAGCCGCGTAGCGCCCCAGTCTATGCGATGATTCCGTTGGGAATATTGGCCAGCCTCGCGCTTTCCGATGTGATCCTTCCGGCTCTAACTCACCTGCCCGGTCGGAATCTGGTCCTAAAAATCTTTGCCGCGTATCTTGCGTTGTACATGATCGGCAATGCCTTTTATTTCGACACCCAATTTGCGGGGACAAGCGTCTCCGCGGCAAATCGCAAAGCCTTTGAATGGGTCAAGACGAACGCGCCGCCGGAAAGCCGCTTCTTGATTCTGACCGGGGAAACGGATGTCTTTTGTGACAGTATCCCGGAGTGGTTCCCGGCGTTGACAGGGCAAACCAGCCTGACGACGATTCAAGGCACGGAGTGGCTGCCGGGGAAATTTGTGCCTGCTTCGCAACTTCAACGGGATGCGCAAGGCTGTCTCAACGGAATGGATTCCTTTGCCTGTGTCGAGGAGAAAGCGAAACAGGCTGGCATTGATTACGACTATCTTTACATCGCAAATCAATCCACACTGAAGAGCATGTGCCGGGTCATCCAGCCGATCTCACGTGGCGGCGAGGTTATCTCCGCTCTCGAAAACGACAAGGACTTTGCCGCCGTTTATCAAACGGACGAGGTCTCCATTTTTCTCCGCAAACGCTGAAAGGGAATTCGATGAAAACTCGAGATATTTTCTGGATCGTTTGCTTCTCCGCCATCCTCGTGCTTGGACTGGACCTGCTAACCAATGCCATCGACACGAAAAAATACGCCTGGGATTTCGTCTATTACATTACGCTGGCAAAGGATGGGTTTGACGCGAAGCCGCTGGCAAGTCCGTTCGCATACCGCTACCTCACCCCCTTCACTGTCAACCTCATATCGAGAGCGTCGGGTCTTTCCATCGAGCATGGCTTCCTGATTGTTGCCTATTTCGGCGCAATCGCGCAACTGACAGGCGTCTTCCTCTTCACACACTGGCTGACGAAATCACGCAAAGGCGCGGCCATCGCCATGGCCGTGACCGCGCTTTCGCTGTTCAACGTCAAGTTCCTGCTCTTCGACATTTACCGCCCGGATCATCTGGCATACGCGCTCATCCTCCTGCAAACTTATTTTGCATTCGAGAAAAAATTCCTGCCGCTGCTCATCGCCACCGTCATTGCGTCACAAATCCGCGAATTCAATATTGTTCCGCTGGTCGCCTATCTGGTTGTGGCTTTACGAACAGAAGAACGCCCCAAATTCATCGGGCAGACTTCCCTATCCGCGTTATTCCTGCTCCCCGCCATCATCTTGCCGCGACTGCTTATCCCGGTGACGGAGAACTACCAGATCGCCGGATTCTCCCCCGAAGCCATTCTCACCACGCTGCTCCTGCCTTTCATGCCAAGCGTGAGCATCAATTTCATCTTCTCGATCTTTGCCTATCTCTTGCCACTCCTCTTTCTTGCGGACACGAAAACCATCAAGTCGACTCTCGCGGGTCTGCCGGATAACCAGCGCATTTATCTTTATACCTACACTGTTCTTGTCCTGTTCCTGAGTTTCCTCGGCGGTACGGACTTCTTCCGCTTCGCCACATTTCTATTCCTGCCGCAAATCATCCTGTTTGGATTCATCGCGCCGCAAAAGTCGAATCTTTCCATTGGATTGATGCTCGCGGCGATCTTCATCTTCAACCGCATCTGGATGCCCTTCCCCATGGCGGACAGGGATCAATACCGTGACTTCTACGGCGGACATTCCCTGCAATTGAGCATGGCAACCCTGTATCGAAGTTTGGAATGGTTGGCTTTTGTTATAGTTGGGAATATTTGGCGGAGAAAAAATCCTCCCATCCGAACTAACTGATTACTGTCCCACTGACCCCGCCAGTTCCACAAACCTCGCCACACTCCCGATCCCCTTCGCAATCGGCTCGACATCCACAAACTCGTTCAGGGTATGCGCGCCGCCGCCGGTCGAGATTCCCATCACGACGGCGGGGATGCCGTGGTTCAAGGGGATGTTCGCATCGGTGGAGCCTGCGGTAAGCGCGGCTTCGACTCCCTGCTCTCCCAGGCACTGCAACGCCACAGCCACCAGAGGATGATCGGACGGGATTTCTCCCGCAGGCCGCTCGCCGATAATCTCCGCCATGACGCGCACGCCTTCACGGTCGGCGTCCTTCAAAGTCTTCTCCACCTGATGAATCAGTTTCAACAGCGCCTTTGTATCTTCCGAACGCAGGTCGAGTTCGCATTTGGCTTCGGATGCCACCACGTTGACGCCCGTCCCGCCGTGGATGGTGCCGACATTCATCGTGGTGCGCGGAATGCGTGGCAAACGTATCGAGGTCAATTCGGTGATGAGCGATGCCAGTTCATGCACCGCCGACGGCTGGCCGTAATCCGCCCACGAGTGTCCGCCCGCGGTTTTGGCGGTGATGCGGTAGCGCTGCACGCCGATGGCGCGATGATAGACGTGACCAAGCGCCAGTCCCTCCAAAACGAGATAGCCGATGACGTTCGAGTTGAACCGGTCAACGACGCCGCGCATCCCGCGCAGGTCGCCGAGTCCCTCCTCGCCGGTGTTTGCCACCAACCAAAGGTCGTGTTCGAGGCTGACGCTTTTTTCGCGCAACGCCCAAAGAAGGCCGAACAGAGCCGCCACGCCCAGCGAATTATCGCCGATACCCGGTCCGTAGACCTTGTCCTTTTCCCGTTTTACTTGCAGGTTGACGCTGACAGGGAAGACCGTATCCAAATGCGCCGAGACAATCAACGGTCTGGTTTTCTTCTGTTTCCCCGGCAGGCGCGCATACACGTTGCCGAAGGAGTCCATCGAAACATCTTTCAGTTTCTCCTTTTGGAAGAGTCCGCGCACAAATTCACCGCGCGGTCCCTCGGCAAATGAAGGCGCGGCAATTTGCTGGATTCGAATGGCAAGGTCTAGGATTTGGTCTGTAGTTGGCATGATTGGGTTCCCTAAATTTCGCGCGCCGCTTCCTGGAGCCAGCGCAGTCGCGCTTTGGCAAGTCCCGGTAAAACATCGAGGGCGTAGAAAGGTCCGCTTCCTTCGATTGTAAGCGAAGCCGAGACACTTCCGTGCAGGGCTGCCATCAGCGGGTCATTTGTTTGTTGAAAGCCGGCCAGGAATCCGCCGCAAAAGGCATCGCCAGCCCCGGTCAGGTCGGCGATGCGGGATGGATAGGCGGGGATGTCGTAGCGGTGGTTGCCCGCCACGTCGTAGAGCATTTGTCCCTGCGCGCCGCGTTTGATCACCACGATTTGCGGGCCGTATTCGCTGATCCGTCTCATCATCTCCCACAGGTCGTTGGTCTCGCCCCAGAAGAGCGAACGCAACTCCTCCTCCGACGGCAGGAAGGCAGTGACGCCCTGCAAGACAAGCCTCAGGTCGCGCCAGAAGCCGGGAGACATATACCCAGGTGACGGGTCGAGGCTGACAGTCTGGTTCGATCCGCTCCGATACATGCTCACCATCTGACTTTGACTGACAAAGTCAAACGGGCAAAGATGAACGTAGCGCACATCGCGGTAATCTTTGGGAGTGTCCAGAGCCGAGGGCGAGAGCGGTTCGGGCTGGCGCGGGTCCTTGCGCGATTCATCGGGAGGCTGGTAGCCAAGCAGGGATTTGGGAAAGGTCAACTGGCGGCGGGCAAAATGCGAGACCGCATTGGCTACATTACGTTCGTTCAAATCATTGAAGGCGACAAAGGAGCGCAAATCGATATTCCACAGTTCGGGCAGGATGCGGATGCCGCGTGTGTCGAAGCCGCGTTTCTCGAAGTCGCGCACCCACTGACTTGGGTAATTTTCGTCTACGCGTCCAACCAACCCGGCACTTGCGCCCCAGACCGCCAGTCCGCCCGCTGCGTAGAGCAGGCTTCCTCCGGGTGAATCCAACAGCGGCGGACCAGAGCAGGGCAGGATGTATTCGCGGTTCAATTTGCCGGCAATGACGAAGGCAGGCTGCATATCCCAAGTATACAATATGCCATGTCATTGCGAGGGCGATCTTCCCGAAGCAATCTCATACTTGATTGGAGATTGCTTCGACGGAAGAATAAGTACCCGTCTCGCAATGACGTGGTTCACGCTGTATAATAAGGCCGAAATCAGGAGCAGATCCATGGTCAAAACCACAAAAATCGAAACAAGCCACAGCGGACGCGTGTCCATCCTTCCGCTCGACCTCGCGCCTGTGGACGATGTCAAAGTCAACCGTTCCGCTGTCGAACGGCGCGCCGCCACCATCCCCACCCGCCGGACGGTAAAAAAGGAATATCAAGCCGCCTGGCTTTTGCAGGCCGCCCAAACTATTGACTTGACCACCCTTTCCGGCGACGATACGTCTGGCACGGTGCGCCGCCTGTGCGCCAAGGCCCGTCAACCCATCCGCCCGCAGTTGTTGAAGGATTTGGGCGTCGAAAAATCCATCACCACCGGCGCAGTGTGCGTTTATCACGGCATGGTCGAAACCGCCGTGGACGCCTTGCAGGGGACGGGGATTCCCGTTGCGGCGGTCTCCACCGGCTTCCCTGCCGGCTTGGTCTCGTTCAAACAGAAGATTGCGGAAATCGAAGACTCGGTCAAGGCGGGGGCGTCGGAGATCGATATCGTCATCCCGCGCCAGCACGTCCTCACCCAAAACTGGCGCGCCCTGTACGACGAGGTAAGAGCCTTCCGCGAAGCCTGCGGCGACGCGCACATGAAATCCATCCTCGCAACGGGTGAACTCGGCACGCTCAAAAATGTGATGCGCGCCAGCATCGTTTGCATGCAGGCAGGTTCGGATTTCATTAAAACGTCCACAGGCAAAGAGCCGACCAACGCCACGCTGCCCGTCAGCCTGGTGATGGTGCGCGCCATCCGCGCCCATTATGAAGCCACCGGTTACAAGGTCGGCTTCAAACCTGCGGGCGGAATCCGCGCCGCCAAGCAATCGCTCGACTGGCTGATCCTGATGAAGGAGGAGCTCGGCGAAGAGTGGATGCGCCCGAATCTCTTCCGCATTGGGGCTTCCGCCCTGCTCAACGACATCGAACGCCAATTGGAGCATTTTGCCTACGGGCGGTATGCTTCGATGCAGTATCAGGCACTGGGATAATTGCGAGCCAGGCTTCGGAAACCTCAAAGATTTCCGAAGTCTTTTTGAGGAAAACATTATGCAACTCAACGAAGAAACCCGCAAAAAAGTACTTCGCTTTCAAGAAACGGAAATCACCGAATCGAATATCTACAAGCGTCTTGCAAAGCGCGTCAAATCAGCGGAGAATGCGAAGATCCTCGACCAGATCGCCGATGACGAACTGCGCCATTACAACATCTGGAAGGAATACACCAATGAAGAAGTCAAGCCGCGCTGGTTTACGGTCTGGTTCTATTACATCGTCAGTCTTGTATTCGGTTTCACCTTCGGCGTCAAACTGATGGAAATGGGCGAGGAAGGCGCGCAAAAGAATTATGCCGAAGTTTCAAAGGTCATCCCCGAAGCGGCAAAAATCCAACGGGAGGAAAACGAGCATGAACAGCAGTTGATCGGCATGTTGGATGAGGAACGCCTGCGCTATGCAGGCTCGGTGGTGCTCGGCTTGAATGACGCCCTTGTCGAATTGACCGGCGCCCTGGCCGGACTGACGCTTGCCCTGCAGAACGTGCAGTTGATTGCCCTTTCGGGGCTGATCACCGGCATCGCCGCTTCCCTTTCGATGGCGGCCAGCGAATACCTCTCCACCCGTTCGGAAGACACGGGCAAACACCCCGTCCGCGCGGCTGTGTACACCGGCATTGCCTATATCATCACCGTCACCCTGCTGATTCTGCCCTACCTGCTCTTCGCCAACTACTATCTCGACTTGGCCATTTCGCTCACAACCGCCGTCATTATTATTGCGGTCTTCAATTATTACATCTCCGTCGCCAAGGGCGAATCCTTCCGCGCAAGGTTTACCGAAATGGCCGGGCTGAGCCTCAGCGTTGCCGCTTTTAGTTTCGTCATCGGTTACTTCATCCGCATCTGGCTGGGAGTTGAAGTTTGAATCAGAGTCCCCAAAGGTTTCAAAAAACCTTGGGGTCTGAATGTTGTATACTTGAAGTCATGAAAACAAAAATCCTCCCAATCATCGTGTTTCTGATTTCAGGGGTATTGCTCTTTTCATGCGAACCGAAGGAAACGCCTGTGGATGTGGACGCCATCCGCACCGAGGCGGTCAAGACCCATATCGCATCCCAGACCGAAGTGCTGGTCGTCCTGCCTACAGTTTCTCCCACGCCGACGGCTGAACCGTCCGCCACGCCCACGCTCGATGTGACCGCCACGCTCGAAACGCCGGCCGTTGCCAATCCATGCTACAAATTGCTCTATCTCGAAGACCGCTCCATTCCCGACATGACCCAAATGAAGCCGAACGAGGTCTTCACCAAAACCTGGTATGTGCAAAACAGCGGCGGATGCGCCTGGGCGCCGGGTTTCAGCTTTGTCAACGTGGGCGGCGACCCAATGCGCGGGAAACCATTGATCTTGAATGAGTCTGTCCCTGCCGGCGCGAAGCGCGAACTTTCCATCGAACTGGCTGTCCCCAGTGGAATCAACGGGCTGATCCAAAGTTCGTGGCGCATGACCGACAAGGACGGCAACTACTTCGGTGACACACTCACAGTGAACATCGTAGTTGGGGACCTTGTCACCCCTACCGCCACCACAGCGCCGTAAACTTCAAGTGCTATAATGAATATGGAAAGGAGTTCGCCATGACCACCAAAAAAGATGAAAGCGAAAAGAAATTCAAACACGAAATCCCCGAGGAGACCCGTGAGCATTATCGTAAAGCCCGCAAGGAAATGCGTGAAGCGGTCAAAGGGCTGCTCCCCGAAGGATTTCTAGAACACCACCGCGCCGCCCGCAAGGAAATGATGCTGGCTGTCCGCAGCCTGCTCGATGCGGCAATCGAAAAGATGGACGAGAAAGAATAACATTTCACGTCATTGCAAGGAGGGTGTTCTTCCCGACGAAGTAATCTCAAGTTAGATGGGGATTGCTCCGGGCAAAGAGCGCCCTCACAATGACGTTTACTTTTTATTCCCGAACAACACCCACAACAGGGTCGCGCCTGCGGCTCCGAGCAAACCTCCCCCAAGTTGACCATTCCCAGCGTCCAATAACATCACGCCGCTGACCAGAAGCGCGGCGAAGATCACCCCGCCTGTCAGTCGGTCCACCGAACGACCCAATGCGCGGACTTCGCGAGTCACCTGCGGAGACTGCACAGTCAGCCCGCCTGATTCCACTTGAGCCAGCACACGACCTGCCTGCGATGGCAACGCAATAAAAGATTGTACCAAATCCCCCACCTGCTTCAGAATATTATCCAGACCAAACGCAGACGAAGCCTCCTCTTCGACCAGCTTTGTCGCGTACGGCGCAAGTTGATTCCAGAGATTGAAGTTCGCGTCCAAACCCGTGCACATCCCTGAAAGGATTGCCACCGTCCGCACCAGCATCAGTAAATCGTTTGGCACCTGGAAGGGCGTCTCCACCATCACGTCGCGCACGCGGTGTCCCATTTCATGCACTTCGCTCAATTCCACGCTTCGCAGTTCGCTCATGGTCATACCCCAAAAGCGGTCGAACACTTCCAACGAAGCCTGCTCCAGAGCCTGCATATCCGCGCCTGGGAGAAAAAATCCCAACTCCTTGTATGACCGAATCAATCGCGCCGCGTCGCGTGTGCCGACGGCGATAACCGTCTCACGCAGTCCCTTACGGAGGTTTGGGGGAACATGCCCCACCATGCCGAAGTCCACGAAGGTCAACTGCCAGCGGGCGGATTTGCGCTTGCCGCTTTTCGCGGTGCTTTTCGCGGGCGGCAGGGGCGTGACGAACAAATTGCCAGGATGCGGGTCGGCATGGAAAAAACCATCTTCAAAAATCTGTTCGAGATAGACATCCAGCAACTTGCGCGCCACCTCGCCACGGTCAATGCCCGCCGCGGTGATGGCGTCGTAGTCCGTGATTTTGATGGCGAACACGTCTTCGAGGGTCAGCACGCGCAGAGTGGATAGACTTCGCGCAACACGCGGCACATTCACCTTTTTGTCATCCTTGAAGTTTTCGAAAAAGGTTTCGGCATTGTCGGCTTCTTTTATGTAATCGATTTCCTCGCACACCGTCGCCGAGAACTCGCGCAGCAAGGCAGGTACGTCGGCGTGCTCGCGGATGGAACGATAGTACATCAGCCACTTCCCCACCCGCTTGAGGGCCGAGAGGTCGATGTCCACGATGGCGGCTATGTGGGGACGCTGGACTTTCACCACGACGTTGACGAAATCCAGATTCTCATCCACTCTCAATCTTGCTCTGTGCGCCTGACCGAGGGACGCCGCCGCGAGCGGATTTTCGTCGAACCATTCGAATTTTTCCGTCAGCGGGGCGCCAAGTTCTTGCTCCGCCAATTGACGGATGTATGCAAAACTTTCAGCGGGGACCTCATCCTGCAAGTCGGCAAGGGTGTCGGTGATCTCTGGCGGAAGAATGTCCAACCGTGAGGAGAGGAACTGTCCCACCTTAATCATCACGCCGCCCATGTGAATTGCCAGCGCGCGGAAGCGCTGCGCATCCCTGCGAAAACGTTTGGGGCGAGTCCGCCTCACGAGTGGACGAAGTCCCAATCGAGACAGAATCAATTCCCAGTAGATAAAGCGCAGGATTACCCCCGCGAAAAAGGTCAGGATACGAAGGTAGCGTCCGCGCAGGCGAGGTTTTTTCATTCGGGCTCCAATGATGTGATGATGGGATTGTATCACTGGCGAGAGAACGATTAACAGGGATTTGCATTTCGGATAAAATAAGGTAAATTTGCTTTTAATTCGGGCTTAAGTTTTCCTCCAATAATGTGACAAAAATCACAACGCTTTTTCGTCCATTCCTTTATATTAAGCCCAAGTTAATCTTATCCAAGGAGAGCCAATGTCGAAATTTCCATTCACCATCATTGCCATTGCTGTTGGAATCCTGGCGTTGGGATATTTTGTCTTCGCGACAGACGCCGCCGCCTATGGCGGAAGCGACCCGGAAACCTGCGCCAACTGCCACACAATGGATTCGCAATATGAGAATTGGTATCACGGCGGGCATGAAGGGTTTGCCAAATGCACCGATTGTCACCTGCCCCATGACAATTTCGCGGTGTATTACGCCGAGAAGGGCAGGCAGGGCGCAAAGGATGTCTATGCCTTTGTTTCGGGGGATATTCCTGTGGCAATCCGCGCGAGCGACAAAACAAAGGAGATCATTCAAGAGAATTGCATCCACTGCCATGCAGGCGCGGCGGAAACCGTCGTGATGGGCGCGCAGCCTTTCGACCGCTATTGCTGGGACTGTCACCGCAACGTGGCGCACGGCGCGCGCGGCGCTTCGAATGTCCCCTATCAAGACTCGACACTTTATCCGATCAAGTAAAGGAGAATGCATCAATGAAAAATTACACCACACTGATTTTGGCGGGACTTGTGATCGTCCTAGCCGTTGCGCTGGCAGGCGTGCTGGCATACGTGAAGAATCAACCCGCCGAGACGCGCTCCGTTCAGCCTTTGGTTGAGATCGCGCCAATGGAGCCTGATTCCGCCAAATGGGCGGTCAATTTCCCCAACCAGTACGACACCATGTTGAAGACTGGCACAAACACCCAGGACACAAAGTATGGCGGTTCCTCCGCTTTTTCGTGGCTCGAACGCGATCCGCGCCAGAAGATTTTGTTCGCGGGAATGCCGTTCAGCAAGGATTATAACGACGACCGCGGTCACATGCACATGCTCGAAGATGTGCGCGAGACCAAGCGTTTGAACCTGGATGATACAAACCCCAAGCGCACGCCTGGAACCTGCTACTCCTGCAAGACCGCCGACAACCCTGGTCTGTGGGCTGAGATGGGAATGGAAGCCTACGACAAGATGTCGTTCAATGAGTTATCGCCGAGAATCAGCAATTCGATTGGCTGCGCCAACTGCCACGAGGCTGGGACCATGCGGTTGATCGTCACCAACCCCGCGCTCGAGGAAGCCTTCGAACGACAGGGCAAGGATTGGAAAACCTTCACCCGCCAGGAAATGCGAACGGTTGTCTGCGCCAACTGCCACGTCGAATATTATTTCAAGGGCGACGGCAAGTACCTCACCTTTCCATGGGATAACGGTCTGACGGCGGAAGAGATGCTCACCTACTACGAAGAAGTCGAGTTCAAGGATTGGGAATATCCCGATACCGCGACGCCGATGCTGAAGGCTCAGCATCCCGAATACGAGTTCTTCACGGCTGACTCCACCCACTACAACGCGGGCGTCTCCTGCGCCGATTGTCACATGCCCTACACCAGCGACGGCGCGACGAAGTACTCCTCGCACAATGTTCACAGCCCGCTGCTGAATCCCGAAGAATCCTGCGGTCAATGCCATGCCGACACCAACTATGTGGTTGCGCGCGTGGGCATCATCCAGGACCAGGTTGCCGAAACCAAGATCACAACCGAAGATGCCATCATTGACGCAATCAACGCCATCAAGGCCGCAGTCGCCGCCGGCAACGCCGACGCCGCCCTGCTGGATCAGGCCCGCAAACTCCACCGCGAAGCGCAATTCATGTGGGACTTCATCTCTGCTGAAAACAGCACAGGCTTCCATAACCCCGAATATGCGTTGGAGACTTTGGCAGAGGCCACCAACCGCGCGCGCCAAGCCCAGATGCTCGCGGCGCAATCCGTTGGCGATACAAGTCTGCTGGCTACGGGAACTTACTATAACGCCGCGCCTGCCCAGTAAATCCAATTCGCAATTCGTGATGCGTAAGAAAGACGCCATCCTCATCGGGTGGCGTCTTTCTTGTTGGCTATGTCAATTCCCCGGCTGTGACCATTGACGGAATATTTCGCTGTCCACAACTCGAATCCGGCGGTCTTCGACTTTGATTGCGCCGCTTCGCTCCAATTCCCTCAACGAACGTGACACCACCTCGCGTACCGTTCCCAGCCGCGCCGCGAGTTGTTCCTGGGTCCAATGCGGCATGGACTTTTCTTCAGCCATTTCGGCAATCAACCGCGCCAGGCGGTGAGTCACCTGGTAGAAAGCCATCTCACTGACCTTGTACACCATGCCGCGCAACATCCGCCCGAAGTTCGCCAAAACCTTCTGTGCAAACTGTGGCTGGGACAGAATCAGGCGGCGCAGCAATTCAGCATCAATTAACCACACAGAACAATCTTCCAATGCTTCCACATTGGTAGGATTGGGCGCGCCATCGAAGGCGGGGACTTCGGCAAACGTGTCGCCTTCCTGCAAAATCCGCACAATGTACTGGCGTCCCTGTGGCGAGAGACGAAAAATCTTGGCGCTCCCCCGGCTGACGATATGCAAGCCTTCGCATGGGTCGCCTTCCCAAAAAAGCACATCGCCACGCTGGTATTCGCGCAGGTACATGCGCGCGGAAATTTCGTGAAGCATGGCGTCTGGAAGGTCGTCGAAATATTCGTTGCCGCGCAAGGTATCGAGCCGTTCCTGGACTGTGGTTTCGATTGGTTTCATGGTTTTTTGTCGCAAGTAACGAGATACGAGCCACAAGGCTCGATGGAGCCTCATCTCTCGTTACTCGTCCCTCAATTCCTCACACTTGTCCCAACAAAACCTGGTCCATGCCACGGTTGATCTCCCACGGGTAGACGATGCGGGCATCGGTTACGGCGGCATAATAATCCGGACGATTACTGCCAAATAAGTTGCGATACGGGTTGAAGTGCAGCACACAGGTTTCGGGGAATCCGCCCGCTGCAGAGACGCGATTCTTCACCGCGGTGATCGTCCGCCCGGAACCCCACACGTCATCCACGATCAGGGTTGGACGTCCCCTCAATTGCTCGTCGGCAGGGAATTGGATAAACTCGGGCCAAACCATCAGGCTGGACTTTTCGGTCTTCGACTGGGCAGGGAAATCCACAGCGGCGGTGAGGATGTGGGTGATGTTCATCGTCTCCGCCAACAGGCCGCCGGGGATGATGCCGCCACGGGTGATCATCACCATGGCGGTGAATTCACGCTTGAACTGGGGCAACAGGTAGTCGATCAGCTTGTCCACTTCCTGCCAGGTGATCATTTCACGTCGGGGTTCAGGTTGCATGGATTTCCTTTTTCCATGTCATTGCGAGGAGGGCGCTTGCCCCGACAAAGCAATCCCCATTCAGTGACAGAGATTGCTTCGGGCGAAGAACAAAGGCGCCCTCGCAATGACATAATACTTATTACGTCAACACCGCAGCCAATGGAGCGGGAGCCGCAACAGGCGCGGAACTTCCCTGCGCCCGCGCAGTCTCAACCTGTCGCGCCCAGATATAGAGACAGGTGTGATAGGCGGTATTGGTATAGGAACTGAAAACGCTCGCCACCATCACAAAGGCAAAGAAGATCAACGCGCCAATGACAATGCCAATGACCGAGACCGCCATCGCGCCGCCGGAAAGATAAGTCAGTCCGCCTCCGATGGCAAAAGCAATGCCAAAGCCAATCGCGCCGAAGACAAAACCGATCAGACCCGTCACCGCGCGCACACCCACCGTGCTGATACCAACCAGCAAAAGGTTTTCTTTTGTAATCTTCCAAACACGCTGCATACCATCCTTGAGATTCAAATCATCAATGACCATTGCAGGCAAAACCAAGTAGGAGGCTTCCGTCCACAGGGTTTCGAGCAGACTGGTCGCCGAACGCGCAAGGTTGGCGACCACGCTATTTTTGCGGTTGCGCTGCGCCGCGCTCTTGAGCATGTTCACCGCCGTCGAAGCCGCCGCCAAAGTCAGGATATCGAAGAAGTCGCGCTGGACGATCCCCCAAGCCTTGTCCATCCTGCCGTCGCCTTCTGCAAGGTAGCCGTAAATCAGGTACACGGTCATCGCGGAAAAAACATACGTCACCACGAACTGCACAAAAACAAGAAGCCCACCCATGATAAACATGATGATGCCCCCGATGCCCTCGGTACCAAAAATAAAATAACCGATTGCAAGAGGGATGATGCCAATCACCGAAACGATCATGCCAGCCACGAGAGCATAGATCGAAGGCTTGAGCAGATCCTTATCCTTGAAAGCCATCTCCCAGGCTTGCTTGAGAAAAGACCAACCGCGCGAAAAACTTTGCATGGGTCACACTCCTTGTGAAGGATTACACGCCGTCCCGAAGGTTCTTCAACCTTCGGGACGTTCAGATTATAGCAAACTTATCGGGTCAACTTCAATCCGCCAGTCCCGCAATTTGAAACCGTGAAGAAGCGAAACGGGATCAGGTCCGCGTACGACGATTTGCCAGCGGTGGATGCCATCCACTTTGGAGAAGAAGGATGGGACGGGACCGATCAACTCTGTCTGATGACGTTTCTCCGCCTCGATTCTCTCCCGAAGTCTGGTCGCTACTTTCTGTGACTCTTCCTCAGCTTTGAGCGGGTCGGCGTGACGATACTCCAGCCGCACGAGCCTCGCGTACGGCGGATACCCCAACTGACGGCGATACTCCAACTCGCATTCGTAGAAACCGTCCACGTCATGTCCTGCCGCGAATTGGATGGCGTAATGCTCGGGCATGAAGGTCTGCAAAATTACCTTGCCGCCCAACGATGAACGTCCCGCGCGCCCGGATACCTGTGTCAACGTTTGGAAGACTCGCTCGCTGGCAAACGGGTCGGGAAGATTCAGTCCCACGTCTGCCAGCACAATTCCAACGAAAGTGACCAGCGGCAAATCCAAGCCTTTGGCGAGCATTTGCGTCCCGACCAACACATCGGCTTGATAGTTAGCGAAATGCGTCAGGATGATTTCGTGAGCATCTTTTTGACGAGTGGTGTCCCAATCCCAGCGCAAAGTGCGGACCTTGGGGAACATGGCTTGCACATCGGTTTCTACCTTCTCGCTTCCCAACCCATAGGCGCGGATATTTTTTCCACCGCAAGCAGGGCAGGTCTTGGGCATTTGTCGTGTGTAATTGCAGTGGTGGCAGCGGAGGTCGGAGGTCGAAGGTCGAAGGTCACCGACTTTTGACGTTTGACCTTCAACATGGTAAGTCAGCGGCGTTTCGCAGTTGGGACATTTCAGCACCAGCCCACAATCACGGCAAAAGATGTAGGTGGCTGTGCCGCGTCGGTTGAGGAAGAGGATGGCTTGTTCGCCACGAGAGATGGTCTCGGCAAGCGACTCTGCCAAGGCGCGAGAGAAGATTCCGCGGTTGCCGTTTTTGAGTTCCTCGCGCATGTCCACCACTTGCACGGGCGGAAGACCTCCGAAGTTTTTAGAAACCTCGGAGGTCTGAATGCGGCGTGGCAACTCCAGCTTGTTCAATTGTCCGCTCTCCGCTTGAAATCTTTGCTCCACCGTCGGCGTGGCGGAACCCAGCACACAAACTGCTCCACACAAACGGGCGTATTCCTGCGCGGCGGCGACGGCATGATAATGCGGCGGCTCGGATTGATAAAACGACGGGTCGTGGCACTCGTCCACAACGATCAAGCCGACGTTTGGCAGCGGCGTGAACAACGCCGAGCGCGCGCCGATGATGACCTTGAGTTTACCCGTTCGCGCCCGTCGCCAGGTGTCGTATCGCTCCCCTTCCGACAGTTTCGAGTGGACAAGTCCCACCTGACCAGGGAAGCGCGAGAGAAAGCGCCGCACCGCTTGAGGCGTCAGCGCGATTTCAGGGACAAGGATGATCGCTTGTTTGCCACGCTTAATAGTCTCTTCAGCGGCGCGAAGGTAGATTTCGGTTTTGCCAGAACCCGTAATTCCATACAAAAGATATTGGGGATTAGAAACTAGATGACTAGAGATTAGATGATTAGTTATGGAGTTATTGATTTGCCCAAGAGCAAATTCTTGTTCGGCAGTAAGGTTGATGCTATTCTCTAGTCCTCTATTCTCTATTTGACTCTTTTCTGACTTCCCCAATGGATCGCGAAACACCTCGTTTTCGAACAGGCGAATCAAGCCGCGCTCTTCAAGTTCCTGCAAGTCCGCAAGTTTACAGCCTGTTTCGGCGTAAACCCATGAGAGGTTGATGGCGTCGGGTTGTTGGATCAGGAACCGCAACGCCGCTTGACGCCGCGCGAGAGTCTGCTTGGTGCCGAGAGAATCCATCGCGGCTTCGGCTTCTTCGGGCGGGACAGAGAGTTGGGCGACGCGCAGGTATTTGGGTCGCACACGCGGGGCGGGCAAAACATGCTTTGTGCAAAGGATTCCCTTTTTGACCAACATCCCCGCTGTCTTGCGCCAGTCCACTTTGGCAAAATGGGAATCAATTTGACGACCACGAAGAGTTCCGCGTTCTTTGAGCAAGTTGACAAGGCGGGTTGCGACAACAGAAGGTTGTTCCTCGTAATTGGTAACGCCTGCACTTGCGCGCGGTGCAAGTGTTAGCAATTGGTAAGCCACATCCGCCTGCTGACTCAACCCCGTCGGCAACATCAGGCTGATAATGGATGCCAAAGGATTCAGCGTGGAGTCCGCCATCCGCATGGCAAGAGCAAGCTGGGACGGAGTCAAAACAGGAGCTGGGTCGAGCAGGTCGAGGATCGGTTTTGGATTCGCCACCGAGGGAGAATCAAGCAACTCAATGATAATTCCCTGAACGGTTTGGTTGCCAAAAGGGACTGTGACCAAGCATCCCGCCTGTACCTGCGCGGCAAGTTCGGTGGGAATCTCGTAATCGAAAAGGTCTGAGATTGCAGAAACGTTAACGGCAGCACGGGCAAACATGAGGCGATTATAATGGCGATAGTCGAAAACGGAGGCTGACATGACAATTACTGCATTGGTTCTGGGTGCAATTGTGATTTTGGTTTTAGTGGGTCTGCTTGCGCTGGTGTTCATGAAATCAAACGAAGTACAGTTGACAGGCAAGACAGAGGACAAGCCAGAATGGATGAAATCCACGCCGCCAAAGGAAACACTGACTGCAACCCGCACCGACGAGGAAGGCGTGACACTTTACGACCATGACGCGGGTGAACGACTTGCCTCTCCCTTTGCGGAGCAGATCGAGGATATTCTGCGCGCAAAGCTGGACAGCGATCCGTTCAATAAATTCGAGATAGATTTTGGTTCAGCCAAAGATGGTTCGCTGGAAATCTGGGTCAATGGGAAGATGTATGCGGGCGTGGACGAACTCCCCGATGAAGGATTGAAGAAGGTTTTCCGTGAGGCTGTGGAGAAGTGGGAGAAGAATAAGTGAAGTAACGAGTAAAAAGTCAGAAGTAAAAAGGTGATGGTGCTTTATGACAGACCGTCACCTTTTAGTTTGAGTCAAAAGTACATTATGCTTTCAGTACCACCGCCGCGCCGTAGCCGACGACGGATGAATAATCCCCTGTGACATCGCCCGAGGTGGCGTATTTCAAAGTTTGAA
Source organism: Anaerolineales bacterium (assembly GCA_034433295.1). Taxonomy (GTDB): domain Bacteria; phylum Chloroflexota; class Anaerolineae; order Anaerolineales; family Villigracilaceae; genus Villigracilis. Next base: position 1,801 of record DAOUAS010000193.1, on the reverse strand, counting down.
CCTTGTTCGCACCGAGGTCTTGCGCTGCCCACAGCATGGTTGCGACGGCAGCATGTCCGCAGGCGAAGCCTTTGCCCGTATATTCAGCCTGGAAAATGGATTCGGGATCAAAGGATTCAAACCGCTTGAGCATTTCCGCATCAAGGATGCCCGCCGTGCGCTGGTCATAAAAATGAGAAAGGTCGGTGGATGCGACGATGAGCGCGTTTTTGTTTTTCAAGACCCGTGCCAGGGCGTGACCCAATTGTCTTGCCACGTCCACCTCCTGTGCGCGGACCATAATCGGCAACAGTTTGAACTCATTTTTGAACACGCGCTGCAAAAAAGGCAGTTCGATTTCGAGGGAGTGTTCCCTGTCATTAGCAACCGCGGCAATTGGAATTTCGAGGTTGAATTGCAACTCTGCCAGCGCAGACTTATCCGCTTCGATGTTTCCCAACGGGGTGGAATACGCTTCATGTCTGGTCGTGATCAGTGGGTATTGTGCGAAATTATGAAACGGCGAGAGGACGGCAACCAGGTCAGGAGTGAGGTCGCGGACGGCGGCAAAGGCATGGGCGGCAACACCGCCCGAGTAGATGTGTCCCGCGTGGGGGGCGATGACGGCAACGATTTCACCGTTGATTTCGGGAAGTTGTGCGGCATCCAGATACTCGTCCACGCTGGCAGCGAGTTGCTTCGCATTGTCTTCATACCAAGTGCCTGCAATCGGTGAAGGGCGAAGATCGATCATAGAATCATTGTAGCATATTCGATTTGACGATTCAAAAAAATCAGCGGGCCGACAAATTGTCAACCCGCCGACTCGTCGATTCGCAGAATCGCTGAATCCGTTTCCTACGGTTTGCTGATCTTCACCCACTCAAATTCCACTTTGACAGGGAGTTGGTCTTCCGATGCCACACCGACGCCAATCTGACCTTTGCGGAAAACAAATTGATTATCGGTATAGGAACGGGTTTCGTTCCCATTGATGTAAAGTGTGAGCTTTTTTTCTTTACACACCAGAGTGTATTCGTTAACCTCTTTACCTGCCTTGATTTTAGTGGAACCTCCGTCCGCGATTCTGGTGTACGAACCCTTTTCGCCATTATAAGCGTACATTGCAAACAACCCGCTGTTGGCGATGTTAACAAGATAATGTCCCTCTTGCGAGGCGCGGCAGACAAGCAGGATGTTATTGACATTTGTCCCGCGATTCTCGACATTGACATCCACCCGCACATCCTCATACTCAAACGGGTCGTAAAATATATACCCAATCAACCATTTCCCAAAATCAAACATCACGCGCCCGTCTTCCACTGTAATATTTGCCTGGCTTGTATCGCCTTCTTTGGCATTCAAAGCTATTTCCTGTGACCAGTTTTCAAGGCTTCCATCGAATTCCTCGGTGAAGTATTGCTCGGCGGATGATTGTTGCACGGGTGGTTCGGTTGGGGCAGGCAAAGGTTCCTCTGCCTGCGGTTGTTCGGGCGGCTTTGTGGCGGCAGGCGGCTCTTCATTGACGGCGGGCGCTTCCGTGGCATTGGTCCCTGTAAGGAAATTACACGCCAATCCCACAGTCAATAACAAAGCGACAAAAGCAGACAACGTTCGATACTGTGACTTCATGGTTCTCTCTCCTTTTCGTGTGTTGATCTAAGTAGTCGGCTGTAAATAATTAGAATTCCGTCACTGCAAGCCGCGGTCGTTGCGGTGAAGTAATCCCAGACTTTGCTAGAGATTGCTTCGTCGGGGAAAGCTCCCTCCTTGCAATGACGACAATCTTTTTTCTAAATTCTTTCGACTGACTACTTAG
>DAOUAS010000192.1:0-14003 GCA_034433295.1 Anaerolineales bacterium | reverse complement strand
TCCTTCGGACAAGGGCAGTTGACGGCGCGGAAGTCGACGCGCACGTCATCGGCATCATCGAGAATCAGGCTCCCACACGTCATCTCCGGATGAAGGTCAAGGCGGAAGGCGGCCAAGTCAAGGCGGATATTCAGCGCGACCTTGCCAAAATCGCGGTAGTGGAACGTCATCATGGGACAGGCAAGGTGTCGGTTGGACTGGTGAACGGGTTCGAATTCACAAGGAAGTGCGCGGTCGCTTCGACAGTAGCGCACGACAGCCATCACATGATTGTGGCTGGAACCGATGATGAATGCATGGCAGTGGCCGCAAACGAACTGGCAAAGTGCGGCGGCGGGCAGGTGGTGGTGTTGGATGGCGAAGTCATTGGGCGGGTGGAGTTGCCCATCGCGGGCTTGATGTCGAATGAACACGCCGAGGTTGTGGCGAAGAAAGCCGCCACAGTGCTGGAAGGTTTCATGGCTTGCGGCTGTGAATTGAACAATCCGAACATGCAGTTAAGCCTGTCGGGGCTTGTGGTGATCCCCGAACTGCGGATTTCCGACAAGGGACTTGTGGATGTCGCCAATTTCGATTTCATTTCTGTGCTGGATGATTGAGGTGTTATGTCGAACTTTCCTTTTCAACGTCTGCAAGCCGACCTGGCGCAGTTGATCGACCGCACGCCGGCGGGTCAGCGCCTGCCTTCCGAGCCTGACCTTGCAAAACAACTCGGCGTATCACGCGCTACTTTGCGCGATGCCATGCGTACCTTCGAAACACAGGGACTTGTGCGCCGTCGGCAGGGTTCCGGTACTTTTGTGGTCGGCAAATCGCAGATATTGGATAGCGGACTGGAAGTGCTGGAGAGCATCGAAACGATAGCCAAGCGCCTCGGGCTTGAAGTTTCCATCAGCAACTTAAGTGTGGAGCGGGTGACTGCCGATGAAAACTCGGCTGAGAACCTGAACCTTGCTGTGGGCGCGTCCCTGTTGAGGATCCGCCGCGTAATCTGTGCGGACAGTCGCCCCGTGGCTTATTTTGTGGATGTTCTGCCCGAGTCCGTGCTGAAAATGGAAGATCTGCCCGCCGATTTTCGCGGCTCCGTTCTGGATATTCTGCTCGGGCGCGGCGATGCGCTGACGGTTTCGCGCGCTGACATCAGCGCCACGAACGCTGTCGCCGATGTGGCCAAGGCGCTCGAAATCCAGCGTGGCGATGTGCTGTTGCGGTTTGTTTCTAGGCTCTTTGCCGGTGATGGTCTCGTCCTCGATTATTCGACAAGTTATTTCATTCCCGGTTATTTCCGCTTCCACGTGGTGCGCCGCGTGGTAGGCAGGTAAAAGTTTGCTTAGACCCCGGAGTCATTTACAGGCTTTGTGGAGAAATCGAAAATTATGAGGTGAAAAATGAAAGTCCAGGAATTAAAAAACAAGGTACAGGAAAATCGTGAAAATATCATCCAGTTCATGCGCGACATTGTGTCCATCCCCAGCATGGACGGTCAATTGAAGGATGTCGGTGACCGCATCCAGGCTGAGATGAAGAAACTTGGCTTCGACGAAGCCCGCTTCGACAAAATGGGCAATACAGTCGGCCGTATCGGTAACGGCAAAAAGGTGATCGTTTTCGACTCACATATCGATACCGTGGGCGTTGGTGATCCCGCTGAGTGGGAATGGGACCCGTTTGTGGGCAAGGTCGAGAACGGCGTCCTGTATGCGCGCGGTGCCTGCGATGAAAAGGGAAGCACGCCCGGCATGGTGTATGGTCTTGCCCTCGCCCGCGACCTGGGACTGCTCGACGGTTACACCGCCTACTATTTTGGTAACATGGAAGAGTGGTGCGATGGCATCGCCCCCAATACCTTCGTCGAAGTGGATCCCAAGGTCAAGCCGGATTTTGTCGTCATCGGCGAGCCGACCAAGATGCAGGTTTATCGCGGGCACAAGGGACGCATCGAGTTGAAGGTCACCGCCAGTGGGCGCTCCGCTCACGCAGCGTCGCATTACCTTGGCGACAATGCCGTCTACAAGATGATGGCGATCATCACCCAGGTCCGCGAACTGGATCGCCGAATGCGCTTTGGCATGGGTTATCACCCGGTACAGGGTTTCCCCTCCATCGCTGTGACAGACGTTTCGGCGCGTACAGCTTCGCTCAATGCGGTTCCGGATCAGTTCACGATTTACATCGACCGTCGCATCACTTCCAACGAACCGCGCGAAGAAGTGATCCAACAGATCAAAGGGCTGATTCCCGACTACCTTCAGGATGAAATCGAGGTCGAAGAATTGTTCTACGACGCGCCATCCTATACGGGTTTTGTCTTCCCGGTGTCGAAGTATTACCCGGCCTGGCTGTTGGAAGACAATCATCTGCTGACGCAGGCGGGACAAAGCACCGTCGAGGCGTTGTGGGGTGAGAAGCGCTCCCTCGGCACATGGGACTTCTCGACCAACGGAACCTATTGGGCTGGCAAGGCTGGCATTCCCTCCATTGGCTTTGGCCCCGGCGATGAGAAGACCGCGCACATGACCAATGAAAACGTGCCACTCGACGAGGTTGTGGCTGCCACAGAGTTTTACGCATTGTTGCCGCAGATGCTTGGAGAAAAACTAAACAAGTAGACAGGTAACACGCCGTCATTTTGTGTGCCTGTGTGCTTGCGTTTGTATTACCATCCAAATCTTTTTGATAAAGGAGTTTCAAAATGCGTAGTTTTGCAGGTCGTGATATTCTTTCACTCAAAGAATTCGAACGAAACGAATTCTTCCATGTCTTCGAGGTGGCTCAGAAGATGGAGCCAATTGCACGCTCCCGAAAGAATGTGGATTTACTCAAGGAAAAGACCCTTGTGACGGCGTTTTACCAGCCTTCGACGCGCACGCGTCTGGCTCATGAGGCGGCCATGCACCGCCTCGGCGGACATGTCTGCGGGTTTGCCGACCCAAAGATGACCCGCGCCGGCGACTTCTATCAGGAGTCCATCAAGGACACAGTCAAGATGCTGGAGTACTATGGCGATGTGATTGTCATGCGCCACTTTCAGCAGGGAGCGCCGCATGAAGCCGCAAAATGGGCGAGCATTCCGATCATCAACGGCGGCGACGGCTGGGGCGAACACCCGACCCAAATCCTGACCGACCTCTATACCGTCCTGCGTGAAAAAGGTCGCATTGACGGGCTCAAATGGCTGGCTGTCGGCGACATGCGTATGAGGACGATGCACTCCCTCGGCTATGCCCTGAGTCAATTCGACTGCCCCATCACTTTCGTCGCCCCTCCCGATATGGGACTGACTGACGAATTCAGGAAGGAACTCAAGCAGTACAGCGTGGACTTCAAGGAAGTTGACCACGTTGAAAAGGCCATCGCCGAAGCCGATGTGATTCTAGTAGAGCCGGTTGTCCAACCCGATTACACCAAATCCCGCGACGAGCGCACAGGCGAACTCAACCTCACGCCTGCCAACTACAGAATCACGCGCGAATTGCTGGAGAAGAAGGGTAAGTCCGATGCCATCCTGCTTCACTCACTGCCGCGCATGGATGAAGTCCCCCTTGATGTGGACATCACCAAATGGTCACGCTACTGGCAGGAAGCCTTCAACGGCGTTGTCATGCGCATGACCCTGCTGGCGTTGGTTCTGGGCGCAACGGAATAATTTGCCCACCCCGGACTGGGTGGCTTTGAAGACTTGGGTCGCCCAGCCTTTTTGGACCAGAGAGTAAATCAGTACACGAGTAAACATGTAACACTGAACCTGTGTACTTGTGTGCCTGTTTACCGAATACAAATAAAACAAGGAGAGTAAATTATGCAAACCAACTTTAGAGGCCGCGATTTTATCGGCGACCTTGACTTCACGAAAGAGGAAGTCGAAACCGTTCTGGACGTCGCCTGGGATTTGAAGCGCAAACGCGCCCTTGGCGAGCCACACGCCTACCTGCGTGACAAAGTGCTGGCAATGCTGTTCTTCTTCTCGTCCACCCGCACCCGCGGATCGTTCGAAGCAGGCATCGCCCAACTTGGCGGACACGGCGCTTTCATTGATAGCAACACCACCCAGATTTCCCACGGTGACACCCCTGTTGAAATTGGCGAAATCTTCGGGCGCTACTTCGACGGCATTGCCATTCGCCACTGTGACTTTGGCGATGGCAATAAATACCTGCATGGAGTTGCCGACAACAGCCGCGCGCCCGTCCTCAACATGCAGTGCGATATTTACCATCCCTTCCAGTGCCTCGCCGACCTGATGACCATCATGGAAAAGAAGGGCCGTGACCTGCGCAAGAAGAAGATCGTCGTCTCCTGGGCCTATGCAGCTTCCTACCTCAAGCCGATCTCCGTTCCCCAGTCGCTCATCCTCCAGATGCCGCGCTTCGGCATGGACGTGACGCTTGCCTATCCGCCCGGATTCCAACTCATGCCTGACATCGTCGAACAAGCCAAGGAACAGGCAAAGATTGCAGGTTCCAGCTTCGAGATCGTCGATAGCAAGGACGGTATGACCGAAGCCTGCAAGGATGCCGATGTTATATACGCCAAGTCCTGGGGTCCGTTATTGACCACCAACGACAAGGTCGAAGGCAAGAAACTGCAGGATTCCTTCAAGAACTGGATCATGGATGATTCCAAGTTGAAGGTTGCCAAGAAGGATTGCATCTATATGCACCCGCTTCCTGCCGACCGTGACATCGAAGTCACCAGCAAGGTGCTGGATGGACCGAACTCGGTCGTGTTCGATGAAGCTGAAAACCGCCTGCACGCGCAGAAAGCCGTGATGGCGTTGACGATGGCATAAATAAGGAGAATGCCCAATGTCCAAACTCGCTGTTATTGCCATCGGCGGCAATTCGCTGATCAAGGACGATAAAACTGTCACCGTTGACAGCCAGTATCAGGCCGCAAAGGAAACCTGTATGCATATTGCGGATATGGTCGAGCAGGGATGGGATGTGGCCATCGGCCATGGGAATGGACCCCAGGTCGGCTATATTCTGCGCCGCTCCGAGATTGCCGCCAAAACCGCCGGGATGCACGAGGTCCCGCTCGATGTCTGCGGCGCGGACAGCCAGGGCGCGATTGGCTATTCCCTCCAGCAGAACCTGCAAAACATCCTGTACCAGCGCGGCATCAAAAAGAAGGTCGTGACCGTCATCACCCAGACTCTTGTTGACAAAAACGATCCCGCCTTCCAGAAACCCACCAAACCCATCGGTAGTTTCATGGATCAAGCCGAAGCCGAAAAACGCCAGAAAGAGCAGGGCTGGACTGTGGTCGAGGATGCCGGACGCGGTTGGAGGCGAGTGGTCGCCTCTCCGTTGCCGAAGGAGATTGTCGAGTTGGAGACCGTACAAACCCTGCTATCGCAGGGCATTATCACCGTTACTGTGGGTGGCGGCGGTATCCCAGTCATCGACCCCGGCGATGGCAATTACGAGGGTGTTGCTGCCGTGATCGACAAGGACTTTGCTTCGTCGCTGTTGGCGCGTGAAATCAAAGCCGACCAGTTCGTCATTTCCACCGCTGTCGAGAAGGTCGCCGTCAACTTCGGCAAGCCCGAGCAGAAGTGGCTCGATAAGATGACTCTCGCTGAAGCTAAAGCCTACCTCGCCGAAGGTACGCATTTTGCCAAAGGCTCGATGGCTCCCAAGATTCAAGCCATCATCTGGTATCTCGAAGCCATGCCCAACGGCAAAGCGCTCATCACCAATCCCGAGAACATCGGACGTGCGCTCAAAGGTGAGACGGGAACCTGGATCGTTCCATAAATCATCTGTTGCAGGGGCGGGGTTACCCGCCCCTGCGTTATCTTCATGAAACGCCTCCATCCGCCTCTTATCTTGCTGGCCGTGGCAATCCTTGCCTACGGCTTGCTCATCCCGCAACTTGGTTTTTATTGGGATGACCTGCCGATGTCCTGGATTCGCTACCAGTTGGGAGCCGAAGCGATGATGCGTTATTTTTCCACCAATCGTCCCGTATGGGCATGGCTATATCAAATTACCACGCACATCCTGCCGCACGAGCCGATTTATTGGCAGGTCTTTGCCTTGTTCTGGCGTTGGCTTGGCGCGGTGGCAGTTTGGGCGATTGCAAAGCAACTATTTCCTCAACGCGAAAAATTCGCACTTACCCTCAGCCTTTTGTTTTTGCTTTATCCGGGTTTCAATCAACAGTGGGGAAGTTACCTCTATAGCCATTTTTTCATTGTCCTTTTTTTCTTCCTTTATTCCATCCTTTTGATGTTGCGCGGAAGGACGATTCCGGCCATGATATTTTCCGCGCTCAATCTTTGGATGCTGGAATATTTCTTCGTCCTCGAATTGATTCGTCCCTTTTTGATTTGGACAACGCTTCGAGCGGAATCCTCCCCAAGGGAACGCTTCGCGCGCGCCCTCAAACTGTGGGCTCCCTATCTGGCAGTTTTCATCCTCGCGGTTTTGTCGCGGGTCTTTGTTTTCAACAACCAGATTTATGGTTTTAGTATCAAGGACGAACTGATCAAAGCTCCGCTTGACACCACTGTTTTACTTTCCAAAAACATCCTTTCGAGCCTGTGGGCAGTGACAGGTGCGGCATGGGCGCTGGCGTTTCAATTTCCGAATCCATCTTCGGATGGTCCGCGTACGATCTTGATCTATGCCGTCGTGGTAGTTGCCGTTGCCGGGTTGATTCTGCTTGGGCAGCGCAGTCAAGTTGAGGGCGGGGAAAAGAATCAAATTGCTTGGTGGGTCATCACTTTGGGCGTTGTCATGCTCCTCTTCGGCGGGACTCCGTTCTGGCTGGTGAATGTCCCCGTCTCGCTTGGGTTCCCTGCCAATCGGGCCACCCTGTCCTTTTTGCTGGGCGTAAGTTTTCTACTTGCAGGCTTGCAGGAATTGCTCCCATCGAAAATCAGATATGCGCTGGTAGTTGTTTTCATTGCCCTTGCAGCCGGACGCCAATTTTTATGGGCGAATGAATTCCGCCGCGATTGGACGTCCCTCAAAAACCTCTTCTGGCAGATGACCTGGCGCGCGCCCGGGCTGGAAAAGAACACGGTGGTATTGATGAACGAGGAGTTGAAATACTATGCCGACAATTCGCTCAGCCCTGTGGTGAACTGGATTTACTCGCCCGATAATCATACCGATATTTGGGATTATGTTTTGTTCTACCCAACAAATCGTGACGAACTTCCGTTGACTCCGGATGCTCCCGTGAATTATGATTTTCTAGCCGGCGAATTTCATGGCACTACCTCGCAAATGGTGGTTTTCTATTACTCGCCGCCGCGCTGTCTGCGCCTGCTCGACCCTGAAATCGACGCGGAGAACCGCCTCATCTCCGATGACTCGCTTTTGCGCGACGCGGCCCTGTTATCTTCCACTGCTCCAATTTTGAGCGAGTCTGTCGCGCGGATGCCGGACATTTATCGGCCTGAACCCGTCCATGGCTGGTGTTTTTATTTTCAAAAGGCAGAACTTGCCCGCCAGACGGGCGACTGGAAGACGGTTGTCAAACTCGGTGACGAAGCCTTTGCTCTCAATGATTACCCCAACGACCCGGTTGAGAGGTTTGTTTTTATCGAAGGCTATGCCCATACAGCGGATTGGGAAAAAGCGGTAGAATTGTCGCAGGCTTCCCACAAGGTGTCCAAAAATTACATTGCCCCGCTTCTCTGCAAGTTATGGAGGCGGATCGAACGTGAGACCGAGAACATGCCGGAGCGTGAATCCGCTCTGTCTACGGTAAAGGCTGAATTCGAGTGCATGCCTTAGTTGTAGGGCGTCATCATCTCATGGAATTTGGCTGGAATTTCCGCCATATATAGCGGTCATTGGCGGCAAAGACCCGCATATAGCCATTTCCTGTCCAGTAATATCGCCTCCAGGTAGATTTATTTTCTGGTAAAATTAAGTTGTTAGACAACTTGAAAGGAGGTTCCCGGTAAAAATCCATCCTTGCAAGTTTTGTTGTCGAAAAAGTCAAATTTTTGATAAGGAGAAGAAGAATGCGTAAGAATTTTGCTCGTCTTGCCATGTTTGCCGTGGCGCTGATGCTTGTCCTCTCGGCTTGTGGCGGCGCGCCCGCGGAAGCCCCTGCCGCTGAGGCTCCCGCCGTCGCCACCGAAGCCCCTGCGGCTGAAGAACCCGCCGCGACCGAAGCGCCCGCCGCTGAGGAACCTTTTGTCTTTGGTATGCTTCTCGTAGGACCATACAACGACAACGGCTGGAGCCAGGCTCACTACGAGGCTGGTTTGTACGCTGAAGAGAAACTCGGCGCGAAGATGGTTTACCTCGATAAGGTCAACCCCGCTGACCGCCCTGGTACAACTCCCGACCAGTTGGCCGAAGAACTTGTCGCCCAAGGCGCAAAACTGGTCATCTTTAACTCGGATGACATGAAAGATGCTTCCACCACATTCGCCAAAGCCAATCCCGACGTGTACGTCATCATGGCTTCCGGCGATCAGGTTTGGAAGGATGGCAAAGCCTATGAGGAAATCCCCAACTTGACCAACATTATGGGTCACATGGAATATGGCAAGATGATGGCTGGCTGCGCTGCCGCCCTTTCCTCTGAATCTGGCAAGATCGGTTATCTTGGACCATTGATCAACGACGAAACCCGTCGCTTTGCCTCATCCTCCTACCTCGGCGCCAAATACTGCTGGGAGAAGGCTGGCAACGCCCCTGAAGACCTCGAATTCAAAGTCACCTGGATCGGCTTCTGGTTCCACATTCCCGGTTTCACCACCGACCCGGTGGATGTCTCCAAAGACTTCTACAACAATGGCTACGACGTCGTCATCTCCGGCATTGACAACCCTGTCAACCTTGCTGAAGCCCAAAAGATCACCGCGGAGGGCAAACCTTCCTTTGGCGTTGCTTATGACTATGTCGCCGCGTGTGATGCCTCTCCCGGTGTTTGTCTGGGCGTTCCTTATTTCAATTGGGGTCCCGAATACGTCAAGGCATTCACCTCCGTGCAGGACGGCTCATGGCAATCGCAATTTATCCTCGCAGGTCCTGATTGGGCTGACATCAACAACCACGATACCTCCACGGTTGGCTTTGTGAAGGGACCCGCTCTGAGCGAAGAAGACGCCGCTGCAGTGGACGCCTTTGTCGCCGAATTGGCTGGCGGGCTGAATCTTTGGACTGGTCCTATCAACCTGCAAGACGGTTCTGCTTACCTCGCTGACGGTGAAGTCGCGACGATCCAGCAAGTTTGGTATTTGCCGCAACTGCTCGAAGGCATGGATGGCTTGAGCGCAGCCGAATAAGGTTGTTCGTTTGTTGGGGCGCGGCAGATCACTGCTGCGCCCCTTTTTGTAAATCGAGTAACTCTTTCACGAAAGAGGAGCAGGCGTCCATGAACGTGCAGTTGAAAAATATTCACAAACACTTTGGCAGGGTGTATGCCAATAAGGGCATTAATTTGGATATCCCGTCCGGAACCATTCAGGGTGTCCTCGGTGAGAACGGCGCAGGCAAAAGCACCCTGATGAAAATTCTTTCCGGATTCATTCAAGCCGACCCGGGCGGCGAAATTATTCTGGACGGCAAGCCTGTGGTGATTAATTCCCCTGCCGACGCGATTAAAGTTGGCGTGGGGATGCTTCACCAGGACCCATTGGATTTTCCACCCATGCGCGTTTTGGACAACTTCTTACTTGGTCATACTGGCGGGCTTTTTCCCAACCGTAAAACGGTTTCTGCCGAATTCAAACAACTCGCCACTCAATTTGATTTTTCCATTGATCCCGACAACTACGTAGACTCGCTCACCGTTGGCGAACGCCAGCAACTCGAGATTATGCGCCTGCTCTGGCTGGGCGCGCGCGTGCTCATTCTCGACGAGCCGACGACAGGCATCAGCGCCTCGCAAAAGATAAAACTTTTTGCCACTTTGAAGAAACTCGCCGGACAGGGTATGACCCTCATCTTCGTTTCGCACAAGCTCGAAGATGTGGAACACCTTTGCCATCAGGTGATGGTGTTGCGCGCGGGTGAAATGGTCGGAGAGACCAAGGCGCCTTATGTTACGTCCAGGTTGGTGGAGATGATGTTTGGCAAGGAGATTACGCTTGGCGCGCGACAGCCAGTGGGCGGCACCGATGTCGTTTTTACCATGCAGGATGTTTCCATCGAAGATGTGCGCCTGCGGATTAAAAATGTCAATCTCGAACTCCGGGCAGGCGAAGTGATTGGCTTGGCTGGCATGGAAGGCTCCGGCCAAAGGCTGTTCATCCGCGCTTGTTCAGGGTTGATTAGACCAGTCGACGGCAGAATCAAACTCAATGGCAAAGATTTGACCGGGCAGTCTTATCACGTTTTCAAGCGCAACGGCATAAACTTTCTGCCCGCCGCACGGTTGGAGGAAGCGCTTGTACCGGGCTTGAGCCTTACCGACCACTTCATCCTTGCCGAAGAACCCAAAGGGGTGTTCATCGACCGCGAAGCAGGGATCAAAATGGCTGAGGAAAGAATCGCGTCATACAATATCCGCGGCAAGCCCGAAAGCACAGTTGAGTCTCTCTCCGGCGGCAACCAGCAGCGGGCGGAACTCGCGCTGATGCAAACGCCGCTTTCGCTGATTTTGTTCGAACATCCCACGCGCGGGCTGGATATTGAGTCGGTGATTTACATTTGGGGTAAATTGAAAGAGCGCTGCAGGCAGGGCGCTGCGATTATCTTCATCTCATCCGACCTCGAGGAACTTTTGCAATACAGCGACCGCGTGCTGGTATTTTTCAGCGGCGAGGTTTCGCAGCCGCTCGATGCGGGAACAACCAACGTGGAACTGCTCGGTCAAATGATTGGCGGCAAAGGCTGGGCGGAGAAGGGAGCGAACCATGCTTAAGAATCGTTTGACGAATCTCGCCTATCAATTGGGTGCGCTGCTGCTGGCGTTTGCGGTCGTTTCACTGATTTTGATTTCAGTGGACGCTTCGCCCTCGGAAGCGTATAAAAATATGTTCAAAGGCTCGTTCGGCGAAATGCGAAAATTTGCCGAAGTGCTGGTAGCGTTTGTTCCGCTGCTGTTGGTGACCGCGGGTTTGCTGGTGACTTTCTCCGCCGGATTGTGGAATATCGGAGTGGAGGGGCAGGTGGTATTGGGCGCAATTGTCACAACCTGGGCATATCGCTATTTTCTGGAAAGCAGCCTGCCGCCCGCCCTGATTATTACGCTGGCAATTCTGTGTGGCATGATCGGCGGCGCAATTTGGGCAGGATTGGCTGGATTGCTCAAAGTTTTTGGCGGGGTGAATGAAATCTTTGGCGGGTTGGGTTTGAACTTTGTCTCCACCGCGCTGACAATCTACCTCATTTTCGGACCGTGGAAACGCCCCGGCGTTGCCTCCATGAGCGGCACCGTTCCCTTCCCCGAAGAGTTTTGGCTGCCATTGTGGGGCGGGCTTCGCATTAGTCCATGGGCGCTGGTTATTGCCCTGGTCGGCGTTGTGATCGTGTACTTCATGCTTTCCGGCACATACTTCGGTTTGCGATTGAAAGCGGTGGGTAAAAATTTCCGTTCGGCTTATTTGCTTGGCATTCCCACCTGGCAGTATTCGATGTATTCCTTCCTCATCTGCGGCGCGCTGGCTGGCGCGGCGGGCGCATTGCAAGTGGCGGCGGTGTATCACCGCCTCATCCCTTCCATCTCCAGCGGGTACGGCTATCTCGGTTTGATGGTTGCCATGTTGATTAGTTACAATGCAATTTGGGCGGTGCCAGTGGCGTTGTTCTTTGCGGCGCTCAACATTGGTAGCATTCAACTCCCCATTCTCATGAAACTGGATTCGTCGCTTTCGGGCGTGTTGCAAGGCGTGTTGGTGCTGTTCGTGCTGCTTGCTTCAGGCATGCGTCAAAAATTTGGGAAGAAGGCATAAACATGACACAAGAAACTCTACTTGTCGGTCTTGCCGGCGTGCTTGCCTCTGCATCGCCTCTTATTTTCGCCATCATCGGCGAAACGATTTCGGAACGCGCGGGCGTTATCAACCTATCCATGAACGGAACGATTTTACTTTCCGCGATGGGCGGGTTTGCGGTTGCTTATAACACCGACAACATCGTGCTTGGTTTTCTCGCCGGCATGTTGATTGGGGCTTTGGTTGCGCTGATTGTCGCGTTTGCCAGCATTACCTTGAACCTTTCGCAGGTTGCTGTTGGCTTTGTGCTTGCGCTCACCTGCCGGGACCTTGCTTACTTCCTTGGCAACCCTTATATGGGCGTTCCCGGTCCGCGCTTGCAGGCGTTTCCGCTTCCTGCGCTTGGCGATATTCCGATTCTTGGACAAGTTCTTTTCCGCCACGACCTGACGACCTTCATCAGCTTTATCGCCATTGCTCTCGCGTGGCTATGGATTTTTCGTACCCGGCCCGGACTCATGTTGCAAGGCATTGGCGAAAAACCCGCGGCCGCGTATATTCGCGGCGCAAACGTCAACTTGATGCGTTACATCTACACCGTTATCGGCGGCGCGTTTATCGGGCTGGCTGGTCCCGCTTTTTCGCTTGCCACCCGCGCAGGCTGGATGGGCACCATCTCCGGCTTGGACGGTTTCGGCTGGATTGCCCTATCCATTACGATTTTTGGAGGGTGGAATCCAATCCGCGGCGCGTTCGGGGCTTACCTCTTCACCTTCCTGCAATGGCTGGGGTTGGTCTTACAGCCGGTACTAACTCAAGTTCCTTCTCAAGTTTTACAGGTGGCTCCGTTCCCATTGATGATTCTTACCCTGCTCTTCGTCAACATTGGCAACGCAGAATGGGTCGAGCGGACGCTTGCCGCCATGCCCGAAGCCTCTCGCAAAATTTTTGCCAAACTGTTGCGTGCCATGCGCACATCCCCGCCGGCGGCTTTGGGCGTGCCGTTCGAAAGGGATTGAAATTGAGCGTTCTGGGACGGACACAAAGGCGGTTTCAGAACGTTTCCATTGAAATAGGAATGCAGGAATGAAAGCGATTCAAGTGTTCATGAAGTTATCGGTTGTTTCGGCGGTGGTCTTATTTCTTCTGCCGGCATGCCGGCTATCAACCCTGCTGGTGTCACCGGAAACCGGTGTCACCTCCCCAACTTTATCTGTCTCAACGACCACGCCGGATGCCAATATGGGTCGAACTACACCTGCAACAGGTACAGTAGTTTGTCCGCCAGAAAATACTTCCTTTCCCGACCCCGAGGAACTTGAAGGTCATTTAGGCTTGCAATATCTCCATAACCCGGTTGCGTTTGATTATCCGGATGAAGAATTTGGGGCTCTGCTTAGCATCGACGGGGATAAAGATTACGGGATCATCGCCTATGCGCTGGACGATAATTCCTTCATGCTGGTCTTGGAGAAGTTTCTTTGTAACGACAGCGCGGGATTCCCGGCCTGGGAGATCGTTGATGCTGTTAGAACCACCCCTGTGGAACAGGATAAGTTTGTGTACCTTGGGTCGAATTGCATGAAGAATGGCCAATTGACCTTGGATTATCAATTTGTGCTTCTTGACAAAAACAATACCGGGAATGTTTATGGGGCATGGAGTGTCAGCGGAGATAAAAAGATTACGGAGGTTTCGGTTGAGGGACTCCTTTGCTCTTTTGGTAGTTGATGTAGCTCTTTATGTATAATTTTTGCTACCGTACATGGTAAACCTTTGCCGCGAATTTCGCTAATTTTCGCGATTTTTTTTCTTCAATCCGCGAAAATTCGTGTAATTTGCGGCTAAAAATGGGCTTGTCGTATTAAACAGAATTCAAATGTACGGTAGAGAAGTATAATTTATAAGGCGTTTCTTCATAAAAAGGAAATATTGGTTCTGACTCTGGAAACAGGCGAAGAATTGATTTACCTGCGCATTTACTCCACGTTGAACGGCTGACTGTCATATCGGCTTCCCTGTTAATTAACCCAAGTTGTTACCTTGGGATGAAAATTGACAAAAATCCATGAGATTCAGTAAAGTTGAGGTGTCCCGACCGCCAACAGGAGAATCTCATGGATACCCAGATTGTAGTAGTGTTTTGTCTTTG
>DAOUAS010000191.1:0-4348 GCA_034433295.1 Anaerolineales bacterium | reverse complement strand
TCGGTGACGGGACGCACCGAGTCGTAAAAGCCCGGCAGTGTGATCGTGCCGTTGGCGTCGTGCATGCCGGCCACCAATTCCGTCAACGCCTGCGCCGGATTATGCACCGTTCCGCCGAACAGACCCGAATGCAGGTCTTGTTTGGGACCGTAGACATTGATCTCGTAATAGGCGAGTCCACGCAAGCCGTAGGTGATGGTCGGCTTGTCGGGGGCAATCGCGCCCGCATCGGGGTTCAGACAAAAGTCAGCTTTAAACATCTCGCCGTGTTTTGACAGGAATTCAGGCATGTGCAGAGAGCCGATCTCCTCTTCGCCTTCGAGCATGAATTTCAGGTTGAGCGGGAAATCGCCCGTCTTCATGATTGCCTCGATGGCGTTGAAAGTCGCCATGATTTGACCCTTCATGTCCGAGGTTCCGCGCCCGAAGATGTAATCGCCTTTGACAGTCGCCTCGAACGGCGATGTCTCCCACAATTCGACGGGGTCGATGGGCTGCACGTCGTAATGCCCGTAGATCAAAACCGTCGGCGCGCCGGGCTGCTTCGCGTTAAGCCAGTCGCCATACACGATGGGATGTCCAGTCGTAGGCATGAGTTTGACGTTCTCGATGCCGAGTTTTCGCAGATGATCCGCCGCCCATTCAGCGGCCTTTTTAACCTGCGGCTTGTACTCGTCATCGGTGGAAATGGATTCGATCTTGACGAACTCCGTCAACTCTTTGATGAATCGCTCGCGGTTTTGATGAGCGTATTCGATTGCGCTTTTTGCGTCAGTCATGGTTGCTCCTTCAAGGTTCCGTATAAATACCAAAAGGTCTCACGTTCGAAACTCGGCGCGCATTCCTCTTCCCAAACGAATTTGCCTTCACGAAAAACGCTTTTCAAAAAGACGTCCGTATCGTCTTCAATTTTACCCAGCAGGCTCATCATTGCCCGGTAGCCAACGTTTTGCGGATAGAGGCAGACTCCAATTTTTTGATCATCCCTGTACTCAGAGAGATAATTCATCCAAAGTTCGCTTCGCGCCCTCGCCTCGCGGCTGGACTTTTCCTCCCAAGCCGATCGCCACTTTGAACGGGTCGCCTCGACCTGTGCCTCGAATTTGGCTGCCCGATTCCCCATCCGCCTCAACGCGAGAAGAATCCCGCCCAAAGTCAACTGCGGCAGGCTCAAACTAAGCGGATAATACAACTGCTCGCTCAGCAAATAATTCTGCAACTGCGGTACTCCTGCGGTGAGATATTGCTGGTCTTTTTCTGTGAACATAGTACACATCGTCCCGAAGGTTTTAAACCTTCGGGACGTTTTCAATTTTTACGGCCCCGCCGTTGGCACGGGAGTCTGCTCCAACGTGCGGCGGGTGACGAGATACCAGTCTGTGATCAGGGCCAGGCGGTCGCTGGTGTCATACATCGGAGCGACCTGCACGCCCTGCACCTGCGCATCCACGCCGTAGGAATAGACGGGATAGTACAGCGGCAGGGAAGGCATATCCTTGGTGAAGGTCACCTGGAAGTTTCGATACAGCCGCAGGCGCGACTCGAAGTCCGCTTCGATGCGCGCGGTCTCGATGTACTCGCTGGCGGCGCGGTTGTTCCACTGCGAGTAGTTCTGTCCGCCTGTGGCTTCGGACTGATGCCAGAAGAGATAAGGGTCCGGATCGGGCGTCCGCAATGTGTTCAAATCGGCAAGCGCGGCCTGATAGGTTCTCGACGCGAGAAATTCGTTGACCAGCGAATCGTAGGGCACAGCCTGCAAATCCACCTTGACGCCGATCAGCGCCCAGTCAGATTGAATGGCTTGAGCAATCTGAGTGTGGACTTCGTCGTCTGGGTGGGTGAGTGTGAAACTCAAAAATTGACCGTCTTTGGCCCGCACGTCCCCGCCGCCGGCGGGAATGACATAGCCATCCTCCTTCAGCAATGCGGCCGCCGCGTCGGGGTCATACTCGAATTTTTGGATTTCATCGTAATACGCCCAGGAGCCGGGCAGGATGGGGCCGTCGGCGATGATGGCTTGTCCCTTCAAAATGCGCGAGACAATGATGTTACGGTTGATTCCAAGTAAAAGGGCGTGACGGACTTTCTCGCTTTGCAAAAATGCCGCGCCTGGATTGTTCAAATTCAGGAAGACCAGTCCCATTTGAGGCAGGCGGCTGGTGTAGACCGAGAGAGTTGGCTCGGCCAACGCGGCTTCCAAAATATCGTTGGTAATCTGGCTGATGCCAAGCACCTCGCCCTGCTTGTAGGCGTCGAAGGCGGCTGCGGAACTGGGATAGAAGCGAAAGACGAACTGCTCGATATAGGCCGGGCGCAGATAATAATTTTCGTTGACCTTGAGCGATACGCCGCTGATCTGCCCGCCGCTGATAAGCAGGGAATCGAATTTGTACGGTCCGGTGCCGACGGGTTTCAGGTTGAACTCAGCGCTGGACAGTTGGTCAGCCGAGACGGATTCGAGCAAGTGCCTTGGCAAAATGCCAAAGGTTGCGTAATCCAAAAATGGGGCGAAGGGTTCGGGTAGTTTGAATTGAAAGGTCTTGTCGTCGAATTTCTTGATCTCGATTTGGGACCATAAGTCTTTGATGTCCTGCGGAAAGAGCGAGCCGTTGCTTTTGATCAACTCAATGGTGAAGACCACGTCGTCGGTGGTCACTGGTTGACCGTCGTGCCAGGTTGCGTTGGGGCGGATCGAGAAGTTATACAGCGTGCCATCGGGCGAGGTCCCCCAGGATTCAGCCAGGTCTGGCTGGGGCAAACCGCGCGAATCGAAGCGGATCAACCCGCTGAAGATTAGACGGTTGATGTCGCGATCGGCCGGGTTGTTCCAATCCAGCATGGGATTCAATCGTCCCATCGAACCGATTAACGCTTCGGTGTAAATACCGCCGGGCGCAGCCTCGGGCAGGAAATCAATGCTTACCGGTTGTTGACTGAGCAGGAGCAGGGCAACGATTACAACCGTGACCGCGACAACCAAAATCTGCCAGCGAAGTTTTTTCATAATGGGTGGTGAAAATAATAAGAGCCGCCGCCGCCCCGTGTTGGGGCAATGAGCCGGCGGCTCTTTACAGACTTGTGATTCTTCTAGCGTCCGACGAGGATGACCGCAAAGACGAGAATGAAAAAGATCACAGCCAGCGCGATGGTAATCCAGAACAAAACGCGTTCGATGCCGCGGCGGGCGGTGAAAACGCCGCCGGTATCCGCGCCGGTGAGACCGCCCAGCCCCGCGCCCTTGCTTTGCAGGATGACGCCCGCGATTAAACCCACCGAGGTTATAATCAGCGCAATATCCAAAACATTTTTCATACGATTGTGCCTCCTTGAAATTAGCGGGGAGATTATACCTGTTGAAGAAGTGAATCGTCAAACCAAAAGATGAAGGTTATTTAATGAAGGATGAACTAGAGATTGTCGTCAATTTGCATATGCACACCCGTTACTCCGATGGGACCGGCACGCATAGGGACATCGCCGCCGCCGCGCTGAAAGCCGGGCTGGACGCGGTCATTGTCACCGACCATAATGTGCTGGCGCAGGGTTTCGAAGGTTATTACAAGGAAAAGACCAAAAAGGTTTTGATGCTGGTCGGGGAGGAAATTCACGACCAGGCGCGCGACCCGCAGAAGAATCACCTGCTGGTCTTCGGCGCGGGACGCGAACTTGCCGCCTACGCCGACGATCCCCAGCGGTTGATCGATCAGGTGAAAGATGCGGGCGGACTCTCCTTCCTTGCCCACCCCGACGATCCCGCCGCGCCCGCCTTCAACGAGACCGATATTTCATGGGAGGACTGGTCGGCTCAAAATTACACGGGCATCGAATTGTGGAATGCTTTGAGTGAATTGAAAACGATTGTTCCGACGAAACTGCATGGCGTATTCTACGCATTTTTTCCCGCGTTGGTGGCGCGCCAGCCGATTCCCGCCACGATGATGAAGTGGGATGAACTGCTGTCGCAGGGTCGGCGGGTGGTGGCTATTGGCGGCTCAGATGCGCATGCCCTGCGCCTGGGTATGGGGCCGATAAAGCGTGTAATCTACCCCTATGAGTTTCATTTCTGCGCAGTGAACACCCATGTTCTTTTGGCTGAACCTTTGAGCGGCGACTTGAATGCAGACAAAAGACTAATCTACCAGGCAATAAGTCAGGGACATTGCTTCATCGGATATGACCTGCCTGCTCCCACGCGCGGATTCCGCTTCACGGGTCAGGGCAGGGAAAAGACAGTCGTCATGGGCGACGAAATTCCCGCGAAGAACGGCGTCACCTTGCAGGCAAAACTGCCATCCCCGGCGGAGATACGCCTGCTGAAGGATGGTCAGGTGATCCAAACCTGGAAAAA
>DAOUAS010000190.1:0-25450 GCA_034433295.1 Anaerolineales bacterium | reverse complement strand
GATTTTGTCGAGGACGAAACACCAAAGAGCAGACTAAAATCTGCGATCCGAAAGAAGAGCAAAAAAATGGATAACTCCAAAACCATCTACCTGCACGGGCTGGAAAGCAGCAGCCAGAGCGGCAAGGCTCGTCAGTTTGCCGGGAAATTCCCCGGCATGGTCACGCCCGATTTCACCGGCTCCTTCGAAGAACGGATGAAACAACTCAAGCCGATTCTGGGACGCAGGAAAAACTGGACGATCATCGGCTCCTCCTTTGGCGGACTAATGGGGACGGTCTTCACCTGCCAACACCCGACTCAGGTGCGAAAATTGATTCTGCTCGCTCCAGCCCTGCTCCCCGACCACTTCGCCGCCTACCTCGACCTCGAACCTGTTTCTGTTCCAACCATCCTCATCCACGGGACGGAGGATGACGTGGTCCCGCCTGCGCCTGTGCGCGAAGCGGCAAAGAAGCTATTCACCAACCTGCAGACCATTACCGTGAAAGATGGACACCGATTACAAAAAGCCTTTGGGGAATTGAACTGGGAAGAGATTTTGATGTAGATGAAATACAACACAATCCATAACAACGGAGCAGGAAGTTCCTGCTCCGTCTAAAAGCCGCCTGAATCCGCATTTATTCGATCCCGTCGTAGAGGTAGTCGAGCACCTCGTCGCTCACGTCGAAGACCGAGCCGTTTTCGGGGATTGGCTCTTTCATCATCCATTCGGGGATGCGATCATCCTTGACAGTAAACCCTGCTCGGCGGTTGAATTCACGTTCCATTTTGATGGTCTGTTTGCCCAGTTCCTGTAAAACGTTGTCGGGAAGGTCGCTCCAGCCGTAGCGCGCCGCAAGTAAACGCTTGATGACGGCATTGGGCGTGGTGGCGTACCCAAAGCCAGCAAAGATACACGCGCCGATG
Organism: Anaerolineales bacterium; assembly: GCA_034433295.1. Classification (GTDB taxonomy): domain Bacteria; phylum Chloroflexota; class Anaerolineae; order Anaerolineales; family Villigracilaceae; genus Villigracilis. The sequence goes on along the minus strand of DAOUAS010000190.1, from coordinate 24,539 downwards.
GTGTCGTAGCCCGCCATGTTCAACTGGGCATTGAGCGAGACATCGCGCTGAACCGTCGGGTCGAGGTGATTGACCTGGGCACGGATGGTGAGACCTGCAGTGTGATCTGCGCCTTGCGGGGTGGTGGCGTAGGTAATTCCCGTCCCCTTGATGGAGCGCGGCTCGTAAGCCGACATCGCCTGACGCTTCACACAAGGCACATGGATGATGTTGTACTCATCGCCCATGTCTGCCGCCCCATCGCCAAGTTTACGCCCCAGTTTCGTCCCCTGCCGCATTTCCTCGATTAACTTCAGGGCATCGTCGCCGTTGCCCCAACGCATGAGACCTGCTTCGGCAGCAACGCCCAACGCCGCGCCAATTTCGATGGTGTCGAGCCCCAGGTCGTTGACATGCCAATTCAGCCGTCCGATGACATCCAGCGAATCGATATCAAGATTGGTTCCCATCAAGCCAACAGTCTCGTATTCCAGCGGCGAGACGATGACCTTGCCATCTTCACCACCAAAGACATTCGAGCATTTGATGGTACAGCCCGCCATGCAGGCGTGAGACGGGTCGGATGGTTTGCCGCGCTTCAAGATGAATTCGCGCATGGTTTCACCGCTGATCTTTTCTACGTCGTAAAAAGTTCCGCGAGAAAAATTATGCGTGGGCAAAGCCGAAAAATGCTGCGTCATCTGCGGCATGGCTTGGGTGCCGTAGTCGCGGTATGTGATGGATTGCGGATGCTCCATGACGGCTTTGGTGAAATCCTTTTGAGCCACCTTGAAGGCTTCGGGGTCGGCGATGGAAGGTTTCTGTCCGCCTGTGTGGTCGAACACGACGGCTTTCAATCCCTTCGAGCCCATCACCGCGCCGAGTCCACCACGGGCTGCGATGCGCGACGGAATTCTATCCTTGTCCAAATTCTGGATGCCCGCCGATTTCATCCGCATCTCGCCACCAGGTCCAATCAAAGCGATGGCAACCCTGTCGCCATATTTTTGCACCAATTTTGCCGCAGTCTCATACACGCCAAGCCCGGCGATATAGTCCGCCTTCTCCCATTTCGCGCCATCCGTCAGCGAGAGATGCAGAACCCAATACCCCGTGTCCTTCGGCTGGTCTTCGATGATGAGCGCTTTGATACCCATGTGCGCCATGTGCAGACCTGTCCGCCCGCCTGCGTTGGCTTCCTTGATACCACCCGTCAGCGGGGACTTGCCGCCGATGGAGATTCTGTCTGTGGAAGAGAGCATGTGTCCCACCAGCAGACCAGGGGCAAAGATGAGTTTGTTTTCCACGCCGAGCGGGTCGCACTTTGCGTCCACTTCGTCAAGCATGATGCGCGTGAGCAGTCCACGCCCACCGAGGCGAACCCAGGTTTCGGGGATGGGCTCCCGCTTCAATTCCTGCGTGCGGACATTGACTCGCCAGACTTGGAAATTGTAATCAGCCATTTATTTACTCCATTACGTCATTGCGAGGGCGTTAACCCGAAGCAATCCCCAAATAAGAGCAAAGATTGCTTCGTCGGGTAAAACCCTCCTCGCAATAACATGTTTACGCAAACAACGAAACCACCGCTTCCCTGAACACTTTGGTGTGGTAGTCCACATCTTCCTTGGTTGTCTCAGGTGAGATGAGTGCCATGTTGTGGAAGGGGGTCATCAGGATACCGCGATTGAGCGAGAAGAGGTGCATGTAGCGGTCGAGTTTATGGTCGATTGCCGCAGCCGCTTCGCCGCCGTTCTTCGGGGGGGTTGGGCGGAACCAATATTCTGAACGGTTACCCAGCTGTTTGACAATCCACGGCAGGTCGAATTCCTTGATGACGCCTTCAACGCCAGCCGTGAATTGTTCCTGTAGGGCGATTGCACGCTTATAGAAGTCCTCGGTGAGGACGTGCTGGAAGGTAGCTCTCATCGCCGCGATGGACAGGGCATTGCCTGCCAACGTCCCACCTATGCCGCCGACGTCTGCATCGTCCAAGTCGAGTTTCGCGGCAAAGGCTTTGGAAACTTCCTTGGTGAAGCCATACACCGCAGCGGGTACGCCGCCTGCGATGGGCTTACCAAGGGTCAGGAAATCAGGCTTGAGGTCATGGGCAGCGGTGTATCCGCCAGGGCCCGTGCAGATGGTGTGGGTTTCGTCGATGATGAGATAAGTCCCATACTTGCGGGTCAACTCGCGCAGGGCATCGTGGTAGCCGGGATCGGGATGGATGATACCAATGTTGGTCATCACAGGCTCGGCGAGGACGGCGGCAACATCACAGGCGGAGAGGGCGGTTTCGAGCGCGGCAACATCATTGAACTCAATGACTTTAGTCGTCTCAATGGGGTCAACTTGCGGGCCCATGTTGTTGGCGCGGGAGCCGGGCGTGCCTTCCTCGTCCAGCGTGATGAAGGTCTCATCCACGGTACCATGGTAACAATAGTTGAAGACCAGCACCTTCGGGCGTCCCGTAATCATGCGTGCCATGCGAAGCACGAAACGGTTGGCGTCGGTAGCAGTGAGGGCAAACTGCCAGTAGGGCAGACTAAAACGTCGCTGGAGTTCCTCCCCAACTTCAACGACATCCTTGTAAGGCAGCATGAGCGTGATGCCTTTTTTGATCTGACTTCGGATGGCTTTGAGCGTGGCTTCGGGCGCATGCCCCGTCATGGCTCCTGTGTCGCCGAGGCAGAGGTCGAGATAGGAGTTGCCGTCCACATCGGTGAAATGCGCGCCCTTTGCCTGCTTGACAAAGACAGGGAAGGAGCTAGCCCAGCGGACCATCCACAACATCGGCACGCCGCCATCCAACGAATTTCGCGCCCGCCGGTAAAGCTTATAGGACTTGGGGTGATTCTTCCGAAAGAGTTCTTCTTCCTGCTTGAGAAGAGATTCAAGTTTTGTGCGGTCGAGAGTTTTCATGTTTTTTGGGGAGAACGTAGACAGGGAAACATGTGTGCATGTTTCCCTGTCTATCTATTTACTTGTCTACTTCACACTTTCCTTCAACGCCTCGCCGAAAATCTTCAAGCCGTCGTTAATTTGCTCGGACGTGACATTGAGCGGCGGGATCCAGCGCAGGACGTTGTCATAGGTTCCACAGGAGAGCAGAAGCAGACCCTTTTCCTCGGCGGAGCGAATCACATCCTTGACCAGCTGCTTGGCTTTCGCCTGTTTGCCGTCCATGATGAACTCGGTGCCGACCATGAGTCCCAGCCCGCGCACGTCGCCGATCTGCGGGTATTCTTCCTGATACTTTCGCAGACCTGTCATCAATTGCGCGCCGCGTTCGGTGGCGTTTTCCAACATCTTTTCCTCGCGCATGGCTTTGATGGTGGCAACGCCAGCGGCGCAAGCCACGGCATTTCCGCCGTAGGTCCCACCGATGGAACCGACATCCACCTTCTTCATGATTTCGGTACGGCTGAATACAGCGGAAAGCGGCATTCCAGAGGCAATGCCCTTGGCCGCGGTAATGATGTCGGGGATAACGCCGAAGTGTTCAAGGGCAAACCACTTGCCCGTGCGGCCAAACCCCGACTGGACTTCATCGAAGATAAGCAGGATACCATGCTTGTCACAAAGTTCACGCAGAGACTTCATGAACGAAGCGGGCGGCACGATGTATCCGCCTTCGCCCATGACGGACTCGATGAGGATGGCGGCTGTGTCTTTGGGGGCGGTTTGCGACGCGAGCAAATATTCGAGTTGTTCCAGCGCATATGCCGAGGCTTGTTCGTCGCTCATACCCAGCTTGAAGGCATATGGGAACGGCGAGACATAAATCCCCGCTGGCAGCGGACCAAAGCCCGTGCGATAGCCCGTCTTGGAGGTGGTCAATGCCATCGTGGCGTGAGTGCGCCCGTGGAAGGAACCGTTGAAGACGATGATGTTCTGTCTGCCCGTGACGACTTTCGCAATTTTGACTGCATTCTCCAATGCTTCTGCGCCTGAATTTGCGAAGTAGAAGCTATCAATGGAAGGCGGCACAATCTTGCGAATTTCTTCGATGAGTTGCAGCAGCGGCTTGTGGATGACGATGTTCGCCTGCGCGTGCAGGAATAATCCAGCCTGCTCGCGGACCGCCTCGACAACCTTCGGGTGACAGTGACCCGTGTTGGTCACGCCGATTCCGCAGGTGAAGTCGAGCAATTTTTTGCCATCGTCAGTGTAGATGTACGAACCCTCGGCGCGGTCAGCAACGAAATTGAAAATACGCGACCAGGCTGGGGTCATGTGGGGAAAATTGTCGGTATAGAGTTTATTTTCTGACATGGTTGCCTTTCGGGTGGCTGGCAATTAGTAATTGGTAATTTATGACAATTGGAAATCCCACAGTTCTCTTGAAACAATTGGGGATGAGATTTTCGTCCCATCCCCAATTACTAATTACCAATCTCCAAATTTTATGCGGGCAGATACTCCGCAGCCCACTCGACATCATGCTTCTTGAGTGTCTCGCGGGCTGGCACGCCATCGGAAGTCCAGCCTGCCATCTTGTAGTATTGCTCAATGGCATTGTCCACTTCTTCGTGGGTCAAGACGAAACCCGCGGTGGGACCAGTCCCTGCCAACGGTTTGAAGAACTTCCTGGGCAGTTTGTCGTCCTTGCGACCAAAACCCTCGCGGGCATTAAACACGCGGAAGAGATCCAGGCGGCGGCGGCCGACTCCCATCAACTCATCCATGGTCAAATCCCAGCCGGTGACCGCTTTTATCATCTCAAGCGTATCCTTGGGGTCGTAAAGCGTCCACGTGGGGCCGAACACAAACTGACAAAGCTCAGCGGAATCCATCATCGAGTAGAAGACTTCGGTCTCATAACCAAAGCGGACCTTTTCCTCGGTGAGACTGTAAGCAGGTTGCGGGGAACCAAGCCCAATCTGCTTCAAGCGATCAAGGTTGAAATCGCCGATACCTTCCTCGTAATACGGGTCGTGCTCGCTGGATTGATGGTCTGCGCCAAAGGGGTTGACGGCGTAGATCAAAGCCAGACTGCGCTTGGCTTGCGGCATGTGCGCGGGACATTCAGCGCCCTTGACCGTGACCAGGCATTCGTCCGCGCCGTTGCCCCAAACTTTGGCGGCGCGCTCGGAGCCCTGCCCCAGCAGTTTGCCGAGCGGCGTGCTGGCAGTGACGATTTGATTCAACACTTCGAGCATGGCTTCCGCATTGCCAAACTTGAGTTCGATGCCGCCTGTCTGCTCCTTGCCGATGATACCCTTTTCGTAGCATTCCATCGCAAAGGCAATCGTCGCGCCGCAGGCGATGGTATCCACCGCGTACTCGTTGCAAGTCTGGTTTGCCCTGGCAACCACTGCCAGGTTGTCGATGCCGCAGTAGGAGCCAAACGTGCCGAGGGTCTCATATTCGGGTCCTCCATAACGCGGATCGACCTTGTAGGGACCTTCGTTGATTTCGACCACGCGCTTGCACTTGACCACACAAGCAAAGCAGGTATCGCGCTCCTTCAAAATGGTCTCCGCCATCTTCTCGCCGCTGAGCGGGTCGCAGCCTTCGAACTGACCCTCATTGTAGTTTCGGGCCGGATACGTCCCAATGGTATTGTTGAACAACACCACCACTGCCGTACCGAACTTGGCAAGACCGTCCATATCGCCATTTTCAGGGAGAATTTTCACGCCGTTGCGGTTCAGTGCGGTCAGGGTCTTCTGGTCGGCCACATTAACCCTCTGCGAACCATGCACCGCAATCGCCTTGAGATTCTTGGATGCCATTACCCGCCCCATGCCCGTGCGCCCGTTGTGGCGGTTGGACATCGATACCATTGTTGAGAACAGTACACCGTTTTCCGCGCCCATACCATGCTGTAAAATTTCCGCTTTGGGGTGAACTTCCGTGTGCAAAATATCATCCACTTCCCCCGTCTTCTTTCCCATCAAATGCGCTGCGTCGCGCAATTCGGGTTTGCCATCCAAAATGGCGAGATAGACTGGCTTGGGCGATTTGCCCCTGACAACGATTCCGTCAAAGCCGGCAAATTTCAAGCTGGCAGGAAAAAACCCACCGCCCTGCGAGTCACCAATGCCGCCGCTGATGGGCGACTTGGCATTCACATTCAAACGGCTCTGCCCCGAAATCGCTGCTCCCGTTGTCACACCAGCCATCAGTGTCATAACGTTTTCAGGACCGAGTGGATCCGCGCCCTTCGGCACCTCGCGCAGGATGTAATGCATTCCCATCGCGCTTCCACCGAAATATTTGCGGTAGAAAGCCTCCGGCGGCTCCTCCACCGCCAACGCCCCTTTCGTCAAATCCACGTGCAGAATCTTACCGATATAACCGTTGGGCATTTCTTCCTCCTGTGGGTTTGTGAATGTTTTTTCAATTATACAATTACCGGCAAGTTATGGCAAACATTTTTTTCCGAAAAAACCATAAATTGTAGCATTAACCGACTTTTCCGACATGAATTAGTTTTCATCTTTCCCATCCGACGATTGATTCAGTTTCGAGAAGCCTTATTCACTCTTCAAAGCCTCCTCGCCAACTTTTGGCTTGGAGCCAATCTCAACCAATTGCACCTGAACCTGATAACGCTTTTCTCCAATCTGGATTTTACCCACACCAAAGAATCCCCGTGAACCAGTCTTAAAGATTTTTTCGGCGGCAGCCAGCGCGCCCACTACTTTATCATTTCCCTTGATTTCAACTGAAAGCATGGTGTCTCTCCTTGTTTCGATTTGCAATTGATTCTATCATTCAAACACCGCTGACGGACAAAAACCGGGGCGCGTAACAGACTATCACGCGCCCCGATCCTTAAATGCCCAATACCACCAAAGAAAGCTAATCCTCTTCAGAAGACTGCTCGAAGGGGTCTACATCAGGAACGCCAGGCTTGTAAATCTTGCGGATGGGGAAGTACAGCACAGCACCCACTGCCATCAAAGCCAGCGAGATGCCAATGGAGCCCCAGCCCACTTCAATGATCTGGCTGGCAAAGGCAATCAGGATGATGGCAGTCAAGCTGAAGGAGGCCAGAATCAAGCCCGGCATACCTCCAGGTACTCTGGTGCATGGACGATCGGGCTCGGTGCGGCGCAACACCCATAGCGCGGCAATTTCAGCCAACACCACCAGTAGTTGTAGGAATACGTCCGCAACAACAAGGAACTCAAAGGCATTGGTGGCAAATATAGTATAGATGACGCTCACCACCAGAATCGCAACATATGGCGACCCATGCTTTGGGTGGACTTTGACCATCCAGCGCGGAAACATGCCGTCTTCGGCTAGCGCAAAGGGCACACGACTTCCACCAAGGCTGTTACCGATAAACAAGCCGGTCATCGAAAGCACGGCTGAAATTGTCAGGATCGTCACCATGAAAATGGCAAGCGGTGATTCGACATCGCCGGTAAGTTTGGCGGCAACCACCTGACCAATTTGCGGAAATTCCCAGCCGGTGGCATCTGAAGCCGAGGAAGCACCCCAACTATCCACTTGCTCGGCAGTAATTCCATAGCCTTCCACGTCAGCAATAATGCCAACTTCCTCGTCGCTAGCTTCAATTCCCCAAACTGCATAACGACCATCTTCGCCCGCGCCGCCATACAAACCGCCAACTACTGGCAGGGCGTAAGTCAGGATCGCAAGGACAAGCACAATGGCCATCGCCCGTGGATAGGTCTTGCGCGGCTCGACCACTTCGTCGCCTGCTGCAGAGGGAAGTTCCCAGCCCATATAATTCCACATCACCACAAACAATCCCGTGCTGAAAGCGGCTGTCAACGAACCGAAATTGATCTCCTCACCGCCAGGCAGGAAGGGCAGGGAAACCGTCGTCCCTGATTTAAACCAGGCATAAAATCCCAAGATTGCCAATATCGCCAGCGGGATGATCATGATTATGCCAAGCGAATTGGTGAACAGGCCAGTAACACGCGAACCACGAATTTGCAGCCAGGACACAAACCAAATCATTATCACTGCCACCACCCACTGCAAGAAGCCGGCCGAAAGTTCCATGCCAAAGAGTGTGGCGCCTTCATCTAATGCGGGGATGAAAGCGCTCAGATACAACGCGGCAAATACCGGGTAAATGGATACATCCAACCAGGAAACCACCCAGTTATTCCAACCTGCCAGGAAGCCGGCGAATGGACCAAAGGCGCGTTTGACCCAGTGGTAATAACCACCTTGTGCAGGCATCATCGTCTGGAGTTCTTGAACAATCAACAAGTTGGGCAGGCTGAAGATGATTGGTGTCAACGCAATCAATACCAGCGCAAGCCCGGGACCGGCATAGCCAATGAGCGGCTCGATGCCGAAAGAACCACCGCATACCGTGAAATAAATCAAACCGGTGAGCGGAATCAATGTCAACGCGCGGCTAAGTTTCTTGGCTTCACGCTGAATAATAGCTTCCCCATTTCCATTGGTCTGCGACATTCTTCTGTTCCTCCAATTATTCCTTTGAAATTTACAAATCTTAACCCCTGCCTGTATTTTGGATGCGACGCCGGCAGGGGTTATGAAAAACAGACGGTCTACATCTCTTTGATGCCGTAGGGGAAGCCGTAGTCAGCCATCTTCTCCATGAACGGTTCAGGCGGGAAGGCTTCGGGTCCTAAAACACCCACACCCTTCCACTGACCATGTTCGATCAAATCCATGCCTATGACGGCATTGAAGGCCGTCTGCGCCACCACGGCCTGGCAACCCCACTTCTTCATGCACTCGGCATTGTCGGCAACCTGGTATAGGTACACCTGGCGTTCCTTGCCATCTTTCTTTCCCTTGACCCAGGTTCCGGCGCAGGTCTTTCCAGACATCTTGTCGCCCAGATAGGCAGGGTCAGGCAGGCAGGCAGCGACCACATCGCGCGGAGCAACCTTGACGCCCTTTACGTTGATCTTTTCCTTGTTGTCGAGTCCGAGCATGTGCAGGGTCTTGAGTATGCCGATGAATTGATCGCCGAGACCATATTTGAAGGTGACCCGCTTGGTCTTGACCCAGCGAGGAACAAGCAAAACTTCCTCATGCTCCACATTAACGACTTCAATGGGGCCAATACCTTCGGGGAAGTTAAAGGTCTCAGGCTCAGAGAAAGGAACGGTGGTGAACCAACCCTTGCCTTCCTCCCAAACCACGGGTGGATTCAGGCATTCTTCAATGGTCGTCCATATCGAGAAGTTGGGCGCGAACTCATAGCCTTCAATGACAATGTTTGCGCCATCGCGAATGCCGACTTCGTCGATTTCATCGAAGAGATAGTCCTGGGCGTAACGGGCAAACACGTCTGCCATACCAGGCTCCACGCCGCAGCCGACAAGAGCAAGCAATTTCTTCTTCTGCCAGTCCTTGGCCTTCTTGAACTGGTAATCACCCAGTTTAACGCCGGGTTTGTTGAACGGGTCGGTCTTATGTGGAGTGGACAGGGTCATGGCCATATCCATATAAGTCGCGCCGACTGCGAAAGCAGCATCAAAAATCTGCTCATTGAAGACGGGATCCACCGCATTCATGATCAGGTCAACCTTATATTTCTTTGCAAGCTTTACAATATCCGCTTTTTTGCTTGCGTCGATGAATTCAACGGGGAATCTTTTGTTTTGGCGAAGTTTCTTCTGGACCTCCTTCGCGCGTTTCACATTGAAATCTGCAAGCACCATCTGTTCCACCCAGGCGCGCGGCTTTGCAATTGCCGCGACCGCCTCCCCTACGCCACCGACACCAACGAGCAATACTTTCATGACTTTTACTCCATTTAGTTTTATAACTCGCACACTGCGGGTTAGAATGACAATGGAACAATGAAAATCCTGCCCGGTTCGTACGGCAGGACTCTCTAGAAATAAATTTCCTTCACAATCTTCAAATGGATAAAAGATTCAGTCTCGCGAATACCTTCGACTTTTGCTAATTTTTCGGTCAAAAATTTCAGTAGATCTTCATGATCGCGGCAGAAGACTTCACAGATGATGTCATAGCGACCACCGACCACCACAAGGTAAACCACTTCCTCAAGTTTAGATATCTCTTCTGCGACCTGCAGCATCCGATGCCCATCGGTGTGGATGCCAATCAACGCCATCGTCCGCATCCCCATCATAAGCGGGTTCGTTACCGCCACCACTTTGAGATATCCCATTTCGACAAGGCGGTTGTAGCGCTGGCGAATCATGCCGGGAGAAACGTTGAGCTTTTCTGCAATCTGGGCAAATGCCTCTCTCCCATCTTTTCGCATGGCGTCGATAATATATTGATCGATATTATCCAGGCGATTAGGCTGATTGCTGCCGGTTATGTTTTCCATCAGTTTATTTTATTCCTTTTTTGCACAAAAGTCAATATTTTTATGATTATTTGTCATTATTCACAAAAAATATTGCAAAATAAGTATGCGTCTTTTGCAAAACCAAGCGCCTAACGCCCCCTGACGATTTCGCTCCACATGTCAGAATACAAGGAAGCCGCCCCGCCCACATCCGTAATACGATGCCCGTTCCGAATATTTGCAATGGAGACATTGGTGATCGGGGAATCCATATATGTCCGATAGAGACTTGCAAGGGTGGTTTCCCTGCCGTTGACATCGAATACCCTCATTGGGTTATCCCGGGCAAAGTCCAGCGCGGATGCATTCGGAACGGTATAGGGAAAATCACGCAGAACCATCCAGAAGACATCCTTCTGGTTAATGTAATTCAGCCAAGCATAGGCAGCGTCTGGATGCGGGGCATATTTCAGCACGGCCCAACTATCCTGCCAGAGAATCGCGCCTTCAGATGGAAATACGTATTCGATCTTCGGGTTTTCCTGATGGGAGATGAATGCCTCGCCGGTCCAGGTCATACCCAGGTCGACAGCACCCGCAAGGAGCGCGGTCTTTGGGCTGTCGCTGTCGAAAAGCTTAATGCCCGGCACAAGTTCCTTCAATTTTGTACCTGCTTCAGCAATTTGCACAGGGTCGGTCGTATTGACGTCGTACCCAAGCGACAACAGCGAAATTCCGATCACAGCGCGCGCATCATCGAGAAACACCATACGGCCACGGTATTCCTGATTCCAGAGGTCGGACCAGGATTGAGGAATGTTTTCAACCTTGGCCGTGTTCACAACAATCGCATCCGTACCGGCCAGGTAAGGGATCGTGTATCTGTTGCCCGGATCGAATTCAAAATCAAGGTAGTTCGGATCGAAATTCTTCAACACCTGCAATCTGGCATGATCGAGTTCCTGAAGGAGTCCCTCGCCGGCCATTCTGGCAGCCATATAGTCGGAAGGCAGGACAAGGTCATAATTGGATCCTCCGCCGGAAACGCCGTCGTGCATATCTTCATCGCTCGAATATTCGTCGCGCAACACCTCGATGCCATAAACCAATTCGAAACACTCGATCATTTCTGCGGGAATATATTCCGTCCATACGAAAAGGTTGAGTTCCGTTGACGCCACTTCCATTGGAAATTCAGGAGCGGGGCAGGTAAACCCGTTGGACGCAGTTTTCGGGGAATCTGCCGGGGTTTCTGTGATAGTCACGCTGCCGTTACATGCCGCCAATACCAAACAGACGATGACAGTCAACCAAAAACCAAAGAAGAAATTCTTATTCATATCATTCTCCGTTCCAACAATCAATGCCGGCGGACTCAACCGGAACACCGATAATCATACCGCAATAAACCCCACTTTCCAGAAGAAGTAAAACACCTGTGAAGCATGTAATTGCTTCACAGGTGTAAATGGGAAACTGGTTGTTATATGCTTCGAAGGCAGGGTTCCCTGGCTCTAGAGCGTCTTGGAAACTGCTTCGACTGCCTCGGTTAGACTCTTGAGTCCCTGGTTGATTTCGTCGTAGGTGATGACCAACGGCGGCTCGATGCGGATGGTCTGGGCGCTGGTCAACGTGCCTGCCACAAGCACGCCGCGCTTGAACAATTCCGCGGAGACTTGTCCGCCGATTTCGGGGGTCTGGAAGTGCTGACCGATGAGCAAGCCCTTGCCAGTCACTCCCTTGTAAACCTTGGGATATTTCGCCGCCAACTCCTGCACCTTGGGCATGATGTATTCGCCCTTTTCCTTTGCCACTTCCCACAACCTGTCGCGGACGGTGACATTGATCGCCGCAATCGCGGCGGAGCAAGCCAGCGCTCCGCCACCCGTGGTGGTGGTTTGTAGGAAGGGATTCGGGTACATGAAGGGCTGGAAAATTTCCTCGGTGGTGATGACCGCGCAAATCGGCATGACACCGCCGCCCAGCGACTTGGCGACCGCAATGATGTCGGGCACAACATTCCAGTGTTCCACACCCCACAGTTTGCCGGTGCGGCCCAGACCAGTCTGCACTTCGTCGGCAATGAGCAGGGTGCCGTATTTCTTCGTCGCTTCGCGGATGCGGGGCCAGAAATCGTCGGGAGGAACGATGCCGCCCGCTTCACCTTGAATCGGTTCCATCAACACGCCAGCCACACCGACGCCGATCTTGTCGCAGATGTCGAGTTGTTGCTCGACTGCAGCGGCATCGCCAAACGGGACGTGATAAACGGGTCCGCCGTAAAGCACGCCGGGCGGGACGCGGTAATCCGCCTTGCCAAGCATCGAGAGCGCTCCCATCGTCTTGCCGTGGAAAGCCTTGACCGCAACGATGAACGCAGGCTTCTTGGTGTAGACCTTGGCGAGTTTGATCGCCGCTTCGATGGACTCCGTGCCGCTGGCGGCGAACCACGCATATTTCAGGTCGCCAGGGGTGATGTCCGCCATCAGCTTGGCAAGCACGCCGCGCAAAGGGTCGATCAATTCCTGGCTGGGCATGGGAGTGCGCAAAAGCTGCGACTGCACTGCCGCCACAACTTCCGGGTGACTCCAACCTAAATCCATCATGCCGAAACCGCCGAGGAAGTCGATGAACTTGCGCCCAAGAACATCTTCGAAGGTCGCGCCATGTCCGGTCCATTCGGTGGCGGCCCATTGTCCAGCCTGAGTGACCGATTTACGATAGTCCAGCCAGCCTTTGTTAAAATATTCGGCAAAATTCCGCATGGACTGTTCGATGATCCACTTGCCAATATCTTCCGGTGGGCGTTCCGGGTTCTTGATGATATCCAGCCACTTCTGCGCATATTCCTGCGCTGAATTCAAATCTTGAGGCATGTCTTTCTCCTTGGATCCTAAAGGCTTCTTCAAACCTTTAGGATCTTTCGTATCCAATTATTGATCGTATTCTTCAGGGCGAAGTTTGCGAAGGGCATCCTTGAGAGGCAAAACGCCGTAGAAGTGGAAGGGGTTGGTGTCGAGCGGCTTTCCGTCCACATCGGTGATATCCATGGGTGGATTCTGTTTCTGGGTCGCGAGCGAGACCACAACCATGACTACAATGGAAATCAGGAAGGCGGGCAGGGAGGCAATGTATACCGCATCCCAGAAAGCGCAATCCATGCTGACAGCGCGATCAGCCAACAGGCTGAGGTCGCCGCCTGAGCAAACATAAGCAGTGGAAGGTCCACCCAAACCAAATTGGTAAGCCACCCAGGTCAGAATCACCCAGGAACCCCATCCGCCTATCACGGCAGACACTGCGCCGTAGCCGTTGCCCCTTCTCCAATACATGCCGAGGATGAAGGGTGTGACCAGACCGACGAGCAGCAGAGTCCACGCCACCACGCCAAGTTCGTAAATCACCTGCGCGGTGAGGGCAAAGACGATGCCGATGAAACCGTTGATGCCGACCATGATGCGCGTCCACTTGACTTCGCTGATGGGGTCGAGTTTCTTGCCAAAAAGCGGGAACAGGTTCTGCGTGACGACCGAAGCGCCCGCCAGCAGGGAGCTGTCGGAAGTGCTCATCAGCGCCGAGGTGAGGGCAGCCATGAAAATGGCGGTTAATACAGGCGGAACGTACTGTAATGCGGCGCTGACCAAAACGTTATCGGGATTGTCCATTGTCGGGTTGAGCTTGAACATCATGATGCCGATCAATGGAGACATGATGCCAAAGAACAAGTAGAGCGCGCCCGCCATGTACGTGCCCCAAACGGCTGTGGATTCATTGCGGGCAGACATGGAGCGCTGAAACAAGTCCTGGGTGGGGATGGAGCCAAGACCAATCGAAAGCCAGGCGGCAACCCAGTACATCCAGCCCATCGAACCGAAGTAGCCGAGGTAACCCGCATCGCCAGCCATATCGGGCAGAAGGGTGAAAGGCTTGGGGTTGTAAAGGGTGGAGTCGATGCTGGTCAGACCTTCCCAGCCGCCAACCTGATAGAGGACGAAGCCGAAGATCAAAGCCACGCCGCCCGCGGTGAAGAACATCTGAATGAAGTCGAGCAGGGTGTCTGCCAGCATCCCGCCGAGCATGGTATAGCCCGTCACCCACACCGCTACCAGAATCATGCCGACTTCCACTGGCACACTGGGGAAGAGGGCATTGACTATCGTGCCCGCCGCCACCATCTGCGCACCCGTCCACACGAAGTAAGTCATCAACTGGGCGATGGAAGCCATGATGGTCATCCACTTTCCATAACGGCGCTCGAAGAAATCCACCACGGTCAGGTATCGCGCGCGGCGCATCAGGCGGGTGAAGAAAAAGCCCGAAATGAAGAGACAGGCCGAAGCGCCGAACGGGTCGAAGATCACGCCCTGGAAGCCATATTGATAGCCCGTGGACGAAGCCCCCATCAACGTTTCAGCGGCGAACCAGGTCGCCATTACCGAGGCGCCAACCATGTAAATGGGCAGGCTGCGTCCCGCCACCACATAGTCAGCCGCGTTCTTGACCTTTCTCGAAGCCCAGATGCCGACGCCCATACGCACGGCAAAGAAGCCCACAATGAAGGTCACGATCAACCAAACGTACTGATAGCCTGATAGATCCATCTTCAATCTCCTTTGTACATTTTCCGCTTTTGCGGGTTGGAATAAGCGCAAACCCTGAAGGTCTTCGCGAAGCGGACCTTCAGGGTTTGTAAACTCCTAGAACTTCCTGCTCCAGTCCTTGGGCCAACGCTCGATCACCACCTTGGTCTGGGTGAAGAACTCGATGGCATGTTTGCCCTGTCCGTGCAGATCACCGAAGAAGCTGTTCTTCCAGCCGCTGAACGGGAAAAACGCCATTGGCGCAGCGACACCGATATTGATGCCGATATTACCTGCGTCTGCCTCGTTACGGAACTTCCGCGCCGCCGCTCCGTCGCGAGTGAAGATCGAACCCATATTGCCGTACTCGCCGTCGTTCAAAATCTTGATCGCGTCTTCAACAGTGTTGCAGTGCATGATTCCAAGCACGGGTCCAAAGACTTCAGTGGTGGCGATGATGCCTTTGACGGGAGTATCCACCAGGATGGTCGGTTTGATGAAGTTGCCCTTCTCGTAGCCGGGGATAACCGCATTCCGCCCGTCCACCAGCATTTCCGCGCCTTCATCCACACCTTGCTGGATCAAGCCTTCGATACGGACTTTGTCCTGAGGCGTGATGACCGGTCCCATCTGCACTTCGGGATTCAACCCGCAGCCTGTCACTCGCTTTGAGGCAGCCTCAGCAAACCTAGGGATGAAGACCTTGTCGGCTTCGCCAATCATGATGGCGGTGGATGCGGCAAGACAACGCTGACCGGAACAACCGAAGGCGCTGTCCATCATGATGGCGGTGGTGGTATCGGGATCCGCATCGGGCAAAATCAGCACCGGATTCTTGGCTCCGCCCGCCGCCGAGACGCGCTTGCCGTTCGCCGATCCGCGACTGTAGACAACCTTCGCAACTTCCGTTGAGCCGACAAAACTGATTGCCTTGATCAACGGATGGTCAAGGATGCCGTTCACCATGTCTGCGCCGCCATGTACCATGTTTACCACGCCGGCAGGAATGCCCGCTTCTTCCATCAACTTGAACAACTTGACCATCGTAATCGGCACGCGGCTGGAAGGTTTGACCACAACAGTGTTCCCCGTGGCAACCGCGTATGGCAAGAACCAGAAGGCGATCATGGCGGGGAAGTTGAAAGGCGAGATAATACCCGCCACACCCAGCGGCTGGCGAATCATCAATTCGTCGATGCCGGGGGCGATATCCTCGACCAGGTCGCCCATCATAAGGGTCGGGGTTCCGCAAGCCACTTCGACGTTTTCGATGGCACGGCGCATTTCGGCACGGGACTCTTCCATTGTCTTGCCGTGTTCCATCGTGATGCTGCGAGCCAGGTCTTCGAGATTGGCTTCCAGCAGGTGTTTCAAGACAAACATGTATTGAATGCGTCTGGTGACGGGGGTCTTGCGCCAGTCTTGAAAAGCCTTGTGCGCCGCCTGAACAGCCTCATCCAATTCAGCCGGGGTGGAAACAGGGACTTTCGCCAAAATTTCCGCGGTGGCGGGGTCCGGCACAGCGCGGAATTTGCCAGACTCAGACGCCACCCACTTTCCGTTGATGTAGTTTTGTAAAATCAATTCTTCGTTCATGGTTTCTCCGATTATTTTTTACAGGAGTCGAAAGTCAGGGGACTTTCGACAAGTTTTTTTATTTCACAGCAGCATCCGCCACTTCCAGCGCCTTTTCGACAATCGCCAAGCCTTCGTCGAGTTGTTCCCTGGTGACGCACAGCGGCGGGACGACAAAGACCATGCTGCCCATGTTGTTCGCCATGATAAAGGTGAACAAGCCGTTCTGGCGCAGGTATTTGCCCACTTCTCCCATCACACTGGCCGGCATAATCTCTTTACTATCGCGATTGGCAACCAGTTCGATGGTCGAGAACAGGCCGATGTAGCGCACGTCGCCCACCGAGACGTGCCGCGATTTAATCTCTTCGAGACATTCACCAAGGTAATTGCCGACCGTCCTGGCATTCTCGATGAGTTTGTCATCCTTATAGACTTCAATGGTCGCCAGTGCGGCGGCGCAGGCCAGGGCATGTCCGTTGTAGGTCAGACCGGCATACAGGTATTTGTCATCGAAGAATTTGGCAATCTTTTCCGAGACAATGACCGCACCGAGCGGGACATATCCACTGGTGATGCCTTTTGCTGTGGTGATGATGTCAGGAACCACCTTCCAGTTGTCTACAGCGAACCATTCGCCGGTGCGTCCCCAGCCGCTCATTACTTCATCCGAAATCAACAGGATGCCGTACTTGTCGCACAATTCGCGCGCGCAGGGCCAGTAATCGTCAGGCGGGACAATCAAGCCATTGGAGCCAACCACACCTTCCATGATGATGGCGGCAATCTTGTCGGGACCTTCATACTTGATGACTTCTTCGAGGTGAGAAATGCACTCGCGCTTGCAGGATTCTTTCTTTTGCCCAAACGGACAGCGGTAGCAGAATGGGTCGAGGAAGTGGACGCCGCCGGGAAGGACGGGCTCCACCGCCAAACGACGATAATCGCCGGTCAGGGCCAGTGAGCCGTGAGTCGCACCATGATAGGAGCGATAACGGGCGAGGATTTTGTGCCGCCCGGTATAGAAGCGAGCAAGCTTGATGGCATTCTCGTTTGCCTCCGAGCCGCCTAAAGCAAAGAAGGTCTTCTTGAGATCGCCAGGGGTCACTTCCGCAAGTTTTTTGCCGAGCAAGGCGCGGACATCGGTGGTGTTGCCGGGATGCACAAAGCAAACCTTGTCCGCCTGATCCTTTATGGCATTCACCACCTTCGGGTGCTGATGTCCGATGTTTGTGTTCATCAACTGCGACGAAAAGTCGATGTAGCGTTTGCCATCGGTATCCCAAAAATACACGCCCTCCGCCCTTTCGACGGGGATGGGATTCACCTGTCCCTGAACCGACCAGGAGAAGAAGGTATATTCCCTGCTAAGGTCAACAATTTCTTTTGTCGTAAGTTTGGTCATGATTTTTCCTGTTCCACAAAACATAACAGGCGGAAAAGCGCTTTCACACTAATCCACCTGTTTACCTGTCTACTTCTTGCTTGCCTTTACCGCATCGCGGAATGCGGTCAGCGTGTCATCGATATCCTTGTCACTGTGAGAGTAGCACAGGAACCAGGGTTCGCGGGCATCGTGGTCGGGCATTACACCCCGTTCGATAAGCAGATCAACCAGGTGAAGGTAATAATCCTTCTCGGTATCGTTCCAATCGCGCTGACAGGTAACTTTCTTTGCGCCGACAGCATAAGAGAACATCGCCGGGTAACCATTCATGCAGTGGACAATACCTTCTTCCTTGAAAATCTTGCCGATACCATCCATCAGTCGCTTGCCGCGCTTGTTGAGGGTCTTCATTACCGGCTCTTTTTCGAGGATGGTCAGGGTTGCCCAAGCGGCGGCAACGCCAGGCTTGTTATTGTTGTAGGTTCCACCCTGGGCAACGCCATCGCCAATGATGCTCATGATTTCCTTTTTGCCGCCAAACGCCGCCAGTGGATATCCATTGCCGAGCGCCTTGGCATAGGTCGCAAGGTCCGGTTTCAATTTGTAGAACTCCTGCGCGCCGCCGTTGGCAATGCGGAAGCCGGTCTTGACTTCATCCAAAATGAAGACCACGCCGTACTCCTCGGTACGCTTGCGGATGAGTTCCAGGAAGCCGGGGTCGGGGAGAATCGCTCCGCAGTTGCCCTGGCACGGTTCAGTGATGACCGCCGCAATCAAATTTCCGTAAGTCTTCATCACGCGCTCAAAACCTTCGACATCGTTGAAGGGCAGGGTGATGAGTTTTTCAGCCAAAACTTTGGGAATGCCCGACGAAGCGGGAACAGGAATCGGGGAGCGGCGGTTGCCGTAGGCTTCGGCTGGCGCGTATGTTGACCAAAGGGTGTAATCGTGGAAGCCATGATAATTCCCCTCGAATTTCAAAATGACTTCGCGCCCGGTGTAGGCGCGCGCCACGCGGATGGCATGCATGGTCGCTTCGGTGCCGGAGCAGGCAAAGCGTACCATCTCGACGGCTGGACACATCTTGACGACCTTTTCGACCACTTCAATTTCCAGTTCCCCGGTCATCGCCGCCATCGTGCCAAGTTCGATTTCCTCGCGCACTTTTTCGTTTACCGCGTCGTAAGCGTGCCCCAAAATGATGGGACCAAACGCAAGGCGATAGTCAATGTACTTGTTGCCGTCCACGTCCCATAAATAGCCGCCCTTCGCCTTCGACATGTAAGGGGTCACCCCTTCGCCCCAATAGCGGAAGTTGGAATTCACGCCCAAAGGAACAACCGCCTGGGCACGTTTCTGCAATGCCCGGCTTTTTGCAAAGTTATTCATAACATCTCCTTTTATTTGCTTATGCGAAGTTGTTCGCAATAAAGACTTATTGAGATGCGGTTTCACTCTCTGCCAAACCAGGGGGAATCCGCCACTGGTAAACATCTTTGAGGACGATTGGCACAATGGATGTGGTCGTCTTGCGCACCCCCGACAATTTACGAACCACTTCCGTTACAAAATAATAGATTTCGGCTGTATCTTTTGCCACGAGCTGAATACTGATATCGTTTTGACCGATGCCGCAGGCGACGTAGGTCACGTTCTCGAACTCCGCCAGTTTTTTGGCAATCTCGAGAACATCGGATTCGACTTCAATCGAAATATCCGCCCGAACGGAAAAACCAAGCGCATCGGGGTTCACCACTGCCCCAATTTGAATAACCCCCGCGCTGATCATGCGTTCGATGCGATAACGAATCAGGCGCTCGGAAATATCACCCACCCGACGAGACATCTCCGAAGCGGACATACGTCCATCTTCGAGTAATAAATTGACAATTTTTGCGTCGATTTTGTCGAATTTATACATAAATTATCTGCTATTTTTCCGAAAGTGACACCACAACTATACCTTACGGCTTTTTCCCCGTCAAGGGCAAATTAAATCTGTTTGGGGACAAGGCTTTCGCTCGGGAGTGCCGTTTGTGTCGCCTGACCCTAAACGAAGTGAAGGCTAAAGGTCTTTGCTTTTGGATTCTGAGATTCTTCGCTGCATTCAGAATCACAAGCAAAAGTTCTGCGGGGCTGAAAATCGGACCAAAATTCCAAGTGGTAAAATGAAAACCAGGCCCAAGGACAAATCCATGACCACCCTTCACTTTTCAGAGATCCAAAACAAAACCCAAATCGTCAAAGCCAAAGAACTGCACATCGAACTTCCAGCGCAACCCGTGAAATATTATCGTCACGGCTGGCAGTCGTGGTCGCTGGCGGCATGGACGGATTTGAGTCCGCTGCCTGTACAAAAGCCCGCAATCTTTCATCCGTTACAAGTGGATGCGGAGCATGTCCACGACCCGAACCCAAACGGCGCATGGCTTGGCGCAGTCGAATTCGCCGATGGCACTGTCCTGCTGCTGGGCGCTCTCGGCATGGACACGCACGTCTTGCTCAAGGGGAATCAACTTTCGGGTCGGTGCGACACTTGCCCTGGCGGACAGTGCCAGGGAGCGGAAGCCGTCGAGTGGCTCATCGCTCACGGGCAGGAAGAATCCGCCTTCGGAGACTACGTCCGCGAATTGGGCGTCCGCTTTGGGCAGATTCAAAAAAGTGTCGCGCCGCGAGTCTGGTGCTCGTGGTATAGCTTCTACACGATGATCGACGAAGCGGTCTTAAACAAGACCTTCGAGGCGCTCGGCGACCTGCCCTTCGACGTGCTGCAAGTGGACGACGGCTGGCAGATGGACATCGGCGACTGGGAGGCGAACGCGAAATTCCCGTCGGGGATGAAGGCTCTGGCTGACAGAATCAAAGCCACGGGTCGGCGGGCTGGACTATGGCTTGCACCATTGATTGCAACCAAGTCGTCGAAGTTGTTTCATGAACATCCAGATTGGTTCCTGCGCGATGAGACGGGGCGACACGTCTCGGCTGGATTCAACTGGGGACATCCGCTCGTCGGGCTGGACACGACTCGACCTGACGTGACCTCGTGGCTGGTTGCGCTGATGAAGCAGGTCCGCGCCTGGGGCTTTGGCTACCTCAAGCTGGACTTCCTCTACGGCGGCGCGTTGAAGGGCAAGCGTTTCAAGGACATGCCGCGCGAAGCCGTGTACCGCGAGTGCGTGCGGACTTTGCGCGAGGCGATGGGCGCGGACGCCTTCTTCCTGACCTGCGGCACGCCCATCCTGCCCTCCCTCGGCTTGTGCGACGCCATGCGCGTCGGTCCCGATGTTGCCGACGAGTGGGACAACTACCGCAACGCGGAACTGTTCTACAACCCCTCCACCCCAGGGACGAAGAACGCCATCCGCACGACGGTCAACAGGCTGTGGCTTAAGCCGCTGCTGCACGTTGACCCTGACGTGGCTTATTTCGAGTCGACTCACAACTCGCTGACGAAGGAACAAAAACGCCTGCTGCAAGACCTCGCCCAAATCTGCGAGTTCAAAGCGACCTCCGACCTGCCGCAGTGGATGACAAAGGACGAGACCGACGATCTGCGCGCCTTCCTGACCTCCGCGCCCAAAGCCGAGCAGACAGGGCGCTACACCTTCCGCCTCGATGACCGCGAAGTGGATTTCGCCCAAGCCATGTCATTGCCAAAGCAAAAAACAGGAACCCTTGCCTTGTGGGCGGGATTCCTGAGTTGGATGGGAGACCGGCATTTCGTGTTGAGAATCAACAAGAAGTTGGACGATAAAAAATATGGCAAGAGGAAAAACAACTCGTGAATGACATCGCCTTTTCCTGGCATGGTTACGCCGGACAAGCGCAAAAAAGCAACCATGCAATCCATCGGCGAAATGTTCGATGCGTCCAGTTATGTTAAAATCGCCTTGTGACAGAAAACATCAAAATCATCGCAACCAACCGTAAAGCCAGTTTTGAATATTTCCTGATGGAAAAGTTCGAAGCGGGTATCGCCCTGCAAGGCTCGGAAATCAAATCGATCCGCGCGGGACAGATCAGCATCCAGGAAGCCTACGTGGACCTTCCCGAAGGTCAGGAAGCCTGGCTCGTCGAGTCGCATATCGCGCCATACGAGCAGGCGGGTCAGTATTTCAATCATGAACCCAAACGCCGCCGCCGCCTTTTACTGCACAAAAAACAAATCCGCGAATTGTGGAATGGTGTGCGCATGAAAGGCATGACCGTCATCCCAACCCGCGTCTACCTCAAAGACGGACGCGCCAAGGTCGAGATCGCGCTTGCCAAGGGAAAGAAAGCCCACGACAAGCGCGCGGCAATCGCCAAACGCGACGAGGCGCGGAATCACGAGAGAGAGTCAAGAGTCAGATAGTCGAATAGTTGGACCGTTAGGTGGTTTTATCGTTACGAGAAACGATAAAACATACAAACAACCAAACGAGGAAACGAAGATGCCCCCCTCAACCATTGGAGGAATCAATCTGTTGCCCGAACCAGAAAAACGCGCGATCTACGCGCGATATATACCCGCGGTGTTACTCGAAAAATACAACATTCCACCGTTGACTTCCGCCGCCGGGTATAACCTCCTGCAATTCCGCTTTGCCCCCGGTTCCACCGACGTGGAGATGCGCCTCTTCCACCAAATGGATTTCCCCGACCCAATTCTCTATGGACATTTGACCGATACGTTGAACGGGCAAATTCACATCCTGCTTTACATTCTCAACGACCCCGACTCTCCCCGTTACGATGTGGACAAAACACCCGACGGCTTGCCGACCAAATTCGGCACCCTGCGGAGGAACATCGAAGCCGAGCAAAGCGCCCTGCAAGCGGGTCTGGCTCCAGGTCAGGTGCGGCGCGGACTGCGGATGTTGGGAGAGGCGATCAAAACCTTCGAGGGTTTCGTCACAGCGCTTGGGCAGGAGATGTATTTCGTCCAGCCACTGTACTATCACGTTGCGGTTGTTTTCGAACGCTACGGATTCAACTACCAGATGGGAAAACGACTGATGAACAGCATCCATGTCGGGTTTCAGCCTGGCGGCGACCTGCTGGCTCACCTCGATGGCTCGAATCCATTCCGCCATCCGGATGCGGCAAACAGCATCCGCAAGCGCTCATGGGCAATCCACGATGGCATCCTGGGGGAGCCGTTTACCAACGTGACGATGTACAAACAGGTGGGGAAGTCGGCGGGAATTAACACCGCGTCAGATTGTGTTTGGTAACAGGCAATCCAGCGAGTCGGCAGGGCGAGGGAATGGAAAAGCGCCGAGACGAGGGAAGAACAAACTCCGCGCCTCGGCGTTTCGGTCGGTCAGGAATCTTGTTCCAAATCTTCTTCGTCGCCAGAAGGAACAAAGGCTTGCAAGGCGGAGTCGAGACTGAAGAGCAAGATCAGGGTGATGATGATGGCGGAACTGACACACCAGATGCACACAGCATAGATGACAAACAATTCAAGATAGGTCAGATAGATCGAGAAGACCGTTCCAAACAACGCCATGCCAAACAGGGTTACGGGCGCATAAGTCGAGAGCCAGCCCCAGCGTTGACGTCCCGCAAACCAGGCGGCGACAATGGCAATGTAGCCAGCCGCGCCAAGCAGACCAACAGGCAGAACTCCCCATACCTTTGAATAGGGACTGGATTGCACGGAATTACAGTCGCCGATGGGTCCGCAGAATGCTTCCACAGATTGCGTTTCCACATAGGTCAGATAGAGGGCAACTCCCAAACCAATCACCGAAAGGATGGGAATGCCAATGTCCATCCACGAGGCATGGAAATAAAGTTTGCCAACCGCAAGGCTTGCGAGCGAGTACAGCGTGACCAATACCATGAAGACCATGGTCACAGTGGCAAGGGTGAATCCGTTGTTTTTGACGGGTTCTTCAGCAGGTGATTCGGCTGCGGGCGCGGACGCTTCACGGGACACAGGATCGGGCGTGGACTCAACCTGGCGCTGGACTGCCAAGTTCGAGGTCGGGACGGAATCGAATGCAGGTAAGACTTCAGCCAGAGGAGGGTTCGAGGGAAATTCCAATCCGCCGCGAGACAAATGATCCTCTATTAAATCGGGAAGTTGCTCTCGCACCAGATCGGAGCCAATCAACACCTGTTCGCCAATGATGAGGAAGGGAACGCCTGTCTCCTCTTTTGGAATTCCATAGGACTCAGCAACCTGATAAAGCAGATTGACATCCTCCTGTCCCTTCACTTCGATCATGAACAGGTCGAACTGTTCGCCGTACTTTTGTTGCAAAGGCGGCAGGACATTTTGAATGACATCCTCACAATGCGGACAACCTTCCATCCAGAACATAACCGCATGGACGATGGGCTGCTGGGCATGTGCCTGAGCAGGAATGGCAAGCAGGATGAAAAGGACAAGGAGCAAGGAAAGTTGTTTGAGTTTCATGGGATGGATTTTATCTGAAATGTGCCTGGTCAGGCTTAGTCCATGATTAGGAAACCATTACGGACAGCGGATCAACCCTTGCGCCCAAAGGCATCCGCCACAGGTGGGCTGGACGTTGCCAAAGCAGTCTTCCATGTTTTCGTCTGCCAGTTCGCAACTATTGCAAAAAACACAGGGGGAGAAATCAAAGTCCTGCAGACGCTTGCGCAATTTGAGGTATTCAACATTGTTCCAGATATCGAGCAGGTCGTTCTGGTTGATATCACCAACGAAAAACTCCTTCGATGTACGCTTGCGGTCATCGAGGTAATATTCATGAGTGTAGAGCAATGGCAGGCAGGGACTGACCTTGCCGTCCTGTCGAAC
>DAOUAS010000189.1:0-3589 GCA_034433295.1 Anaerolineales bacterium | reverse complement strand
GGGAAGAAGAACTGGTCGAGGCTCATGATGAAGAGATACCACGCGCCAATGCTGACCAGTCCCTGCTCGGCGCTCATCCCGCCGACGTAGATGAGGATGCCGACGAAAATCCCCGACAGCGCGTTGAGCGTGGGGAAGACCAGCGAGAGCACGAACCCGCGCCGAATGTTGACCCTGTACGACTGCTGATTCGACTCGTCGAACGAGAGGAAGATGCTCTCCTCCTGCCGAAAGTTCTTCGCAATCGAAATACCGCTGATGGTCTCCTTGATGGCGGCGTTGACGTCGGACATGGCTTTCATCCCGCGTTTGGTCACCTGCCGAGCCAGCGCGCGGAATCCAGCCGCGACGGCGAAGATGACAGGCATGAACGCCAGCAGTAACAACGAGAGTTTCAAGTCGGTGCGGAACAGAACCACGCCGAGAATCACGGCTTGCACAATCTGCGAAACCACGTCAGTGACGATGACGATGAGCTGACCGAACTCGTTGGTGTCTGACGTGATGCGCGAAACGATTCTCCCCGACGAGAATTGGTCGTAGAACGAGAGGTCATGCTCCGCTGCGGCGCGGAAGGCGCGGGCGCGCAAGTCGAGAACGACATCTCCCACCGCGCGGACGATGAGACTCCGCCTCAGCCAGTTCAGTCCCCACAAGCCAACTCCCACCCCCATCAGGATTCCGCCCACGATGGCAATGGCTTGCTGCGACGGCTGTTCGCCGAGCAAATCCACCATGCGGCTGACCACCACTGGCAGCGCCGCGCCAATCACTGCAAGCAGAATCACCAGCACCGAAGCGGCGCCGAGTTGCCCCACCTGCGATTTGAAGAATCCAAGAATCCGCCGCGTCAGTTCACGGTCGGAGTATTGACGGTCGTATTTTTCGTCGTTTAGTCCAGCGAAGAAACCCATAAATCCTCATTATGTCATTGCGAGGAGGGTGCTTTTCCCGACGAAGCAATCTCCTAATTCATGTGGGGATTGCTCACCGCACTGGCACGCGGTGCAAGTGTCGGGCTGGGTCTCGATACGGGCGAGAAAGTCACTCGCCCTACTCGACCAGCAGCCCTCGCAATGACATATTTGACTTTCACTCAAGGAAATCTTCAAAGTTTTCCTGCGTAATCGTGTCCACTTGCGCGTTGGGATAGGCATCCAAAAAGGTCTGGCGCGTGGATTTTTTGATTTCGCTCTTTGAACCCCATTTGAACTCATACGCGCCGAGCCTGCCCGCATGTTCCTCAATGTAGTCAATTTCCTTTTGGTCGTATGTCCGCCAAAAATAGGCGTTGACTGAACGTCTCGCGAGTTGATTGGTCTTGCGGCGTTCCACCATCAGGAAGTTTTCCCATAACTGTCCCGCGTCATTCCGCAGGGAGAACGGGTTCAGGTTTTGAATCAAACTGTTGCGCACACCGTTGTCGTAAAAGTAATAACGCGAGTTCTTGGTGATCTCCTTGCGGAGGTTGCGCGAAAAACCGCCCACCCGAAAGATGACAAAAACCTTTTCGAGCAAATCCAAATAGCGCTCGGCAGTTTCGCGGTTGAGACCGAGGTTGGTACCCAGTTCAGCCACAGAAATCTCATTCCCGATTTGAAAGGCAAGCAGGCGCAAAAGGTCAACGATTTTTTCGGGTCGGCGCACTCCTTCAAGTTCGAGCAGGTCGCGATACAGGTAGGAGCCAACGAGTTCTCCCAACAAGCGTTCACGCAGGACAGGGTCATCGGTGGTTGCAATCACGGGATACGCGCCCCAGACCAACCAGCGTTCAAGCTGACTTCTCGTTTCCAGCGCGCCAAGGCTTGAAGTCAATTCAGGATAGCCAAACGGATAGAGGGTAAAGGTTAATTTTCGTCCTGTCAGCGGCTCGTTGATTTTATTGGCAAGGTCGAATGATGCCGAGCCTGTCGCCAGAATGGTGACATGGGGATTGTTGTCAATCAAAATCTTGAGGTTGAGACCAATTTCAGGTACACGCTGAGCTTCGTCAATGACCAGAAACTCGGCGTCGCCCAAAACTTCATTGAGCATTTTCAAATTCTGGCTGGCAAGCGCCTCGCGGTATAGCAACTCGTCCGCGTTGATAAAGCGCGTCCGCTGGGGGAGAGATTGAAGCAGGTCTTTAGCAAGGGTGGTTTTCCCCACCTGACGCGGACCGTACAGAACCAAAACCTTGCCAGGAAGGATGGATTTCTGAATATCGGAGAGGAGTAACCGCTGAATTTTCATAAATTTATTATACTACACCATCTGAATTTCATTATCTACCTACATTTTTACCGCAAAGAGCGCTAAGAACGCGAAGAAAAGATTAAGGTCTTCTTGGCGTCCTTTGCGGGCTTGGCGGTTCAAAATGTTATTCCCTGAAAATTCTGGAATACGCTTCGGAGGTTTTCATCAGTTCGTCGTGTGTGCCGATGGCGGCGATGCGTCCCTTGCGGAAGACGATGATCAAATCAGCCCAGCGGATTTGCGACAGGCGGTGGGTGATGATAAAGGTCGTGCGTCCGCGGGCGGCGTTGGAGATGGCGCGTTGAATTTTGTCCTCGGTGGCGGAGTCGATTGCGGAGGTGGAGTCGTCCAGCACGAGGATGCGAGGATCGGTGAGGAAGGCGCGGGCGAGGGCGATGCGCTGGCGCTGTCCGCCAGAGAGGGTCACGCCGCGTTCGCCGACGACGGTCTCGTAGCCCTGGTCGAAGCCGTGGATAAAGTCGTCCGCTTGTGCCGCTTTGGATGCGGAGATAATTTCGTCCTTGTCCGCTTCGGGTTTGCCGAAGGCGATGTTGTCACTGAGCGAGCGTGAGAACAAAAAGATGTCCTGCTCGATGATGGAGATTTGTGAACGCAGCGAAGCCAAATTCCACTCGCGGACATCCACGCCGTCCACGAGGACTTGTCCCGAAGTGACATCGTACGTGCGGTTGATCAACTTGACGAGCGAGGTTTTGCCCGCGCCTGTCTGCCCGACGATGGCGACGGTTTGTCCCTGCTTGACTTTGAAGGAGACATCCTGCACAACAAAATCACCCTCATCCCCAACTCTTCCCCTTCTGGGGGAAGGGAGTCGAGTCCCCTCTCCCTCTGGGACATCGTGCCCGTAGGGTAGAGGGCTAGGGTGAGGGTATCTGAACGACACGTTGCGGAATTCCACTTCGCCGCGCATGGCGGACATGAGTCCAGCCGCGTTTTGGTCGAGACGAGTCTCGCGGTTGATGAGTTCCAGAATGCGGCGCACGGATGAAAGTCCCGACGAGATTTGGGAGTACGCCCAGGTGGAGGTAAAAGTCGGGAACTCCAGCAGGCGCAACAACCCGAAGTACGCGATGACCGCCCCAAGATTAATTTCTCCAGCACGAAAAAGCAAAAGGGCATGGACCAGTCCGCCCGCGTAAGCCATCCCCAGCAAAAGCATGGCGATGTAGCGCCCTTCGAGGTCGCCCTGCCGCACAAAGGCATTCCGCACGCGCCGCGCATTCGAGACGAAACGATCCACTTCGGCAACTTCCTGCGCCGCGCCTTTCATGATCTCCACGCCGTCAAGCGACTCGGAGAGGTGCGTGTTCATGTCGCCAAAGGTGGCGCGGAC
>DAOUAS010000188.1:0-6525 GCA_034433295.1 Anaerolineales bacterium | reverse complement strand
TCCCGAATCAAATTCGGTTCGCCAAAGACAATCTCGCAATCCGGATCGGGCTGGGTTGTAATTTCCCCAAGGTCTGGCAGTTCAGCAGATTCAATAAGGCGGGTGTATTCATCCGCTTGTTTCGAGAGGACGAGGAGTTTGGGCATGGCTGGATTTTACCTTGTAACGAAAATCCCCGCCTATCAGGCGGGGGACTCAAGGCAGGTTTGCGTTTGCGGATTGACAGGGGCACGCGCCCGTATTGCTGCGCCCGCCTCGCCGGTCATGCAAACGGTGCTGGCGTTCACGTGCGACTGGATGCACTTCGTCGTGGAACGGGGCATGTTATTGGGCATAAAAGCCAGGGACGAACAGACTCTCGAATCTGGTGAGTTCCTGCGGACATTGTCCTCTCTCGGCTGGATTCTTGCCACGCTGAAAATTGGCGCGGTTTTATTTATGCGCCGACGCAGCTGGGGCTTGATTCCATTGACGTATGCCGTTGCAATCACCATTTTAACGCGCGATCAATGGTCGGCTATGGCGGGATTCCTCTGGTGGGGCATCATCGTGGTGTTCGTGTTTGCCAGTCACCCGCACACGACCTTTGGGGGTTATCTTTCTTGTGTTCGCTCTGACAGCCGGTGGTTTCAAAATTACGTCCAGGAAATCAATTACAAAATGAACGTATCCGAAAGCTCTCCCTGTTTTATTCCATATATGGCAGGTGGTGATTGGAAATCCAATCACCACCTTTTTCTCATACCTCGATCGAAGGTTGGAGGATAACTATCTCAGTTATCCGTATAATTCTCTCTTGAAAAACTCCGGCAGGGCAAATGCTGCCTTGTGGACTTCGGGATTAATGTAATTATTCACGCCAGGCGGAAGCGGGGTCTTCAACCCGTTTTCCCAGGGTGTATTCGAGACATACATGAAACCTATGCCGCCCCCGGGATAGGTGGGGATGGTGGCATAGTAGTACGCTGGATTCTTCGTCAGCGTTTTGGCTGATCTATAGATCTGCTTGATTAACTCGGTGTCGAAGAAAGGTTGTTCACACTGTGTGGATGCAGCGCCGCCGGGAGTGAGCGCACGCACCATCAAATTGTAAAACTCATCGGAGAACAGCCTCTCTGCCATGCCGATCGGGTCGGTGGTATCCGAGATGATGGCATCAAATTGACCGGGATTTTCTTCTAGGTAGCCAAAAGCGTCGCGCACGAGGAGCGTGGCGCGTGGGTCAACCCAAGGGTCGCCGAAGGAAGCAGCAAAGTACTTGCGTGACAAATCAACAACACGCTGATCCAACTCACAGACGACAACCTGTTCAACGGAAGGGTAACGCAATACTTGCTGCAGGGAGCCGCCATCTCCGCCGCCAACGATCAACACACGCTTGGGCTCGCCGACAGCAAGCATGGGCACGTGAACGATCATCTCGTGGTACCCCATGTTGTCGCGCTCGGTCAATTGGATGATGCCGTCCAGGATCATGACATTGCCGAAAAATTCGGTTTCCACAAATTGCAGGTGCTGATATTTTGTTTGTTCGTCAGCCAGCACGCGTTTAACTCGAATGCCTTTACGATAATAGGGATGCAACTCTTCAGTAAACCAGATACTCATCTATATACTCCTATATAGCAATAGCCACTCGGCTTTCGATCTCGGCGTCACGATCCAATTTACGAAGCGTGAAATTATCCGCTCCCAACGCAGCTTTTATACTTTGAATCAATGGCAGAAGGTCCTTGCCTAGCGCGCAGGTAAAGAGGTCAATCGCGCAATAATCATATTCAGGCCATGCATGCAAACTTGCATGCGACTCTGCGAGAAGCAAAAAACAGGTAAAGCCGTGCGGGCTGAACTTGTAAAAGCCCTCATCCACAACCGTCAAGCCGCTTTCGCGGACGGCTCGCGCAAACAGCGAGTACGACAACTCGCCATCCATGAGAATTTCATGGTTGCAGTTGGAGAGATCGAAAATATAATGCTCTCCCAATTTCAAAGTCGCGTTCACTTACACCTCCAGGGGTTAAAATATAAAGAACCCATCCGAAAACACAAACTTTTTATTTCAACCCGATTCGCAAGATGTTTGCCTTGCGTAACGGGTGAAACAGTTTTCGGATAGACTCTATTGGCGTATTTATACTATGTTATGCCAAAATGTCAATCTTTTATAAAAAATTGGGAGTGGTTAAATGTGCGGGCTAAGGAAGTCCATCACATTAGCTGAATAGTTAGGGAAACGTTGTTTATAAAGTTGCCTGCCATTGAAACAATATATAACTGCCGAGACAAAAAACAAATGACATGTGTCACTTGTTTTTCAACGCCCACCTTCGACCCAATCTCCGATCAGCCATTCTCTTCTTCTTTCTTCCCCTGCTCTCCCATCAACCGTTCCACATCTACATCATAATCCCCCCACTTGCTGCCGCTGGCGGTGGCAAAGTTCAACTGATTGATGAGTTCGGATTGGGTCTCCGCTTTCCGCACGCTTTCGCGGCGCTTCTCGGCGGCATCGGCAGAAGTGTTGGATTCGCTTTGTTCCACCGACAAAACCCGCACTTCCTTCAAGTCACCGGCAGTGTAGGGAATGATTTCCCCGGCTCGATGATCGATCAAGGCGCGGGCAAGCGGAGCATTCGCATCAAGCAGGCCAGACTTGAGGTCAGCTTGTTTCGATTCCACCAGCGTGAACGTCATCTTTTCGGCTCCGCCAGTTTGGTCAACAAGCTCGATGGACACCTTCGAGCCGCGAACAATGGGAATATTCTCTGCTTCCACGTTTTCATCATATCACAATGGGCTATATAATACCCTCGGTCACAAATTGCGCTTCCCGCAGGGTAAAAGGGCGCAATTTGTGACCGTAATGGGTATAATCAAAGCAATGAACAACACACCATTGGTCATCGGCATTGCCGGCGGATCGGGATCGGGTAAGACAACGGTTGCCCAGGCAATCCTCGACCGCGTTGGGGCAGACCGAATTGCATACCTTCAGCACGACTCGTATTACAAAGACCTGAGCGGACTCCCCCCCACACTACGTCGGGATGTCAACTTCGACCACCCCAATTCACTCGAAACCGAATTGCTGATTCAGCACGTCCAGATGTTACGCAACCATAAATCGGTCGAAGTCCCGATCTATGATTTCTCCACCGACAGCCGCACGGATAGAACCTATACGGTAGCGTCGCGCGGTGTGATTTTAGTGGAGGGAGTTTTGATCTTCGTCGAGCCTGAGTTACGCAAACTGTTCGACGTAAAGCTCTATGTGGATGCAGATGCCGATGTCCGTTTCATCCGCCGCCTGCGCCGCGACATCACCGAGCGCGGGCGCAGCACCGAGTCGGTCATCAAACAATACGAAGCAACCGTCCGCCCGATGCACTTGGAATTCGTCGAACCGTCCAAACGCTATGCGGATGTCATCATACCCGAAGGCGGACACAACATCGCCGCCCTCGACATGGTTGTGGCAAGAATCGAAACGTTGTTGAAGTAATTTTATGTCGCTCTGAGGGAGCGCTCTATGCGACCGAAGAGTCTCTGCTTAAATTGAGACCCTTTGCTTCGCTCAGGGTGACACAATTTACAAAAGGAGATTTTATAATGGCTAAACAATGGAATACCCCGCCCGCGATGCAAATCGACCCAAAGAAGAAATATAAGGCACACATGGAGACAGACAAAGGCACGATGGTCATCGAGTTATTCGCGGATAAGACCCCGGTCACCGTCAACAATTTTGTCTTCCTCTCGCGCGAGGGATATTATGACGGCGTCATCTTCCACCGTGTGATCAACGACTTCATGGTACAGGGCGGCGACCCGACCGGCACCGGCAGGGGTGGACCCGGCTACAAATTCGGGGATGAATTTCATCCCAGCCTGAAACACACCAGGCAGGGAATCCTCTCGATGGCAAACGCAGGACCCGGCACGAACGGCTCGCAATTCTTCATCACCCATGTGGCGACCCCCTGGCTGGACGGCAAGCACACAGTCTTCGGTCAGGTGGTGGAAGGTCTGGATGTGTTGATGTCCATCCCCGCCCGCGACCCCGGCAATGTCAACGCTCCGGCAGTGAAGATCATCCGTGTCACCATCGAAGAAAGCTAAACTTCAACAGGAAAACGCAAAAATGGAAAGAACGCCAATTCAGGATCGTAAAAAGTCCGGGATTGGCGTTGCGATTTTGCGCGTCCTTGCGCTGGCAGCCGTCATCGGGATCACGGTCTACATCTATAGCATCCGTGAGCGGGTGGACGAGTTTGCCGCCTACGGCTATCCGGGCATCTTCATCATCATGCTGATGGCAAACGCAACTGTCATCCTGCCTGCCCCCGGTGTGGCTGTGGTCTTTGCCATGGGAAATGTTTTCAATCCGCTGCTGGTTGCGCTCGCCGCGGGGACAGGCGGCGCCATCGGCGAACTCTCTGGTTATTTGGCGGGTTTCAGCGGACAGGCGGTTGTGGAGAACATGCAGGCTTACAACCGCGTGCAGCCCTGGGTACAAAAATATGGAGCGTGGGCAATTCTTTTCCTTGCGGCAATCCCCAACCCGTTTTTCGATCTCGCGGGGATTGCGGCTGGCGTGGCAAAGATTCCCATCTGGAAATTCCTGCTCTTTTGCTGGGCGGGACAACTGATCAAGATGGCGATGTTCGCCTATGCCGGGGCATATTCGATTGACTGGCTGGCGGGAATGTATAAATGATTGGCCGATAAAGGAGTAACAATGACCGACTATAGGGCAGACTTAAACCAACGATATTGGGAATATCAAAAATCTCAGTTTTCAAATGGATCAAATTTCTTTGAGCGTCCATACGCTCAAGATGAACGCCCACCTGTTTTTATTAGAGATGAAGCATGGCGAAATGTCATTGTCAACCCTGTTGCCAGCCGGCAGGATACCCATAGGTTGCTTGCTCTGATACCCGACGGGAAAAGGCATAAATGGTTCGGCAGTATGAATAGTTCTCAAGCATTGGCGCAAAGTATATTGGGCAATTTGGCAGTCAATGACTCCTTGAATTATTTGTCGGAAATTAAAGATGATGAAGGGCGGGATTTGTTTGACAAGGCGAAAATTTCACTTGACAACTTTGCAATGGAATACGAAATAAATTATCTTGGCGAACCTCGTTCTACAAGCCTTGATGGTTATATTTTCGGGGATTATCGAATAGCAATTGAGTGTAAATTCACAGAAGCGGAAGTGGGGACCTGTTCACGGCCACGATTAACACCCGCCGATTCAAATTACAAGAGCGAGCATTGCAACGGCACTTACTCAATTCAAAGAGCAAGAAAAGAACGATGTTCATTGACTGAGATAGGGGTTTTATACTGGCGCTATGTTTCGAGCCTGTTCGTGTGGGAAAATGATAACGACTTGAATCCGTGTCCGCTGAATAAAAACTATCAACTGGCAAGAAATATTTTGGCGGCGGGTGTAAAGCCTGATGGAACCGTATCTGTTAAAAATGGGCATGTGGTATTGATCTATGACGAGCGAAATCCCGCCTTCCAAATCGGCGGGGATGGACTGATTGCTTACACGGAGACACGAAAAGCCTTGCGGGAACCAATGATGTTACGAAAATGCAGTTGGCAGCGTATTGTCCAATGTATGAGAGAAAAAGATGTTTTGTCATGGCTTACAAAGAATCTGGCTCTAAAGTATGGTCTGTAAATTCTCCAGCAAAGTATACAACGCTCATCTACAATCACTATGACGTCCAGCCACCGGAGCCGCTGGAGTTGTGGGAGTCGCCGCCCTTCGCGCCTGAAATCCGCGACGGGAAAATGTATGGGCGCGGCGTCAGCGATGACAAGAGTCACCGCACGGCGCGGCTCTTTGCGATTCACATCATCCTCGATGAAGACGGCGAACTGCCCTGCAATATCAAGTTCATCATCGAAGGCGAAGAGGAAACTTCCAGCGAGCACTTACACGAATTCATCTCCGCTAATCCCGATAAACTCAAAGCCGATGCCTGCGTCTGGGAATTTGGCTATCGCGATCACCGCGATGTACTGATGCAGTATCTCGGCTTGCGCGGCATTTGTTATGTTGAGCTGTCGGTGGAATCCCTCAGCACGGATGCCAGCCGATGCAGATCGTCCCCATGACTGGTGGATCGGGTCCAAACTATCCGTTCGTCCACGACCTCGGACTGCCCGTTGCGACGATGGTCCACGGCTACCCCGACACCAAAGCCCATGCGCCCAACGAGAACATCCGCATCGACTTATATCTAAAACATGCAAAGCACATGGCGCAGGTGATCAAAGAGTTTGCCGCGCAAATGTGACCATTTTTAGTCCGATTTTCAGGAAATTCTCGTATAATATGCATGTAAGTTTTCTCAAATTCGTTTACCACAACATATTGGAGGCAAAATGTTCGTAGGCTCTAGAATGTCACACCCGGTTATTTCAGTAGACCCGGATATGCCAGTCCAGGAAGCGCTGGCAATGTTCAAAAAGGAACACATTCGCCGCGCGCCGGTCATCAAG
>DAOUAS010000187.1:0-2003 GCA_034433295.1 Anaerolineales bacterium | reverse complement strand
TTTTTCCGAAATAGAAAATCGGACATTACAATTGTGTAAGGCTTCGGACGAAAACTCATGACACAAACATTCGACATCGCAGTCATCGGCGCAGGCGCGGTAGGGTCCGCTATCGCGCGTGAACTTTCCCGTTATCAACTCAAAGTCGCCCTCATCGAAGCCAATCCAGACGTGGGCATGGTCACGTCAAAGGCCAGCACTGCCATCTGGCATACCGGCTTCGACGCCAAGCCCGGCGCGCTCGAAGCCAGGCTCATGCGCCGCAGTTACACACTCATGGAAAAATTCATGCCGGAGGCGAACATCGCGCACGAAAGGCTGGGAGCGATTCTGATTGCCTGGAATCAGGAGCAATTGAAGTCCCTGCCCGCGCTGGAAGAGAAGGCGCATGAAAACGGCGTGCTGGATGTAAAGATCATTCCGGCGGATGAAGTCTATCGTCGCGAGCCGAACATCAACAAAGGCGCTCTCGGCGGACTGCTGGTCCCGGGCGAGGGGATTCTCTGCGCCTTTTCGGTTCCCATGGCCTTTGCGACACAGGCAGTCGTCAACGGTGTCGAGTTGTTTCTGAATTTTCAGGTAAAGTCCATTCACGCTGAGCGTAGTCGAAGCGCAAGTAATCGTCCTTCGACTGCGCTCAGGACGGAAGATAAAGAAGTATGGGTGCTGGATGACGAAATTCACACCCGCTACATCGTCAACGCCGCAGGATTGAATTCGGATGAAATCAACGCCCAGTTTGGTCACGCCAATTTCACGGTCACACCCCGGCGCGGACAATTGATCGTCTACGACAAGTTGTCGCGTTCGTTGATTAATCATATGTTACTGCCCGTGCCGACCGCCAAGACCAAGGGCGTGATGATCAGTCCCACCGTGTTTGGGAACCTGCTGTTGGGTCCCACCGCCGAAGACCTGCCTGCTTCGCAAAAGTCCGCCACGCAGACAACCGCCGAGGGGCTTGAACTTCTGCTTGGCAAAGGACGCGCCATCCTGCCGCAATTGCTGGATGAAGAAGTGACCGCGATGTATGCCGGCCTGCGCGCCGCGACGGAACACAGTGATTACCAAATGGCCATGCGCGCCGAACAGCGTTACCTGTGCGTGGGCGGAATCCGCTCGACGGGTGTTTCGGCGGCAATGGGCATTGCCGAATATGCAGTGGAGTTGTTGGGCAGCGCCGGTCTGGAATTCAAGCTGAAGGATGAGTTCAAGCCTGTGCGAATGCCAACCCTCGGGCAGGCGAATGTTCGCCCGCATCAGAATGCGGAAATGATCGCGCAGAATCCACAATACGCAGAGATGGTCTGTCACTGCGAGCGGGTCTCACGCGGCGAGTTGACCGACGCCATGAACAGCCCCATCCCGCCGAACACAGTGGACGGCCTGCGCCGACGCACCCGTGCCTCGCTGGGAAGATGCCAGGGTTTCAATTGCCATGCGGCCTTGGAAATGTCATTGCGAGGACAGCGCTCTTCTGTCCGAAGCAATCCAAAGTCGGTAGAGATTGCTTCGTCGCAACGAACGCTCCTCGCAACACTTGCACCTGGCGCAAGTGCAGGTGTGGCATACGATGTTTTGATTGTCGGCGCGGGACCCGCTGGCCTCTCCGCCGCCATCGAATTGAAAAAGCAGGGCATCAAAGACATCCTCGTCGTCGACCGCGAACCCGAAGCAGGCGGAATGCCGCGTTTCTGCAATCACATCGGTTTTGGCATTGCCGACTTGTGGCGTCTGTACACGGGCCCGCGCTACGCGAGACATTACCGTGAATTGGCTGAAAAGCACGACGTAGAGATTCTCGCATCAACCACGATTACAGGTTGGGTAAACAACAAACTTCGGAAGTCTCCGAAGACTTCCGAAGTTTTATCTTTCACATCACCAAACGGATTGGGCGAAATCGAAGCAAGAGCAGTCTTGCTGGCAACAGGCATCCGCGAACGTCCGCGCGCCGCGCGTATGATTCCAGGCGCGCGTCCGCAGGGAGTTTACACCACAGG
>DAOUAS010000186.1:0-6795 GCA_034433295.1 Anaerolineales bacterium | reverse complement strand
CCGTTCATTTTGCCCGACATGGTCGGCGGCAACGAGTACGACGAAAAAGCCGACGCCGAAATGATGATCCGCTGGACGCAGTTGAATGCGCTGCTGCCTGCCGTGCAGTTCAGCCTGCCGCCTTGGGAGTACGGCGAGCAAAGCGCAAAACTCTGCCGCCGCTACGCGGATTTGCACACCGAATTCGCCCCGAAGATTTTTGCGCTTGCCAAAGAAGCCGCGCAGACTGGCTCCCCCATCATCCGCCCCGTCTTTTGGCTTGCGCCGGACGATGAACACGCCCTCACCTGCGACGATGAATTTTTGCTCGGCAATGAGTTTCTCGTTGCCCCCGTCGTGACTCCCAACCAGCGCGCCCGCGATATTTATTTCCCAACTGGTGTATGGCGCGACCACTGGACGAAGGAAGTTTTCACAGGCGCGACGGTTCTCAAAGAGTATCCCGCCCCGCTGGAGATCCTGCCGTTCTTCGAACGAATTGAGGGATAGTATTCCTTCATTGAATAGGGGGATTGTTTCCAAACATGATATATTCAGGAGAGACACTTGTCCGCTCCCTGCGCCGCGACGGCGCAGGATTTCTGTTGCAAAACAACGCCGAAAATTCTCATTGCAGAAAGCCAATATTCATGAATCACCCCCTTATGCAAACCCTGCGCGAACTGAAAGGCAACCCGCGTATCACCGTGCTTACAGAGGTCATGTTTGGAATCCCATACAACCTGTTCACCCCATTTCTCTCTGTTTACATGCTGGCTTTGGGATTGACCGATCAACAGATTGGAAGTATTGCCAGCCTGGGGTTGGTACTCCAGATCTTTACCGCCCTGCTCAGCGGCGCCATTGTCGACAAGTTTGGCAGGCGGCTAACCCTCCTCGTTGCAGATTTTGTGGGCTGGAGCCTGCCCTGCCTGATCTGGGCAATTGCCCAGGACTTTCGTTTTTTTGTCGCGGCGGCTGCCATGAACAGCCTTTGGCGCATTTCGAATACAGCCTGGACCTGCCTGATGGTGGAGGACGCCGAGGAGCGTCACCTGGTTCACATCTGGACCTGGATCATGATCTTTATGGTCTGTTCGGCTTTCTTCGCGCCGCTGGGTGGCTGGCTGGTCAACCGTTTTGGGTTAATTCCTGCCGTGCGCGGATTATTTGCATTCGGCTTCATCATGCTCACTGCAAAAGCCGTGGTTCTATATATTTATTCCCACGAAACTGCGCGCGGCATCCAACGCAGAGAGGAAACCCGTCATCGCTCACTCGTCAGTTTGTTGGGTGAGTACCGCAGTGTTTTTACCCAACTTCTGCATTCCAAACCCATTCTCTCAGCCTTGTCCCTGATGGTCATTGTCAATATTTACACCACCGTCAGTGGTAGTTTTTGGGGCGTGTTATTTACCAGCAAACTTGGCTTTACCGAATCCGAGATATCCATTTATGTGGCGCTGCGCTCAATCATCATGACCGCCTGTTTCTTTTTGCTTGGGCCGCGCCTGACCAACCTGCGCCGCTTCCGCCTGCCGTTATGGACGGGGTTTATCATCTTCTTTGCCAGCCAGTTGCTGTTGGTGGTGATGCCTGCGCATGCCGTTCTTGCCTTGATTCTCAGCGTGGCGCTCGAAGGAATTGCCTCCGCATTTGTTAATCCGATGACCGAGTCCCTGCTGGCGCTTTCACTGGAATCCTCCGAACGCGCGCGGGTTAGCGCCATGGCCTATGTGATCTTGATCGTGTTGACCTCGCCCTTCGGCTGGGTTGCCGGCCAACTTTCCGCCATCGACCGCGCGCTGCCGTTTGCGCTGAACATGTCTCTATTTGCGCTTGGGATTGTCATCGTCTGGTTCATTGGGCGGCCGGGCTTCCTGGTTCCTGCGCCCCAATCCGAATAACGAGTATTCTTGATCTCCCTGCTTTAATTCTCACATGGATGACAATCCAAAGGAAACCTTGACCAGGCTCCTTGTGAAACAAAATTCAATCATTGCGCGATTACAGGAGAATTTCATGATCACTGCCAAAATCCAAGACGAAGATGAAGTCATCTTCGTATGTATTTCGTAACATGTGACCAGGCATTAAAAACCATTCATCATTCATCTGATTATCTACTCAATAATTTCGGGTATACTTCCGCCCGCAACTAATATGACCGACCATATCCGTAACTTCTGTATCATCGCCCATGTTGACCATGGCAAATCCACACTGGCAGACCGCCTGCTTCAATTAACAGGTGCCATCTCCGAGCGGGACATGACCGAGCAGGCGCTCGACACGATGGACCTCGAACGCGAGAAGGGCGTCACCATCAAGGCGTCGGCTGTCCGCATGTATTACACCGCGCAGGATAATCTCAAGTATGAGATGAACCTGATTGACACCCCAGGTCATGTGGACTTCGGCTACGAGGTCAGCCGCGCGCTCAAAGCCTGTGAAGGCGCGATTTTAGTGGTTGACGCGACCCAGGGCATCGAAGCCCAGACCCTCGCCAATCTCTATCAG
The DNA here is from genome assembly GCA_034433295.1 of Anaerolineales bacterium. Classification (GTDB taxonomy): domain Bacteria; phylum Chloroflexota; class Anaerolineae; order Anaerolineales; family Villigracilaceae; genus Villigracilis. The sequence goes on along the minus strand of DAOUAS010000186.1, from coordinate 4,296 downwards.
GCGCTCGAAGCCGACCTGACGATTGTCCCCGTCATCAACAAGATCGACCTCCCGTCCGCCCGCCCCGACGAAGTGGCTGAGGATGTCGGCTCCCTGCTTGGGGTCGAGCCAGATTCGGTCATCCGCATCTCGGCGAAGGATGGCTTGAACGTCGAGCAAGTCCTCGAAGCCATCGTCACCCGCATTCAGCCCCCGCAGGATGTAGATGACAAGCCCGTCCGTGCGCTGGTCTTCGACGCGCATTACGACTCGTACAAGGGCGTCATCGCCTACGTCCGCATCATGGAGGGCAGCATCAAGTCCACCGATGTCTTGCGGATGATGGCGACGCAATCCGATTTGCGCCCCGTCGAAATTGGGATTTTTACCCCCAGCATGAAGCCCGTCCAGCGGCTTGGTTCGGGCGAGGTGGGTTACATCGCCACAGGATTCAAGACCGTTCATGAATGTCGCGTGGGCGATACGGTGACGCTTGCCGCTGCGCCCGCTCCCGAACCCCTGCCTGGTTACCGCACTCCCAAGCCGATGGTCTTCGCTGGGATCTATCCCGTCGAAGCGGACGATTACACCAACCTGCGCGAGTCGCTCGACAAGCTTCAACTCAACGACGCATCGCTGACTTTCCAGCCTGAGACTTCGCAAGCCCTCGGCTTTGGCTTCCGCGCGGGATTCCTCGGCTTGTTCCACATGGAGATCATTCAGGAGCGCATCGAACGCGAATACGATCTGGATGTGCTTTTCACCGCGCCTTCGGTGGAATACGAAATCCTGACGAGTGGTGACGAAGTGGTGACGGTTGACTCTCCCGCTGAGCTTCCCGACCCAAGCAAGATCGTCGAAGTCCGCGAGCCGTGGATGACCATCGAGATCATCACCCCCACCGACTACTACGGTCCGATTATGGACCTGGTCACCAAGCGGCGCGGTATCTTCAAGCAGCAGGAATATCCTGCCCCGCATCGCGTGCAACTTGATTTCGAGATTCCCCTCTCCGAAATCATCGTGGACTTCTTCGACCACTTGAAGTCACGCACCAAGGGCTACGCCTCGCTCGATTACCAGTTCCTCGAATACCGCGCCGACAAATTGCAGAAGCTGGAGATTTTGGTCAATAGCGAACCTGTGGACGCGCTGGCGGCGATTGTCCACGAGAAGGATGCCTATCACAAGGGACAGCGGCTCATCACCAAGTTGAAGGAGTTGATTCCGCGCCAGTTGTTCGATGTTGCCGTACAGGCTTCCTCTGGCGGACGAATCATCAGCCGCGCCAATGTCAAAGCCACGCGCAAGGACGTGCTAGCGAAATGCTACGGCGGCGACATCTCCCGCAAGAAGAAACTGCTCGAAAAGCAAAAGAAGGGCAAGAAACGCCTGAAGATGGTCGGTAATGTGGAAATCCCACAGGATGCCTTCATGGCGGTTCTCAAATTGGATGACGAATAATTGTTGTAGGGGCGGAGCGGCGCTCCGCCCCTACAACAATTGTGGTGAATAAATGAAAGATATCAAACGTTGGCTTCCTGGCGCGTTGGTCAGTATCCTGCTGATTGCCGCGATTTTATATTTTGTAGACGTCCGCGCCACGTGGAACGCAATCCGCAATGCAAATTACCGTATCCTGGCTGGCTCGGCGGTTTTGTCCTTCATCTGGATGTTCATCCGCGCCAAGGTCTGGCAGACGCTCCTGCGCGACAAACCCAAGTACATGGACGTGATGTTCACAGTCAGCGAAGGGTATCTGCTGAACAACTTCCTGCCCTTTCGTCTCGGCGAGTTGGGACGCGCCTTTTTGCTTAGTCGCAAGTCGGGCATGGCGTTCGGCGAGATTCTACCGACCATCGTCATCGAGCGCGTGGTGGACGTGGTTTTCTCCGCCGCGTTGTTGCTGGTTGGTCTTCCCTTCGTGACAGACTCCCAAGGCTCGGCGCGGATTGGCTACATCATGGGCGGCGTGATGCTCCTCGGACTGGCGATGATGTATGTCCTCGCCCGCAACCGCCAATGGGCGCTGGACATCTTTCACAAGTTGAGCACCCGCTGGACTGTGTTGCAGAGATTTGGCGGACATTTCCTTGAATCCTTCCTTAACGGTCTTGCCGTCCTCACCGACGGTTGGCTCTTCCTGCGCTTCCTGCTTTGGATGACCTTCAACTGGTTTGTGGCGCTGGTGGCATATTACCTGATTACGCTGTCGTTCTTCCCGCAAGCCGAATTCAATTGGATGTACTTTGTGCTTGGTGCGACGGCATTCGGCGGAGCCATCCCGGCCTTGCCTGGCGCAATCGGCACCTTCGAGGGCGCCATCAGCGCGGCGTTGACTTTGTTCACGAAAGACCAATCCACATCGCTGGCGGTGGCGCTCACTGCCCGTTTGTATAATTATCTCAATAGCACTGTGCTTGGCGGCATGGGACTTTCACGCGAGGGCGAAACGCTGGCGGGTGTTTACCGTCAATTGATGGCGCTGAGGAAGAAGGAAGAATAGATTACAGTCTGTCATTGCGAGGGTGTTCTTTGCCCGAAGCAATCTCCTCCCTGGGTTGGAGGTCGCGCTCCTCGCAACACCTGCACCGTACGCAAGTGCGGTGTGACATTTTGGAGTGAGTGAATGAAAAGAAACTATCTCATCACAGGCGGCGTTGGTTTTATTGGTTCGAATTATGTGCATCGTCTGTTGAAACGTGGTGAAACTGTCACGGTTTATGACAACCTCTCCCGCACCAAACGCAATATTGAATGGTTGAGAAAAGAGTTCGGGGAGAATGCTTTTCAACTGGTTATCGGGGATGTGCGTGATGCTCAACTGGTGACCGAGTCCGCTAAAGACGCGGATGTGATCGTCCATCTCGCGGGACAGGTAGCGGTGACCACATCCGTCATTGATCCTCGCGACGATTTTGAATCCAACGCGCTTGGCACGTTCAACGTCCTCGAAGCCGCGCGTACGTCGGGGCGGAATCCCATCTTTATTTATGCTTCCACCAACAAGGTCTATGGCGGGATGGAGGATGTGGCGCTGTTCGAGGAGCCGACCCGTTGGCGTTACAGGGATTTGGTGGAGGGCTGTCCCGAAACCCAGCCGCTCGATTTCCATTCCCCGTACGGTTGTTCCAAAGGCACAGGCGACCAATATGTCCGCGACTATGCCCGTATCTATGGACTGCCGACTGTTGTCTATCGTCAAAGCTGCATCTATGGCACGCGCCAATTTGGAATCGAAGACCAGGGCTGGGTGGCGTGGTTCATCATCGCGGCGGTGACGGACAAGCCAATCACCATCTACGGCGACGGCAAGCAGGTGCGCGATATTCTCTTCGTGGACGACCTGCTCGACGCCTACGACCTCGCCGTCGAAAAGATCAACGTTGCCAAAGGTCAGGTCTACAACCTCGGCGGCGGACCTCGAAACGTGATGTCGATTTGGACGGAGTTCCAACCTAAATTGGAGAAGTTGCTTGGCAAACCACTGACCGTCTCCCGAGGTGACTGGCGTCCCGGCGATCAGCGAGTCTTCTACGCCGACATCCGCAAGGCTGAAAAGGAACTGGGTTGGAAACCAAGGATCGACGTCGAGATCGGCGTGCGAAAATTGTTCGATTGGGTGATGGAAAACAAACATCTCTTTTAGCGTGAGGTCTGAGTGAAGACAATCAAGCATTATTCTCATCAAGGACTTCGGACTTTATTTCTTGCCTGTGCATTTCCGATTCACGCCTGGGCGATTATCCTGATCTTCAACGACTTGGAATGGATTGCAAAGCGCTCGAATTTCTGGGACTCGATTGGCGTGGCATCCTATGGATTGGTCTTTGCCTTCGTGGAAAGCCTGTTGCTGTTTCTGGCAGCGGCACTGTTGGGATTTTTGGTCTCGACCCAATGGAGCATGGAGAGACGCATTGCCCTGGTATCGACGTTGGCGGCCATTCTGGCGTTGTGGGTGATGGTAGTCCAACTCTATTTCTTCATGAATGCCCCTTTCCCTGAGAACTGGATCGCCTTCTTCGTATCGTTCAGCCGTCCGCTGAGGGCGCTGTACGCGGCGGCGTTTGCCGTTGTCCTGCCGACGGTCTTCATCCCGACCTGGCTGCTTCTGAAATTCGACAAGCCGTTGAAATTCGCCACAGCCGCGCTGGAAAAGATTTCATTCCTGACTTCCCTTTACCTGTTCTTCGACTTTATCGGTTTGATTGTTTTATTACTTCGCAATCTGTAGGAGAAACAATGTCGCATTCCATTAACAGGCGTGACTTTCTAAAGTTGACTGCGCTGACTTCCTTCAATCTTTTTGCCCCCCCG
>DAOUAS010000185.1:0-43678 GCA_034433295.1 Anaerolineales bacterium | reverse complement strand
TGCCGGTGATTTGGATGGTCGCATCGCAGGCGGATTCGACGCTGGAGAAGACACCCGAACCTGTCGCCGCCAGCAGAGCCGCACCGTATGCCGCGCCTTCTTCCGAGTTGACGGTGACGATCTCAGCGTTGAACACATCTGCCAGAATCTGACGCCACAGTTGGCTGCGTGCGCCGCCGCCCGTGACTCGCACCTGGTGGGCGATGTCTTTCAGTCCAGCGTTTTTCATCAACTCGAAACTGTCACGCAGTCCAAAGGAAACGCCCTCCAGCACAGCCCGAGTCAAGTGCGGGAAACTGTGACGCACGGTCAAGCCGACAAAGGCTCCGCGCGCCAGTGGGTCGGGATGTGGGGTGCGTTCGCCGGTTAGGTAGGGGAGGAAGAGCAGACCGTCGCTGCCGGGTTGAATTTCCGTAGCGGGGGCAAGCAGGGTATCGTAATTTGTACCGGGGGCAAAGGTGTCCCGATGCCAGCGCAGACTTCCCGCCGCCGAGAGCATCACGCCCATGAAGTGCCATTTTCCCGGTACGGAATGACAGAATGCGTGTAACCGTCCTTCGGGCTCGATTGCTGCGCCGTCGGTGGTGGCAAAGACCACGCCTGATGTCCCAAGGCTGAGAGAGACAACTCCGGCGCGGACCGCTCCCGTGCCGACTGCAGCCGCAGCCTGGTCCCCTCCGCCGCCGAAGACGGGGATACCCGCCGGCAAACCAAGTTCTTTTGCCGCGGCAGGTGACAACGTGCCCGTGACCTCGGTTCCTTCAAAGGTCTTGGGCAGGGTTTCGGCGGGGATACCCAGCGCCTTCAACACCTCCGGCGACCAGGTGCGTTTCTTCAAATCGAAGAGAATCGTCCCTGCGCCGTCGGCACAGTCGATGGCGAATTCGCCCGTCAACTTGTAGCGGACGTAATCTTTCGGGAGGAGAATGTGCCGGGCGCGCTGCCAGATTTCGGGTTCGGTCTCCTGCACCCAGAGAATCTTCGGGGCGGTGAATCCAGTCAGGGCGTCGTTGCCTGTGATCTGAATCAACTTCTCTTTTCCGAGCCTCTGGCGGATTTGGTCACATTGGGCGGCGGTGCGCTGGTCGTTCCACAAAATGGAGGGGCGCAACACTTCGCCTTTTTCATCCAGCAGAACCAACCCGTGCATTTGACCTGTCAACCCGATGCCTTTGATTGCGGATGGTTTCAACTTTGTTTTGTCCATCACCTGACGGATGCTTGCGGCTGTGGCGTCCCACCACAAGATGGGGGACTGCTCGCTCCACAAGGGATGCGGTGTCTCAAAAGAATATTCGTTCGATTCTACGCCCAGAACTTTTCCGTCCGCATCTATCAGCAGGGCTTTGGTGGCGGTGGTGGATGTGTCGATGCCGATGAAATATGTCATGTTGTGCCTCTCTGAAATATCAGCTTAAAGCAAGCGAATGCCGCATGTGGTGAATCTTCCGTGTTCAGCCGCGGCATTCGCTTTGGTAAGGAGAGCTAATTTATGTTTTATCGAACGCCGAGCAGCAGGTCGATGGTCAACTGGTCGAGGCGTTCATATTTCAAGCCGCGTTGGGCAATGGCGACGCGGTCGAAGGGTTGGGCTTTGAGCGCAGCAGCTTTCTCGGCGGAGTACTTGCCGAAGAATTTGCTCATCGAGCCGTCGTCGGCGTTGATCTCAGCCAGCAGGGACTGGATTTCCTTGTCCGCGTTGAACTGGGCAGCCTTTTCCTTCAGGATGAGGTAGGTCCGCATACAGCCACGGGCGAAGTCCTTCACGCCTTCGTAGTCCTCGGTGCGGTAGGCGTGCGCGTCGAAATGGCGTGAGCCTTGATATTTCACATCTTCGAGGAACTTGACGAGATAGAATGCAGCTTTGATGTCGCGTGAGCCGAAACGCAGGTCTTGGTCGTAGCGACCGGGATACTGGTCGTTCAGGTCGATGTGGAAGAGTTTGCCCGCTTCCCAAGCCTGGGCGACGCCGTGCATGAAGTTGATGCCAGCCATGTGTTCGTGCGCCACTTCGGGGTTGACGCCCACCATTTCGGGGTGATCGAGGGTGGCGATGAACCCCAACATGTGACCGGTCGTCGGGTTGTAGATGTCGCCGCGCGGTTCGTTGGGCTTGGCTTCGAGGGCGAATTTCAGGTCATACTTTCTGTCCAGTGCGTATTCGCAGAAGAAGTTCATCGCTTCGCGGTTGCGTTTGATGGCATCGACGGCGCTCTTGGTTGAGTCGGATTCCGTGCCTTCGCGTCCGCCCCAGAAGACGTAGGTCTTCGCGCCGAATTCCACGCCGAGGTCGATGGCGTTCAGGGTCTTCTGGATGGCGTAGGCGCGGACCTTGGGGTCGTTACTGGTGAACGCTCCATCTTTGAAGGCGGGATCGCCAAACAGGTTGGTGGTCGCCATCGGGACGACGAGACCGGTGTCAGCCAGCGCCTTGCGGAATTCCTTCTTGATGGCTTCGGCTTCAGCGGGAGTGGCGTCGATGGGAATCAAGTCGTTATCGTGGAAGTTGACGCCGTACGCGCCGACTTCACCAAGCAAGTAGACCAGTTCAGCGGGCGTTTTCGCGTCACGTACCGGGTCGCCAAAAGGATCGCGCCCCTTACTGCCGACTGTCCACAGCCCAAAGGTAAATTTATGTTCGGGTTTTGGTTCGTAAGTCATTTTATGTTAACCTTTCTTCTTGAAATACACGTCGGCTAATACAGCCAATACCAGCACGATCGCTTTTAATACATACTGCCAGGCGGGAGCCACATTCATCATCTGCAAGCCTGTGGAGAGACTGGCGATGATCAACGCGCCGATCATTGCACCCTGGATGGTGCCGACGCCGCCCAACGTGGATGTGCCGCCGAGGATGCAGCTTGCAATGGCGTCCAACTCATAACCTTGACCCGCGGCGATTGTCCCGTAACCCACGTAGGAGGCCAGCACAACGCCGCCGACGCCGGCGAGGAAGCCCATCAGCACGAAGATTTTGAATGTCATCTTGGCGATGTTGATGCCGGAGAGGCGCGCCGCTTCCTTGTTGCCGCCGATGGCGTAGGCATAACGCCCAAAGCGAGTGTTGTTTGTGAGGTAGATCATAATCATGGCGGTGACCGCAAGCAGCAGCACCGGGTTCTGAATCCCCTTGTAACTGTTTACGTTGTAAACGTACACAAGGAGGACCAGCGCGCCGAAACCAGTCGTTAACAGGTCGATGTAAATGCTGCGCAATTCAAAGCCGTGTTTGCGCTTGCTTTGTCGGCTGCTGAACATATTCCAAAACAGGAAGGCGATTGCCACGACGCCCAAAACCCAGCCCCAGGTAATTGGCACATATCCCTGGGCGATGTCCGAAAACCAGGGCTGATTGGCGGGGATGGTCTTTCCTGCCGTAACCAGCAGGATCAATCCATTGAGAAGCCACTGACCGCCCAATGTCACGATAAATGATGGCACATTCAAATAGGCGATGATATAACCCTGGAGCGCGCCAAACAATGCGCCAACCAGCAGACCGACCGCCACAGATAACGTTGCTGCCAACAATGGCTGGTCGGGCAGGTATTCAAACCAGATGCGCGCTTGGAAGTATGCAACCACCACCGAAACAAAACCAGCCAGTTTGCCCACGGAGAGATCGATGCCGCCGATGACGATGACCAGCACCATGCCCGCCGCTAGAAACGCGGTCACGGACATTTGGCGGAAGAGGTTGGACACATTTTGCGGTCCTAGATATGCGCCGCCTGTGGTGAAAAAGAAAATTGCCCAGATGCCGATCAACGCCAGCAGGATGGTGTAGGTCTGCACATTCAGACGAACAACATCGAGCAATTCAGAGAGGAAACCATTTTTCTTCAATACACTTTGGTTGGAATTACCCATGGAAATTACCTCGTTTCTGTCAGGATGAAACACCAGTGGCTAAAGTCATCACGCGTTCCACGGTGGCCTTGTCGACGGGCAGCGTCTCGGTGGATCGCCCCCTGCACATGACCATCACCCGGTCGCTCATCCCCAATACTTCTTCCAAATCGCTGGAGATCATGATGATGGCGACGCCGTTCTCAGCCAGTTCGTTCATTAGTTTGTAAATCTCGTATTTCGCGCCCACGTCGATACCGCGCGTTGGGTCATCCATGATCAGCACGGACGGTTTCGACAACAGCCACTTCGAGATGACCACTTTTTGCTGGTTTCCACCCGAAAGAGTTTCCACGGGCACTTCGAGATTGGGCGCCTTGACCGTCAGACTCTTCGATTGGATCAGGCTGGCTTTCAATTCCGCGTCGGCATCGATGCGGAAGAAGCCTGAGAACTGGTCCAGGTTGGGAAGGGAAATGTTCTTCAGGATGGATTGAATCAGCACCAGTCCCTTGCCTTTGCGGTCTTCGGGGACAAGACTTAACCCCGCGTTGATCGCTTCGCGCGCGCTGGCGGGTTTGATCTCTTTCCCGTTCAGGTGGATTTTGCCTCCGACGATTTTGGCGTACTCGCCAAATAGGGTCATGACCAGTTCTGTGCGACCCGCGCCCATCAGCCCTGCGATTCCGAGGATTTCACCCTTGCGGACATCGAAACTGACGCCGTTCAACACCTTACGGCTTGTCTCGTTGGGATCAAAGGCTTGCAAATCTTCTACCTTGAGAATGACTTCTCCCGGAGAGCGCTTCGCTTTCGGAAAACGTTCCTTCATTTCGCGTCCCACCATGTAGCTGACCAGGCTTTCCTGGGTGTATTCCGTTGTGGGTTTTGTGACGATTTCCTTGCCGTCCCGCAACACTGTAACCTTGTCGGTAATGCGAAAGAGTTCTTCGAGTTTATGAGTGATGTAGATGCAAGTAATGCCGTTGCTCTTGAGGGTCCTGAGGATGTCCATCAGTTTGTCGATTTCGGCTTCGCTGAGGGCGCTGGTGGGTTCATCTAGAATCAACACCGTAGCCTTTTCTGAAAGGGCTTTGGCAATTTCGACCATTTGCATCTTGCCGACCCCGAGAGTTTTTACCTTTGCCTGGGGCGGCACATCCAGTTGATATTTTTGCAAAATCTCCCGCGTATCTGCGTAAAGTTTGTTCCAATTGATCGCGCCGTGTTCGAGCGGCTCTCGTCCAAGATAGACGTTTTCTCCTACGGACATGGTTGGCACCAGCGTAAGTTCCTGATAAACAATTGCAATACCCTTGTTCCCCGCTTCCTGAATGGCGCTTTCACCCAGTTTCAATTCTTCGCTATTGAAGATGACGCTTCCATCATAAGTGCCGTAAGGGTAAACGCCCGAAAGAATCTTCATCAACGTGGATTTGCCCGCCCCGTTTTCCCCGCATATCCCGTGAATCTCGCCGCGGCGAATCTCGAAAGAAACGTTGTTCAACGCCACTACGCCGGGAAATATTTTGGTTACGTTCTTGAACTCGAGAATAATATCGTTTTCCACTATTATCTCCTTTGCTCCGTCCAAGGCAGGGCTTGCGAAATATCCGTGATTTTCCTTTTATTTTATGCTAATTTATGTGGATGTAAAGTCGCGGAAAAAAGTTTTGCCCTTTGAGTTCCCCGTCCTCCGGAAAATGGAGGACGGGGAGGAGCGTGACGGAAAATTAATTAGGGTTTGGGAGGGCGCTGGGCATCGGGGATGTCACGATAGACATCGTCGTAGGATTGGAAGCCGCTCTTTACCACGAGGTCGTATACGTTGTCCTTGTTGACCTGCTGGACTTCGAGGAACACGCAGGGCACTTCGCCCTTCTTGGTGTTATCGACGGTGAGCTCTGCAAGGGTGAAGTTCTTCATGCCCTTGACAGGTTGACCCTTGAGCAGTTTGTCCATCACATCGACAGCCAGCGGGGAGAGGTTGCGGATGTCCTTGAGGATGGAGACGGTGAGTTCGCCCTTGACGATGCTGTTGCAGCCGTCGGCAGTGGCGTCCTGCCCGGATATCGGTACCTTGCCAGCCAGCCCCTGAGCCTTCATCGCCTGGAGAGCGCCGAGTCCTGTGCCATCGTTGGAGGCAACCACAGCGTCGATGTCATTTTTCTGGGCGGTGAGGATGTTTTCCATGACCTTGAGGGCATTGGCGGGATCCCAGTTATCGATGCCTTGCTGGGCGACGATTTCGATCTTGCCGCTATCGACGTAGGGCTGGAGGATTTCGGTCTGACCCTTGGTGAAGAGGGTGGCGTTGTTATCGGTGGGGGAGCCGGCGAGTTGCACGACACGGGCGGGACCGTTGGCGGCCACATCCCAGTTGTCGGCATCGATGGCTTTCATGACGCCGAGAGCCTGTTGGCGACCGACCTCGACATTGTCGAAGGACAGATACGCCGCAATCTTGGAGGTCTTGATCAGGCGGTCATAAGCAATTACAACCACTCCGGCATCGGCGGCCTTGTCCACGGAGGTGACAACGGCGTCGCCGTCTTCAGCGATCACGATCAAGCCCTTGACGCCCTGGGTGACCATGTTATCGATCTGATCATTCTGCAGTTTGACGTCATGGTTGGCTTCTGCGGAGAGGACTTCATAGCCCAGGTCTTCGAGCAGACCGCGCATCAGGACTTCTTCGTTCTTCCAGCGTTCGGTTGCGAAATCGGAAAACGAAAGACCGACTTTTACCTTCTCGCTGGCAGCAGGTTTTGTGCCGCCACAGCCGGCAAGAAGCATTGACGTGATAACCATCAACGAGAATATGGTCATCAAAATACGATTGGATTTCATTTCAATCTCCTTCTTGTAAAATTTGGTTGAGTTTACTAGACACGAATTTCTCTGGACAATCGATTTTTTATATCTTTACGTAACACCTCCGTAAAAACCTTTCTACCGGGACGCAAGCGTCTGATGGCGGAATTAACTGATGACCATTTCCCGTAAAATGTCATCCAATACAACAGCCACAGCACCCAACACACAGGCTTCGGTGCTGCGTTCGGAGAATTTGATTTGCAGGTTGTCGGTGGATGGTTGTAATGCGTTGGAAAAAATTGCCTCTTCGATGATCGACCGCATAATATCCTTGACTGAGATAAACGCCCCCCCGATGACGACCAGGTTGGGATTGAAAATATTCACCAGGTCGGCGATCCCCACACCCAGGTTGACGGCAACTTCCTCTATTGCCTTGCGACAAATCGTATTTCCATTCGAAGCAAATTGCACAACGATTTCAAAGGTGAGTTTGTTGAGGTCCCCTGAACAGGCATCCAGCAGGGATTGGTCGTGATGAGTCTGAAATTCCTTTTTGACCCTTTGTAGCACCGCTCGCGGGCCGACCTGGGTTTCCCAGCAGCCAATACGCCCACAACCGCATTGTTCTCCCTGCGGATCGCGCTGGATGTGTCCAATTTCCCCTCCGTAGCCATGTCCGCCACGGAACAATCTGCCGTCAATCATGATCCCTCCGCCTAGACCAAAGCCGGAGGTTAGACAGATAAAATTATCCACATTCCGCGCCACGCCAAAATAATATTCTCCCAGGGCCGCTAGATTGGCTTCGTTTTCAATATAGACGGGCAGGTGAAAACGTTGATTCCAGATCAAGCGAAGGGGCACATTTTTCCAACGCAAGTTGGGAGCGACGATTAAATTCCCCTGTCTTGAGTTGACAAGTCCTGGCAGTCCCACGCCAATGCCTAATGAGCGTAATTCCTGCTCCTTGGCGATTGAAAGCGCCTGGTCTATGTAATGTTCTGCCTGATTGATAATTTCGGTTTGAGATTGTGAAGGCGGTGTTTCTACTCTGACTTCCCATAAAGTTTCAGCCACAAAATTAGTTAGAAGCACTGAAATGAAATCCACCCCGATTTCCACCCCGATCACCGCGCCACCATCTGGCCTTAATCCCAATAGAATGGACGGGCGTCCGATTTTTGAATCCTCCAGTTTGTCCTCGAAAACCAGCCCATCGTCAATCAGCACGTTGACAATATTGGAAACTGTACCGCGAGTCAATCCGGTGTAGTTGGCCACCTGCGCGCGCGATACGGGTGCGTGAAGGCGCAGGGTGTTTAGGACAAGCGATCTGTTTATCTTCCGTACTTTTTCCTGGTCGCCAGTGATCATAGTGGGGATATCCGAAGTTTGTTTAATCGTTAGATAAACTAACTGTGGAAATTATACTGACTATTTTCAAAAAATCAAGCACCAATTTCCCATCTATTTTGTGCTATTTGGTCTAAATTCCCTGTTTTTTTGCTTTAACGTGAGAGGTTCATTGACATAACCGCCCTGATATCCCTTTGTTGATATTCATCTTGTGTAATGCGGTTCAGACAACCGGATGGAATCATCCCGGACGCCAATCTCTCACCGCTATTTGAGCGGTTTGCCGGTTTGAACGTGAGCCAGTTCGATGTGATGCTAAATGTCAAGTCTGGCGCTGTTTATTACGCAAGCCTGCATGACGCACCTTACCAACTCACGTCTCTTGTCTGGTTCTATAGCGTGTTTCGACAACATCTTTAGAAAGAGGCCGGGGAGCCATGTTGACTTTAATGTCTCTGTGTGCAAAGACTTAAGTTTTCAAGGCAGATAAGGCAGCTTGAAAATCATCGGGATGCGGTGCTGTAAAGGTCATCGGTTCTTTGGTAATTGGATGTTTGACCGTCAACGAGTAGGCGTGCAGGGCGGGGCGGGAGATGAGATGCGTTTCGGGGGCGCTGTAGAGCATGTCGCCGAGCAGAGGGAAACCCAAAGCGTAGGCATGGACTCGAATCTGGTGCGTACGACCCGTCATCGGGACGGCTTCGAGCAGGGATAAATTTTTCCCGCGCTGCAAGACTTTGAAGTGCGTCTCCGATTTGACGCCGTTTTTGTTATCCACCATCGTGCGATGTTTATGTCCCACGTTCACTCGCAGCGGAAACTTGGTCGCCTTTTCCTCCCACTTCGGCGAACCGTTGACGATGGCAAGGTACTTTTTATCCACCTGATGTTTCTCGAATTGAATATTGAGACTACGGTGGGCATCCGCTGTCAGCGCAAAGGCCAGGACTCCGCTGGTGATTTTATCGATGCGGTGAATGACCCAAATTCTTCCGTAAGTTTCCTCCAGCATTTTGACCAGATATGGCGCATCAGGTTCCCAGCCTTCGGGCAGGACGGAGAGCCCGGCAGGTTTGTCCACCACGAGCAGGTGATCGTCTTTGTAGAGAATATTCATGAATGAAATTATACCCATTACAGCCGCGTTTTCACATTCATGGTTTTCTCGTTATCGCTTGACAAAATGGAAAAATGTCACCCTGAGCCGAAGCCCTGACCCTGAACAAAGTGAAGGGGAAGGGGCAAGCGACACTTGCGCCGCGCGCCAGTGCGGTGAGGGTCTCTACGACGGCAAAGAGTCTCTTTGGTCGCGGCGAACACGCTGCCTCAGAGCGACATAAATTGGATTTTGAGAAAGCCGCGTTTTCACATTGCTCTGCCCTACACAAATCCATTACTCTCTGATAATATAACCGCGCACGCCGATCCTTCGACTTCAAGCCCTCGGCTTTCCCCGTCGGGGGTTTTTGTATGCGTAAATTTTCCTGAAACCAGGTGTAAAAATGTTAATTGAAAGAACCGACCTCCGAAACATTGCCATCATTGCCCATGTCGATCACGGCAAGACCACTCTTGTGGATTACCTTCTCCGCCAATCTCATACATTCCGCGAGAACCAGCAGGTTGCCGAGCGCGTGATGGATTCCAACGACCTGGAGCGAGAGCGCGGCATTACCATTCTTGCCAAGAACACCGCCATTTCATTGGTGGATCCTTCCACGAAACAACCCATCAAAATCAACATTGTAGATACGCCCGGACACGCCGACTTTGGCGGCGAAGTGGAACGCGTGATGAACATGGTGGACGGTGTGCTGCTACTGGTGGACGCCGCCGAAGGTCCCATGCCGCAGACCCGTTTTGTGCTAAAGAAAGCCCTTGCGATGGGACACAAAGCCATCGTGGTCATCAATAAGGTGGACCGCAAGGATGCCGAACCCGCGCGTGTTCTCAACGAGACCTTCGACTTGTTCATCGAATTGGGCGCGACCGAAGAACAGGCGGACTTCCCGGTCGTCTACGCCCAGGCGACGGTTGGGCGGGCCGGCCTGACTCCGGAACTGGGCCCCGATTTACAGCCTCTCTTCGATGTGATCCTCAAGCACATCCCCGCGCCGAAAGTCGATCCCGATGCGCCCCTGCAATTGCTGGTTACCATGCTTGGCTATGACGACTACCGCGGTGTGACCGCCATTGGGCGTCTCTTTGCGGGGAGGATACAGGCCGGGCAGAAAATGGCGCGCATCAAGCTAGACGGAACCATCCTGCCGGAAAGCGCCCGCTATCTTTACACCTTCAAAGGCTTGAACAAGGTCGAAGTGGATAAGATCGGCGCGGGCGACATCATCTCGTTGGCTGGGCTCGAAGGTATTGCCATCGGCGAGACGCTTGCCGACCCGGCCAATCCCATCGCGTTGCCGACGATCAAAGTCGAGGAACCAACCGTCCGCATGACGTTTGGCGTGAACACATCCCCGTTTGCGGGTCGGGAAGGCAGGTGGGGAACGTCGCGCAAGTTGCGCGAGCGTCTATACGACGAACTCCGCACCAACGTCTCCCTGCGGGTGGAGGATACCGATTCCGCGGAAAACTTTTTGGTATCAGGGCGCGGCGAACTGCATCTGGGAATTCTGATCGAGACCATGCGCCGTGAAGGGTACGAATTTCAGGTCTCGCGCCCGGAGGTGATCTATCACCAGGCAGACGATGGCGCCTTGCTCGAACCTTATGAGGAAGTGCATATCGAAACCAGCAATGAGACCGTCGGTGTGGTGGTGGAAATGCTGGGGAGCCGCCGCGGCAAGATGACCGAGATGCACGATGCGGGGCAGGGGATGACACGCATCGTTTACATTGTCCCGACGCGCGGACTGCTGGGATTCCGCTACCAGTTCCTGACCTCCACTCGAGGCGAGGGCGTGATGCACACCATCTTCAATGGGTATGATGAACTTGCGGGGCCCATCTCCTCGCGCACGAACGGTTCGATTGTGGCATGGGAGGCTGGCACAACCACCGCCTACGCCTTGAAATCCGCCGAGGAACGCGGGGTATTGTTTGTCAATCCCGGCGTGGAAGTGTACGAAGGCATGGTGGTTGGTGAAAATGCGCGCGGCTCGGATATCGCCGTCAATGTTTGTAAGAAGAAGCACCTGACCAATATCCGCTCCGCCCGTGGCGACATGGAAATCCGCCTGACGCCGCCGCGCCAGATGAGTCTGGATGAAGCCATCGAATATCTCTCGGACGACGAACTGCTGGAAGTAACCCCTGAAAATTACCGTATCCGCAAGCGCATTTTATCCACCGAGGAGCGCGGCAAGCAGACCAAGAAGGCGAAGGAACAGTTTGGGGAAGAGTAGCGGTGGTGAATTGACAAGGTTTTAATAACAAAAAGCGTGTCCGACAAGGGCGCGCTTTTTGTTTGGAAAAATTAACCTGCTTCCTGCAGCCAGACCTCAGGGGCAGGCAATCTTTGCCGGAGGACTGTCTGAGTTGCCTGCCAGGTTGTAGGCTCGTATCTTGTATTCGACACTTTCCCCTGAAAGCAAGGGAATCGTTTCTTCGAAGTAGGTGGTGTTGGCGGACAGGTCTGCGACCACTTCGCCATTTCGCACGATGCGATAGCCCGACTCGTTCTCCGCATTGTCGTTCCAACTCAAGGTAATATCCGCCTTGCCGGTATAGCAGAAAAACGTCCAACCGCTCTTGGGGAAGGTCGCCGCTTTGGGACCTCCTCCCTGTGGCGTGGGCGGCCCGGCGACGGTGGGAACAGCCGCGAAACTTCCCGATGGTGTGGCAAACTCACCTGACAGCCAGCAATCTCCATCCTTTGTAGATACCACCCAATAATTCGGCGGATAGAAACCGACGATCCTGACCGACTCCAATGGCATGAGTTGTGTTACGCGTTCGTAATTGGTACCCGGCCCTTTACGGCAATTGGTCACATCTTCCACGCTTGCCATTGGCTGTATGAAGGTCGGTGTGCTGATCGCCGGTGTTGTCGTCTGCTGGAATGCCGCGGCGGGACTTGCCAGCGGCGTTGCGGCTTCGAGTGCGGACTGGACGGTCAATGCGGCGGCTGTGGCAATTTGCGGGTCGACCGATTTGCTGGAAGGTATGTTGCAGGCGGAAAGCAAAACCGCCGCAAGCAATAATACCGGAACTTTATTCATTTCCTTTCCCCGAAAAGCGTCATGATATATAAACACAGGTATTCGGTCCCTTCAACTCGGACTGTTTCAATGCCTCTCCCGCCTTTTCGAGAAGCAGTTCCCTCGATATTTCCCCGCCTCCGGGATGGGTAACCGCTCCGATGTGCAGGGAAAAGGTGATCGAATTGCCGCTGGCATCTTCAAATTTGTTCTTGAAAACAGATTGCAGTCGTTCGCAAACCGCCTGCGCGCCATGTTTGTCCGAGTTGGGCAGCAGGATCGTATAGAGATTCCCGGCCCGCGCCGGGATGTCCGCCGAGCGCAAGCGCGCGCTGAGAATCGAGGAAAAGATCAGCGAAGCCTCCTTCGACGCCTCGGGACTGGCCGTGATGGGCGTCATTTTGATCTGGACCAGGGACAATGGGGAGGAATAGCGCTTCGAACGCGAAATCTCGTACTTCAAAAGGATTTGAAACACATCGATGTTATAGACATCGCCGTCGCTTGTGTCCGTCTTTTTCATGAGGACTCTCCTTTACCTGGCAAGGATGGATTGGATCAAGGCGTCAAGACTGGTCAGCGTGGGATCGAACGCATTGGGATCGGTGGCGTTCAGTTTTTGCTTGACCAACTCGAAGTGCTGGTTCGTGTTCTCGAAGTTTTCCCAATCGAACGGGACGCCGTCTGCAGGCAGCGGGGTATCCGGGTTGCCATCTGCTGAAAGGAAGGAGGCGCTGATGGGCAAAATCGCCGAGACGTAATACGCGCCGTCATCCGTCATTCCCTGGAAGGTGTAGAACAGACTGTTATTGTTGATGGGGTACGGAGCCTGTCCATATTGAGTCAGGAAGCGAATCCCCTTGCCGTTTTGGAACGTCAAAATCTGCTCGTTGGCGTGGAACATCTGCGCGGCGTTGAAAGCCGGCAAAAACGGGATTGCTTCAGGCATGGGTTGTCCGGCAATGATGGCTTTGAGACTGTTGAACGGCTCCGCCATGTCTTCGTTGACTTGCAGGTATTCATTCACAGGATACACGTAGACCGCCGGCGTGTGGAATGTGTTGACCAGCGGATACCCTTGAAGCAGATACTTTTCATGTCTGGGTGCGATCTCCCACCAGGGCATGTCGCTGGATGGAGAAACGGCTTCGATGGTCTCGGCTTGCGCCCCACTGCCCACGCCGGTTGGAATGACAAAGTTGATATTGTTGACCGCAACCAGCGTGCCATTCACCGGCGTTTGTGTCGGAGGCGCGGCAGCAGTCAATGCTTGAAAGGTTGCGGCAACGACTGTTTCCACGCCCGGCTCGGCCGGTGCGGCCGGGATTACCGATCCGCAAGCGAGCATGGTCAGTATGATGATTATCAGCCCTGAAAATTTTTTATTCATTGGTTGATTCCTTATGTCTCTACGCCGTTGCCGGTTGTTTTGCGCGCCAGTCCTTGATGAGGAAAGGGATGTAAAGGATGAAGAAAATTATAAAACCGACGGCTTCGAGTTGGAGGATGTACCACGGCCACGGAGCGAGCATGTCGAGCAGGGTCGGGATTTCGGTGGGCTTATAGGCAATAAAGAGATAATTGCTGCCAATGGCGAGGTTGAGGAAAAAGACGATGATCATGTAGACATTCACCCAGATGAAGATGCGTTTGAAGGATTGCAGGGTGGGACGGAAACCTTCGACGACGGTCATGTAGATGGCGATGTTGATCAGCAGTCCGTGGGCGATGAAAGTCTGCATGATGCGGAAGTGCGGAAAGTTGTAGGCGGCGGCGTCGGCTGGGGTGAGGACGGCTTGCATCGCTCCACCCAGTCCCATGAAATACACGAACTCGTAAATCGTGTAGTTTTTCGTGACCAGCATATAGGCCGATGACCAGATGATGATCGCGCACATGTGCAACGGGAGCATGGTTTGAATGTTCCAAATGTCCCAATAGGCCGACCAGATGTGCAGGGAGGATTCGTTGACGACGATGGCGATGGCAAGCACCCAACGGACAATTTTCCTTTCCTTTTCACCCCAAACTTTGCGAAAGTACAACTGTGAAAAACAAAGGAGCATGATGATGCCAAGCGCGATCAGGTGTGGCGTGCCGAAGAGTTGAAAAGGTGTTCCTTCGTAGATAACGTCAAAGTATTTTTCCATGAGGCGGACTCCTTGAGAGTGTTTGCTTGTTTAAGCCTTTTGAACCATATCTTTATGACTGTGCCCTGAGACCTCTTTCTATGAAACTTTGCCAGACGGGATATTTAGCGGGATCCCATATTTTTCGCAGGTCCTTGAAGGCGTTTTCCTCCGCCCACCCTACGTGGTTATAACGATACAACGCGACGAAGGCTGTGGCCCGATAATTTGCTTGGCAGTGTACAAGGATGTTTTCGTGCTTGTGTCTGTCCATGATTCCCACAAATTTGTTGAAACTATTCAAGGTGGGAGTTTCCCAATCCACGGGGATGTCGTAGTAGGTGATACCCTGCGCCTCGACCAGTTCCCTTTCGTCCGGTATCCAGCCTTCCGATTTGGAGGTGGCTAGATTGACCACGACTTGAATGCCATCTTCAGCAATTGATGAAATTTGTTCGGGGGTTGGCATTCCGCTGCTGTGCAGGGTGTCACCCAATTTAAGGTAGTTAAAAATTCTTTCAATCATTGTTTCACCTGTGCCGCCGTTCCGCGTGTCATTTTTTGCAGGTCTCCGGTCTTCAGCTCAAAGATGGCATTGGGAGTCCCGGCCGCCGCCCAGATGGTTTGGTAGGCAAGGAAATCTTCATCGATGTAGGTTTCCATCGGCTCGCGATGCGTATGACCGATGGGCGGCACGCCGCCAATGGCAAACCCCGTAACGGCTCGCACGAAATCGGCGTCGGCGCGGACGATGGGTTCGCCCGCGTACCCGCTGATGCGTTTCTCGTCCACGCGGTTGGCGCCGCTGGTGAGGACGAGGATCGGCTTGCCGCTGGTCTTGCCGCGAAAGATGAGCGACTTGACGATTTGTCCCAACTGACAGCCCGCACGGTCTGCGGCTTCCTGCGCGGTGCGGGTGGACTCGGCGTGTTCGATCACGGTGTAGTTGTAGCCAAGTTCGTTCAACAGGTTTTGGATTCTTTGAGCGGATGGGGAGAGCGTAGGCATGTCACTATTATAATTGTTGTACGCCTGCTCAAGAAGAAATCTATCATACCGAAGGGAAAAGTCATTTGATGAAGGCGCTATGCTGATTGACGAGCGCATCCTCCACCCGCTGTTTATGTTTCGCGTGCATCGGCATGGATTCCATTTCCTCCAGCGAGAAATAACCAAAAGCAGTGGTTTCGTCACTGAGTCCCAACTCGCCGTCGATGATCTCTGCCTCGAAACTGAGGACGACGAAGAAGGCTTTGTTCCCATCGGGATAAATCACCAATTGGTCAGGGTTGCTGTACACGCCGACCAGACGAGTCACACGCGCGCACAGCCCCGTCTCTTCCCAGACTTCGCGCTCGCAGGCTTGCGCGACGCTCTCACCCGAATCCATTCCGCCGCCTGGCAGGCACCAGCGCCCATTATCGGCGCGTTGGGTGAGCAAAACCTTCCCGCGCTTTTCGTCGAAGATGATGGCGCTGCATCCCAAACGTAATTCGCCTTGTTTGCCGAGTCCCGGACCGTATAGCACTTGTGTCATGTTGAAAGATTCCTTTTCCAAAGTATAATCCCGCCACCAACTTATCCGTATATCCGATCAATTTTATAGGAGAGAAAAATGAAAACCCCGAAACCAATTCTTTTTTCCATGATTTTGCTTGCGACCATGCTGGCCTGTTCGACACTTACCAACTTTGCTTCACAGGCACAGCCCACGCCGAGCAAAGTGATCTTCGAAGAGACCGAATTTGCGGATGCCTGCAAGGTGGAATCCACCAGTGAAGTGTCCCGCCGCGCGGAGAACGGACAATTCGTGATGGAGGTCGTCGTTCCCTCCTACGTCGGCTGGTCGGAATGTACCGATGCCGAATATGTGGATTTCATTGTGGAAGCGGATGCGACGCAACTTGGCGGGCCGAAAAACAATGCCTACGGGATCATCCTCCGCTACGGTCTTCAAGCCGACGACTTTTACGCCTTCCTCATCAGCGGTGATGGCTACTACGCCTTTACCGTGGACGGCGCGAATCGCACCGACCCCGAATTCCTGACCGAATGGGCTGAATCGTCGGCCATCAACACGGGCGCGCAGACCAACCGCCTTAAGGTGGTTGCCGTGGGATCGAGCATGAAGTATTACGTCAATGACCAATTGTTGGGGGAGACGCGGGACAGCCGCTTCACTTCGGGAACCATCGGTTTCTTTGTCGGCACAATCGACGAGGGCAATGTCCAGATTGCTTTTGACAACCTTCGGGTTTCAGAACCATAATCTGCTTTGCCCTGAGCGAAGTCGAAACGTGAGATGCCTTCGATTTCGCTCAAGGCGATTCGTACAACTTTTTACTTGATAAACGTACCGTTGCGTAACTCCGCGATGGTCTGCTGGATTTCCTCGACTGTGTTCATGACGAAAGGTCCATAAGGAACGATGGGTTCCTTGAACGGCGCTCCCGCGATCAGCATAAATCGGACGCCGCTTTCGCTCCTGACTTCGATCTGGTCGCCGTTATCGTTGAATACCACCATGCTGACGGATTCCACGGCCTGATCCCCGAATTCTCCGACGCCTTCAAAAACGTAGGCGAGGACAGTGTGCCCGCTTGGGACGGGGTAAACGAATCTAGAAGCAGGATCAAGCTTCACGTCCATGTAAAGGGGCGAGGCGGCGATTTCGGTTACGGGTCCGCGAGTCCCGTTCAGTTCGCCAGCCACAAGTCGAATCTGCGCTCCATCCCTTTCGATGACGGGAATGGCGGATGATTTCACCTCCTGGTAACGCGGCTGACCCATTTTTTGCGCCGCCGGCAGGTTGACCCAGAGTTGAAAGCCGTAGATGTTGCCGCTCTCTCCGCGTCTGGGCATTTCTTCATGCAGGATGCCGCGCCCGCTGGTCATCCATTGCACGTCGCCGGGGCCGATGACTCCGGCATTGCCGAGACTGTCGCGGTGGTTGACGGAGCCGTCGAGCATGTAGGTGACGGTCTCGATACCGCGATGCGGGTGTGTGGGGAAACCGCGGATGGGCCCTTCTAGGGGGTTGTTGAATGCAAAATGATCGAAGAGCAGGAAGGGGTCGTATTCATTGCTGGCACGCGGGGCAATCGAGCGGCGCAACAAAACGCCTGCGCCTTCGATGACGAGTTGTGGTTCGATGATTTGGGAGATGCTTCTAAAGTTGTTCATGCCCCATTGACGGTGTGGGGCGTAACTTTTTTACTTTTGTTTCATCAAACCATCGGCGTCGTGAAGAAAATCACGAAGCCCTAAAACCTTTTATACAGGAGTAATACAATGCCGATTTTTGAATTTGTCTGCACCGAATGCGAGGAGACCTTCGAAGACCTTGTTCTCAGCCTGAGCAGAATCGACGAGGTGGTTTGCCCGTCTTGCGGCGGGGATAAGGTGAAGAAGAAGATGTCCACATTTGCATCCAAACCGGCCGGTGGGATGGGCTCTTTTTCATTGAAAACAGCCAGCCCGTCGCACTCCTGTGGCACCGGCAGTGTCTGAGGAGGATAAATCCATCGGCCGTGCGCCGATTTCTTTAGGAGACAGCCGCATCGAGCGGCTGTCTCTTGTTTTAACTGCTGGTAGAATTTGACGCAATGAAGAATCAGCTAAAACCACGTCAGGTTGGCGAATTCGAATGGGCCGGGACGATTCTGGGGATTGCCATTCTGTTTGGTACTTTTGTACGTGTGCTTCCCGCGATTCTTTCCGGCTTTCCGATCAACGATGGGGGAATGTTTGCCGTGATGATACGCGATCTGCGAGTTAACGGATTTGCGCTTCCGACGTACACCACCTACAACTTCTTGAACATTCCCTATGCCTACCCGCCCCTTGGGTTTTATCTCGGCGCTTTTCTGGAGTTGCTCGGAATTCCTGTCACGCAGATATTGATTTGGCTTCCAGCGATGTTTACAGCCATCACGATTCCATTGTTTTATTTGCTGGCAAAGCAGTTGATGGGAGACCGTCCACGCGCGGCTTTGGCGACCGCTTTCTTTGCCTTCGCGCCGGGCAACTACGTCTGGCTGTTGATGGGCGGCGGTTTGACGCGGGCGATGGGGACATTATTCTTCATCTCCGCCCTGATTTTTGCCACGCGGACTTTCCAAAACCCGTCGTGGAAGATGACAGGGCTTGCCATTATTTCCTGCACGCTGGTCGTACTGAGTCATCCTCAGATGGCTTTTCTCACTGCTTTGAGTTGCGTTATCTTTGGCGCCTTTTTGATTCGTTCCCGAACTGCCGTACTTCACGCTGCTACGATTGCTTTGGGAACTATTTTATTGACTTCCCCCTGGTGGGTGACCGTGATTCTGCGGCATGGGGTCGAGCCGTTTCTTTCTGCAGGACAGTCGGGGAATTTGAGTATGTCGCTGGCGGCTTTGTGGGAGAACCTGGTTTCACTCCAAACCATCATCCCGTTTGCGACCATCTTCCGCTGGCTGGGACTCGGTTGGGCAATCTACAAGCGCCGCTTTGACTTGCTGATTTGGGGTTTCCTGCCATATTTCGTTGACCAGCGCAGCGCATCAATCATCACCTCGTTTTTGTATCCCATGCTTGCGGCGTATGGCTTTTTGGGCGTTTTACCCGCCCTCGTTGACTTCATCCGTACGCGAAAGTGTAACTTCGATAACGGTACTACATTTATGAATCGTCAGATGCTTTCGATGAGCCTATTGGGAATCTTGTTCTATTTGGTCATCGAGTGTTTTGTCCATGCTTATGTCATCCGCAATGTGACGCTTCCCTCTGCTTCACAACAAGCGATGTTCTGGGTTCGGGACAATACCCCCGCCGAAGGCAATTTCCTGATTCTCACCGGCCGCGCGGATGCGATGACCGATGCCGTGCAGGAATGGTTTCCGGTGTTCGCTGAACGTCATTCCGTGACCACCTTGCAAGGGCTGGAGTGGACTTTGGGCGGGGAGTTCTATCGGCGCTGGGATGAATTGTCCGTTTTGCAAGTGTGTGGCGATGCGGCTTGCGTGGATGATATGGCCAGCCGTATTGGTGTTGGATATGATTATGTGATTCTCGACCTCCACCAGACTGCCCCCGAACTTTTTGCGTCGCTCTTGAAAGAAGGATATGCAGAAAGTTATAACAATAGGCAATATGTGATTTTGGAAAAGCGATAATCGTCATGAGTAAATTCCGGAATCGGACAGCTTGCCATCCAAACTTTTGGAAACAAGTTTCTTGAATTCAGAATCAAAAAGAGACGGTCACTCGCTTCACAAGAGTGACCGTCTCTTTGGTTTGACTTATTGTACTTTTCCCAGTAATCGCGGAAACCAATACCACAAAATATCCGCCACGGGCTTGCTGTGGACCGAAGTAGATTTGTCTTGCAACGCCGCGGGCGGATAATATCCACGGCTGACAAAGCCTGTGATCCACTGCCGGGTGTTGACGGCGGTGAGGATGGCTTCGTAAATATCCGCCTGGGTTTGCAGGCTCAGGCTTGCCGAACCGACATCCGCGTTGGGACGGCTGAGCAGGTTCCAGTCGAGGCAGGCTCCGACTCCATCGGGGACACATCCGCCAGCCGCGCCAGCCGCCGATGGGTAGGAAATAGCGAGGATGAGCGGCTTGTTCAACAGGGAGGCAAGCGACGAGACTTCGTTGTCGAGCAGGCGTCCTGCTTCATTGGAATAATCAGCCTTGGTGGCGCTGGGGTTCGAGGAAAGCGAAGCCGACCAGAGCAGGTAAATCCCGTCCACATCCTGTAGGAAGGTGAGCGGCGCTTCGATTGCCGCTTTTGTGTACGGCAGCGCCCAAAGGACTTGTCCCTTGAAATGCTGGCGCACGTCGGTGATGATGGAGCGCCACTGGGCTTCACTGTCGGCGGGGACGTTCGAGGGAGTCCCATCCGGCAGTTTGCCGCCGGGCATGGCCGGGGTGATCCAATCGCCGCCGAGGATGAGGGTTTGCGCTCCGGTCTGGGCGGCAAGATCGGCATAGTTGACGGCGAAGGCGCGATAGCGGGTGAACCATGTCTGCCACCACTGGGCGTCACGCGGGGCGTTCTGCCAGAAGGTTGCGGCATTAGATGGGAAATGCGGGGTCGGGAAGACGGCTACGTTCAATCCCAAGGCTCGGGCTTGCGAGATCATGATTGCTGAGTCAATCCACAGCGGGTCCTGGCCGGGAGAAACAGCAAGTCCCAGCGGGGAGACGGTGGTGTACGTCCAATTGGGGGTGATGACGACCATATTGGAGCCAATTGCCTGCGTGTTGGTCAACGCCTGCGGCATGTAATACGACCAGCTGGGGCGATAGGTTGGTTGGAATTCCACACCGGCGACAAATCTGCCGGCGCGCGGCGTGATGCTTGCGCCGACCAGCGTGACCGGTTCCGGGTTCTCGAACCATTTCCATGTGCCGACCGTATCCTGAATATCCTGTCCCATGAGACTGGTTGCCGCCTGTCTTCCGGTGGGCGCCGCGCCGACGGTTAGAGTGTCGTCCGCGCTTCCGCATTGACCGTTGCGGCAATAACGATAGGAGAATGAACCAAGGATGTTGAGCGGGCTGTAAAGTTTATATGCCCAACGGTTGTTGCCGAGCGGCCACATGGGAATCGGTTCCATCCAGCCAAAGGTGTTGAACTGCATATAGATGATGTCGCTGGGCGGCGTGACCGATGGAACGGTCACCTCGAAGAGAATGGGTGAATCGCCGGAAGACCAGGATAAAACAGTTTCCTGTAAAGTAATGTCCTGTGTCGGCACGATGAAGTCACGCAGGTTCCAGGTCCCATCCGGCTTGTGTTCCGCATTCCAATATCCATCGCCAAGCGTGTATTTGTATTGGATGTGCGCTCCGGCGGGCAGCGCCAGGGTGATGGCGTAACGTCCGTCCGGTTGGAGGCTCATGATTGGCATCCGATCGGGGCTGGTGCTGACGCCGCCCTGCAAGTCCGCGAATGTATTGCCCAATTGCAGGATGTTTCCTGCAATCCGCACCGGCACGCCGGGGACGGTGGTATCAGGCACTGTTACCATGAAAGTGACGTTTACCAGCGGCAGGGATTTTATGCGCAAGTCAACGACGGTGGTCTGCCTATCGGCAACGGTTGCGCCCTGCTGGAAGGTCTGGTACATGCCGTCCATGCTGTAGACCAGCAGGTTTTGGGTCCCAACTGGCAATCCGCTGATCTCGAATCGTCCGCTGGAATCGGTGATGGATTGCACCCCTGCAGCGGAGACCAGCATGTTGGGCAGGGGTGAGCCTGTATCCACGTTGGTGATTTGTCCCAGGATGATTCCGTGCGGGCGCGCGTAGGCTTTGTCCCCCCAGTCCGCGACGATATCTGTCACCTCGCCGGGTCCCGCCACCAGGTACATGCGATAACGGATCGGTGTGCCGAGGTTGGTGTCTTCGAGCACCTGTGCCGTCCCGCGCCGCACATAGCGATATTTGACGACTGAATTATAGGGAAGGGGCAGGGTGGCGGTATAGGTCAGCGAGTCGCGGGCACTCATTGGGTATTGCGTGGCATTCAATGAAAGCCCGGTCACTTCGTCGAGCACGGCGATGGCTAACGTCTCATTTGCTTGCAGCGGCTCGGGCAGGGTGGCGACGAAGGTGGTTTGTGCGGCGACCAGCGGGGTTGGCGAGGGCGCAATGATTGCCGGCGTTTGTGTGGCTGTGCCGTTGCCAAACGGGTTTTCGAATAATGAAAGGGTACATGCCTGTCCTACGAGGACAAGCGCCACCGCTGTGGTGATGATGCGGCGCGACAAGACTGACTTCAAGTTCATTCTCTCTCCTCGGATAAGGGGCGTCCCCTATGCTGATTCTGCTTCGGCGGCTTTTTTCTCTTCTTCAGCTTGTTTACGCTTTCGCCCGGCGTAGGCGATATAGCTCAAGCCGATGCTGAAAAAGTAGAGCAGGATCAATGGCAGCATCACCAATCCCTGGTTGAAAAAGTCGATGGTCGGCGTAACCATGGCGGCAACAATCGAGATGATCACAATCGCCAGCCGCCATTGATCGGCGAGCAGCTTCGGCTTGACAAAACCCAGAGCGGACAATACGTAGATGACCAGCGGAAACTCGAACGATAGCCCAATCCAGAACATCAACCCGGTGACGAAGGAATAATACGTCTGCGGGCGCAATTGCGTTTTGACATCCATGAACCCTGCGAGGAATGGCATGGCCGCGGGCAGCATGATGAAGAATGTAAATGCCGCGCCGCCGATGAAGAAGATGGACGCCAGCGGAATCCCCGCCAATCCCATTTTACGTTCAAAGGGACTCAGCCCGGGCGCGGCGAACAGCCACATCTCGAATGCAATGTACGGGATGGACAGTGCGATGCCGGCAAAGATGGCCACCTTCATGAAGACGCCGATGGATTCCGTCGGGTCGATGGCGGTCAACGCCCCCAGTCCGCCGATGGGCGCGGCAAGAAATTCCACAATCCTTTGTGTGAAGAAAAAGGAGACGCACACCATCAAGATCAACATCAGCAGGGAACGCAACAGGTGTTTACGGAGATCCTCCACCTGGTCCCAAAGCATCTGGCGCGTATCCGCGTTTTGGGTCAGTTCAACGAATACCTCCTCCAGCGGATGCTCCTCCGGCTCGGTGTTCAGGAACCGGTTGAACTGCCGGATCTTTTGGAACGGGAACGCAATAATGTTATAGATCAGTCGGAACGGGAAGGTGATAACCCGCCACAATTTCAGGAAAAAATTACGCATCTGCTTTGGAGTCGCTTTCGTTGGCTTTGTACTTCGCGTCCGTCACTGGCGGCTCGATCTTGCCCGGCGAAGGCAGGGGCGGCGGATTGATGGGCATGGGTCTGTAATTGGCATGGCCCTGACCGGTATTTTTATGGGTCTCGTTGATCTGGTCGGCCGTGTTTCTCAGTTCCTTCCCGACCTCCCGCATATCTTTTAATTCCTCGTTTGCTTCACGCATCAGGCGGTTGGGCAGGGTGCGCAGTTCGCGCGAGGTCTGCTGGAATACTTTCCATCCGTCTGAAGTGATGATGCTGCGCAGCCATTTACCAATGGTCCTGCCCGCCTTTTGCATGTCCTTCGGTCCCAGGATAATCAGGGCGAGGATGAGGATGAAAATGAATTCAGATGCGCCGACGCCTAATATTTCCATGTTTTATGGTTCCAGTTTGTTTTCCTGCTCGATCCTTCTTCGAATGATTTGGTGGATTTCATGTTCATGATCCACCAGCGTGCCAAGCACGCCGTTGATGAAGCGCGGCGCGGAATCGGAGCCGTATTGTTTTGCCAGTTCCACCGCTTCGTTGATCGCCACCTTGACCGGGGTCTCACGATACACGGCGAATTCCCAGAAGGCAATCCGCAGGATGTTGCGGTCGATGGCCGCGATCTGATCCAGCGGCCATTCGGGCGCATATTTCGAGATGAGTTGGTCGAGGTCGTGGGTGAGGGGGAGTACGCCAAAGACGATGTGTCGCGCGAATTCCGCCAGGTCTTCGGAAAGCGGGGTCTCTTCCAGGCGGAGTGTCAACACCTCGCCTGGAAGATGATTGCTTGCAATATCGATTTCGTAAAGTGCTTGCAGGGCGATGGAACGCGCCCTGGTTCGGGGTTTCATTCTAACGGGCCTCGCTGCTATCTTGGTAATCGATGTCTTCGATGTGGATGTTGACGCAGCCGATGTCCATGCCGACCATTTCCTGTATGGCGCGCGCCACATTCTGCTGGACATTACGGCTGACCTCGCGGATGTTGACATCCTGATGGAGAATGACGTGCAGATCCACGTATACCGCGTTCTCCTCGGTTTCGATCCGTACCCCGTCGCCGATTCCCCGCTTGAAAAGCCGGTTCACTCCGCCGGAGACGGGAGCGAGCCTGCTTACGCCCGGCACGCTCAATGCCGAGAGACGGGCGATGGTCATCAGCACTTCAGGGGATACGGTGGTCTTTCCTTGTGTGTCTTCCATTTGTCTTTTGCTCCTTACTCAGTACTACTCACTATTCTCTAACTTACATCATTGCCATGCCGCCATCCACCCCGAGAACTTGACCGGTGATGTAGGCGGCCTCGTCCGAAGCGAAAAAGGCGGCGGCGTAGGCGATCTCTTCGGGTTTGCCCTTGCGCGCCAGCGGAACCAGTTTGAGCGCGGCTTCGAGTGTTTCGGGCGGCATGGCTTCGAGGATTTCAGTGTCCACGAATCCCGGCGCAATGGCATTGACTGTGATGTTCCGCGCCGCAACTTCGCGGGCAAGGGCTTTGGTGAAGGCGATCTGTCCGCCTTTGGACGCGGAATAGTTTGTCTGCCCGGGGTTTCCCATTTGTCCCGCCACCGAAGCGATGTTGATGATTCGCCCAACGCGTTTCCGCATCATGTGCTTGACGGCGGCCTTCGAGCAATTGAATGTGCTCTTCAAATTGGTGTTGATGACCGCATCCCAATCGGCTTCGGGCATCATCATGATCAACTGGTCGCGGGTGATGCCTGCGTTGTTGACGAGGATGTCCAGCCCGCCAAAAGTGTCGATGGTGAATTTGATCAGCGCCTCAGCCTGTTTGAAGTCCGAGACGTCGGCTTGGAAGGCGGCGGCTTTCCCGCCCGAGTCTTGAATCTGCTTTACGACTTCTTCCGCTGCTTCTGGCGATTTGTTGTAGTTGACCACGATAACCGCGCCGCGTGTTGCAAATTCCAGAGCAATGGCGCGTCCGATTCCGCGTGAACCGCCGGTGACGAGAGCGACTTTGTTTTCTAACGATAAGGCGGATGGCATGAGGCGACTCCTGAAATGAAATTATACATCATGTGAGATAACCCTCCATTCCCTCTTTGGAAACGGGGCAGGGCAGTTGGACTAACAGTAAACGCAATTACGAACCCTGGCAGCCTTCCAATGCCTGGAGTCATTACTTGAGCCATTCGGCGCCCAAAATGCCGTTGAGTGCCTGACGCGCGTCTGCCCCGGCTTTTTGCCGCCACTTCGGGTCGGAGGGGAGAAACAACTCGTCGTATTCGCGTTTCATCCATTCGCGCATTGAATTGCTCCCGCCATGCCAGCGCAGGGTGTTTTCAAAGACTGTCGTCCGCAGGCTGTGGATGCTTTGAATCAAGGAATTGCCATACGTGCCGAACTCGAACGCCGCCGCGTACATTTTCTTTTCGGGATATTTTTCCTGAACAGACTTGCGGAAGTACTCGACCATATCACCGTGGATGGTATAAAACTCTTCGGGGTTGACTCCCACCACCAGTGGAAGCCCGTATCTGGTTGCTGTTTCCTGGGCGGTCATCTTCTCTGACGGCGGGTTGCAGACTGTCATCTGCCAGCGTGGACCATAGCCAGTGTGGATGTCCAGCATCACGATTTCAGTATAATCTTTGACTATCTCGAATACAATCTGCTGAATGAATTTGGCCTCCTCCTGCGGTACAAAGCCGCCGAAATACATCCCGTTGTGAACGCGGTATTGTCCCATCAATGCCGTCTCGCGAATATGGCTTGCTCCCTTTGGCAAGGCTTTCAAAACATTCAAAAGGAAGGCGGCTTTTTCATACAGCGGACTTTTCAGCGGGCGGGCGGGATTCAACAACGGGGCAAGCGACTCGTAATGCGGGTTCAACGCCTTGAGCGTGGATAGGTCATCTTCAAAATTGCGGTTGAGGTCAACGCTGTTTTGGTTGACGCGGGTGCGGTGTTTCATCCCGTACGGATTGATGGGATGGACGAGCAGCAAGCCCGTTGTTTCGGGGTCGAGGCGCGGCAGGAATTCCCGAATGAAAAGTTGCAAAACCGCCGCTCCCACATAGCCTTCGATGCCGTGCAAGCCTGTGGTGATGATCAACAACTTTTGTTTTTCACGGGTTGCCTCTGCGGAGATGACGTCAATCGTCAGGTCGGGGCTGTCAGCGAGGGCATGGCTGATGAAACGGGGACCAGCCCAACGCTTGGAAATGGAGTCAAGTGAGGCGCGGAAAAGTTCGCGGGATAATTCGTATGTCGCAGGGATGTTAATCATGTTATCTCATTTTGGAGTCCAACGACTCCTGTCGTTGGGAGTCAAAAGTCGGGACGCGAAGCGTTTGACTCCGTATTGGAATCTAAAACGGTCCGAAGTTGGTCATCACAGCGATGCCGAGGAAAATCAGCGAGGCGAGGATGACCCAGACCCACAGACCCAGCACCCAGCGCAGCCACTTGGGATAGGTGACGGCGGTCAGGCTGAGGCAGATGAGCAGGACGGCGCTGGTGGGGTAGGCGAGGTTCGAGAAGCCGTCGCCGAAAACGTAGGCGAGGACTGCGGTCTGGCGGGTGACGCCGACCAGGTCTGCCAGCGGGATGAGGATGGGGATGAGCAGAAAGGCTTTCGCCGAGCCGCTGGAGACGAAGAACTCGATGCCGAGGGTCAGCGCGAAAATCAAGATGGCGGCGGTGATGGGGTTAGCGCCGACGAAAGCGTTTGCCGCGCTGTGAAGGATGGTGTCGAGGATGCCGCCCGAAGCGATGATGAACTTGACGCTTGCCGCCATCAGAATGAGTGGAATGGCTGGCGCGATTCCGCCCAAGCCTTCGCCTGCCGCTTTCCATGCGTCCTTGCCGACGCCCGCGATGAGTCCCGAACCGATGCCAGCAATCAGGAAAAGCAACCCGACGATGGGCAGGGCAAGGTCGCTGACGGCGGGGGTGAAGGGTCCCGCGATGAGGACGGCAAAGATCAGCACGACACAGACCAGCAAAAAGACGAGAGCGGGCGTCGTCCCTTTGTTTTCGTGGGCGATGGAATCCGCGCTGAAGTGGCTGTACTTTCCGCGTGTGACCTGCTCCTCGGCATGGACGGGCGAAGCTTGCGGATTTGCCTCCACCTTCCGCGCGTGACGGGTGAGGAAAAGCGCCAGCAAAATGTACATGAAGATAAAGATGACAATGCGGTACTCCCATCCAGAGAAAGCGGGCAGTTCGGCGATGCGCTGCGCCACCCCGATGGTGAACGGGTTCATGATCGCGGCGGAGAAGCCCATGTTGGTGGCGAGGATGGACATGCCCAAGCCCGTCAGCGTGTCCCAGCCGAGGGAGTAGGCGAGGGCGATCATCAGCGGCACGAGCGGCACGACCTCTTCAAAGATGCCGAAGAACGCGCCGAGCGACATGAAGAAAAACGAGATGACCAGCAGCAGGGTGTATTTTTGTCCCGCAAAACGGCGGACGATTCGCGCAAGCGCGGCTTTGAGAATCCCGCTCTTGTCCATGATGGCGAAGGCGACGCCGACCATCAGGATGAAGACGGTGATGACGATGACTGTCAGCCCGTCTGGACCCGCCAGCACTTCCAGCGGGGCGGTGAACCAGCGCCAGACGGGATAGTCGGGTCTTTCGGTGAACGCAAACGAGTCGGGGAGGATGGTCTCGCGCCCATCCACTTCAACGCGTTGGTATTGTCCAGCGGGGATGATGAGCGTGAGCACGCCCGCGACGATCATCAATGCCAGCAGGATGAGCAGGGATTGAATGAAAGCCTTTTGGCTGATCTGTGCGCCTGATTTTTCTTCCATGATGTGAGCTCCTGGGTTTTGTAGGTCACGTTTTCAACGTGATAACTTGCTACGACAAATAATCTGACAATGGCTTTACATTTTGCTGCCACATGGCAAATCCGCCGAATAGAATCCTGACCTGCTTGGCAAACGATAATTGTGCGAGAGACTTCAAATCGAGTTTTTTACTGTTGGGGTTGTAGTCCACTAGAATCAGAATGAATTGAAACTGATTTATGTCTTTTGATAACATAAGGGTTTTCAAGGCTTCGATTTGTTCAGGCGATTGCATGTATAAGCCCAACTCCAATTTTTGACGGAAAATTTCCTGCATTTCCTCTGCAATTTTGGCAGTGTTGGACTTGATGAAACCATAATATCTTGCCAATTGCTGATGAACATCCTTGATGTCAGTGTTGAGCGCAAACTTGACTTCCATCAGGCTAATGGGAACTTCCTGATTCTTTCGGCGATGGTTTCTGTCCCAAAAGATGCCAGTCAAATCGAACCGCCCATCCTTATTCGCAGATTGCCTGTCAATAATTAGATACTCAGTATTGCTGCGAGATTCAAAATTATTGGCGCGAATGATCATTTGCTCATATTCAGTTTCAAGTGACCGTTTGCCGTATTTGACAATATTTTGCTTAAGAAGGGGAATGGATTCCATGAATTGTCCAACTGTGTCTTCGGTGAAATCCAGAGAGAAATTGACGCCATTCAAAAACTTCTTGCCAATTTGCGCCCTGTATTTGGATTTTCTTTCACCTAACTTGAGCAGGGAATTTCCTTTGTAGTAGACATTGATGTACCCTTCCCGAATTTCAAGGTTAAGGTCGGGATCTTTTCTGACAGATTCTGTGATGCTTGAAAGAAAACCAGACTTTAGGTTATTGAAGAAGTTTTGGGACAGTTTACGCATTTGATTTCCTCGCTTTTTTTGGATGTATGTCGATGTTTATGCTGAAATAGACTTTCCCTTGATGAAATGTCCGGCCGCCGTCATCCCAAACCCGATGAAGGCGATTCCCAGTCCCTGCCAGAGGATGGGGAGGAACAAAGCCTGGAGCATGGCGGTTGCCAGCGCGTTGGCGGAGTCAAGCAGGAGGGCGGGGAGGAAAGTCGGCATCCGACTGGCGAGCATTTGCTGAAAGACCGAACCGAAGACCGAAGCGCCGACCAGCCCCAGAAATGCTGTCAGTCCGCCCGTGATGACCAGCGGAACGCCCCACCAGTTCAACCAATCTTTGAG
The DNA here is from genome assembly GCA_034433295.1 of Anaerolineales bacterium. Taxonomy (GTDB): domain Bacteria; phylum Chloroflexota; class Anaerolineae; order Anaerolineales; family Villigracilaceae; genus Villigracilis. The sequence continues at coordinate 14,596 of DAOUAS010000185.1, read as the reverse complement.
CGACCTGACCGCGACGACCGTCAGCAACAGCAATAATCCCAGCGGCAGGATGGGACTCAAGCGCATCGCCAGACGCGCGGTCTGCAACTTGTCACGCGGATCGTTTTGGGGCGGCGCGTTGAGCAAGGTCAACTGGTCGGGGATTGCCATGGCGGCCGCCTGCATCTGTCCCTGAATCACGGGCGTCAACATGGGGATCAACTCGGCGGGCGGATTGCAGAATTGGATTTCGTTGCTGGACGAAGTCAGCAGGTTCATAGTCGCCTGTGCCATCTGTTCCAGTGTGCAAGGGGGTTGCGTCGCTAATAATGTGAAGACCGCCTGCACACCTGCGTCGCCAGCCATGCTGATTTTGAGCGGGAGGAGCGAGACCTGCACCGAATCTGTCTGATGGTTTAGGTAGTTGAAAACTGAATTCAGGGTTTCGTCGCCCATTGCCTGCAAGGTTTGCTGTGGAAGCATGGCGCGGAAATATCCCTCCCACGCCTGCCGACTCATGCCACGCATCACAATGGGCAATTGGCTTGGGTCGGTTGTCCCAGCCAGCATGGAATCCGCCATTGCCGCGGGCAGTTTGTTGTAGAAGTCGCTGCTGGCGAATGCCTTTTGGTAGGTCTGCGGAGTAAAGGCTCGCTGGTCGAAGTTGAAGAATACCAGCGCGGGCACAGCCGTCAGCACGAAGAGAACGGCGAGGAAAACCCCTGAAAGTTTTTTGATTGAATCCATTTTGTCTCGGTTGAGAGAAACGCGACTCCCTGAGCGAAACGAAGGGTCTCTTTCGACGGAAATTGAGATTCTTCGCTCACTGCGCCGCACTGCGTTCGTTGCAGCGCAGGTGTCGCTCAGAATGACATTATGTTAAATCATGCGGTCAAAATCTCGATGTAATCCTGCGTCACCACTTCCGCGCTGCCCACACCGAGCAGGTTGAGCAATTCGTTGACCAACTCCGCTTTCAGGTCGGCGTCCTTGCGGCTCCAGGTGCGGCTCTTGACTTCGAGGAAGGTCCCCATGTCGGGCTTTTTCACGCGGTCGAGGTTGATGAAGAACTCGGTGTCCTTGTATTCGATGTGCCAGCGCAGGCGGTCCTTCTCGATCAAAACTTCATTTGTCGGCTTGAAGTATTCACGATAGAAGCGCGAGGTATGCACAGCGGGCGCAAGGAAGCGGCTGCGCGAAAGCAGCACGTCATGCGTTACCGCGTCTTCGCGCTGCTGACCGAGCAAGGTCAGGCGTGAGCGGACGTTTTCCACATCCCCTTTTGCGTTGATCAGGTTATCTTCGCGGAAGCGCAGCCGTCCCTGCGACGGGTCGTCGAACATGTAATACTCATCGTACTGGTGATAATGCTTGTGGGCGTTGATTTGAATCTCGGGTTGATTCAGCTTCGCAACGAGTTGGTCAGGATCCGCCACCTTGACCTTGACCTGCACCTCGAACGATTCCTGCTCCATCGAGCCGCCCAGCGCGATCAGCTTGGACAATACCGATTGTTCGCGGGTGATGAGGAAGGCGTCGATCTTTTCCGCCAGTTCGCGGGCTTGTTTGAGTAATTCCTCCTCATTCAAGGTCAGCAGCCGATGGTCTCTCATTAACCATTTTCCATTCACCATCACATCGGTCACGTCTGTGGACTTGGACGCGAAGACCAGTTGGGCGTAGGCGTTGTTCGGATTGCGGCGGAAGCGGGGCGAGTTGTGGATCGGGGCGGTGTGGACCAGAATCAGGTCGGCGCGTTTGCCTGGTTCGAGCGAGCCAGTAATATCGCCGATGTGGAGCGCCTGCGCGCCCATGCGGGTTGCCATCAACAAGGCGGTTGCCGCAGGGAGGGCGGTGGGGTCATTGCTGGAGGCTTTCGCCACGAAGGAGGCGAGTCGCACTTCCTCGAACATGTCGAGGTCGTTGTTCGAGGCGGGACCGTCGGTGCCGATTCCCACGTTCAGGCCGTTGTCGAGCATTTTTTGGACGGGAGCAAACCCCGAAGCCAGTTTCAGGTTGGACGATGGGTTGTGCGCCACGCCCGCGTTGTAATGTTGCAGGGTTTTGATTTCGCCAATGTCGATGTGAACGCAGTGTGCGGCGATGACCTTCGCGTCCAGCACGCCCTGCTTTTTGACGTATGGCACGACGGGCATTTCCTGTTCCTGGCGCATGGTTTCCACCTCGAAGGCGGTCTCGGAAATGTGGATATGAAGCGGCACATCGAATTCTTTGGCAAGGGCAGCACAGGCGTGCAGGATTTCGGGAGTGGTGGAGTACGGCGCGTGCGGCGCGATGGATGGGACGATGAGCGGATGTCCCTTCCACTTCTTGATGTATTCGCGAACGTAGGCAAGCGAAACCTCATACGAAGATGCGTCGGGTGCGGGATATTTCATCACAGTCTGCCCGCATACGGCGCGCATGCCCGCCTCGGCTGTGGCTTGGGCGATATCATCCTCGAAGTAGTACATGTCGTTGAATGTCGTTACGCCGCTGCGGATTTGTTCGGCGCAGGCGATCTTGGTTCCCAGCCGCACAAACTCAGGGTTGACGAACTCGCGCTCCACGGGAAGCATGTAACCCATCAGCCAGACGTCGAGCCGCAGGTCGTCTTCGAGTCCGCGCAGGAGAGTCATAGGGACGTGGGTGTGCGCGTTGATGATGCCAGGCATCAGCACCTTGCTGTTACAATCGATCACTTCGTCGGCTGAATAGGCTTTGACGATCTCGGCTTCGGGTCCCACCGCAACAATTTTGTCATCCCTGACTGCAACCGCGCCAGGGTCGTATTGGTTCATTTTTTCATCCATCGCCAGGACGATGGCGTTGGTGAAGAGTGTGTTTACCTTTTGTGTCATTCATGCTCCTTTTCATTTGGTGTCGTAGGGGCGGATCGCGATCCGCCCCTACATTGGTTAATTATCACTCCCATTCCAGCAGCACCTTGAGCGCCTTGAGGTTTCTCTTGAAATCGGTGTAAACATGGGTGGAGAGTTCCATGTCCACCGCGACCGCGCCGCGCTCGACGGCGTAATCGGCGAGCGTGCCAGTGAAGACACAACCCGTATCCAGCGGCGGGAATTTGTAGCCCGTGACTTCCGCCAGCGCCTTGGCAAATTTGATCGAGTTCTTCTCCCAGGGTTCGCCGCCAGGAAAGACGCCCAGCGCAGCGCTGTGATAACTGATGAGTGCTTCAATTCTGTGTATTTGTAAAAAAGCCACCAACGCCTTCGTTTCAGGTTCAGAAGCGGGTCCCGTGCCAGCCGATACTGGTCCGTAGTCCCAGCAACCGTCGCGGTCCCAGTCCGCCGCCCAGTTGGTGGGGAAGTTGCGGTTTAAGTCCACGCCGTGATCGTTGACCCGCCCGTCGTAGCCGTGGTCGCGGGCATCGCCGTCGGGGTTCAGGCTGCGGAGGATGTACAACTTCACGTCGCTGGGGATGATGCCAGGGTTCTCATTGATGTGGGTGATGAGTTCATCCGCCAGCGCGATGGTGTTCCATTCGTAGCCGCCGTGGATGCCCGCCACGATCATGCGCTGTTTTTCGCCGTTTCCAAAAGTGTACACTTCGAGCGGTCTGCCCGAAACCGAGTAGCCGATAACCATTGGTTTTGTCCCTGTGCCGCCTGTCAAGATAAAAGGCGTTGGGCTTTCGACGACGATCAACGTGGATTGTGGATTGGGGGTAACGGTTGGCAGGTCGAGAATTTTGTTTGGGTTGGGGGTGTAGGTTGCGGGAAGCGCGGCTGTGGCAATTGGCTGCGGCGCGGCGGCAGAGACGGGGTTCAGCGCGATATAGGCAACCCCAACCAGCGCGATGCCTGCCAGTCCAATGAAGTTCAAGCCCCAAGCCAGCGAGACCCAAACGGATTCCTTCTTTTGGCGCGGCGCGGGCATTATTCGGTTTCCTCCAGCGTCGTGCGCAGCCAGTTCAACGCTAGGTTGGTTGCCCAGCGCGGCAGACTGCGGGGCGGTCCGCCATAGGTGATGTGATGTGTCTTTTCGCCAGTCGGCAGAATCATCACCATGTCGGCGGAGCGTTCTTCAGGATGAGCCGCCACACCGAGGGCGGCTTCGGCTTTTGATTCGGCTTGGGCGGAGCGTAAGGCTTGGGTCAACGAATCAAGCGCCTGCCCTGACTCGAAGCGTGTCGAAGGGTCGGCGGATAAAGAAACCGTGTGAGGCACGCGCAGCGTTCGGCTCAGGCTTCCACCCAGGCCCGATTCGATGGCAACCAGCTTCCAGCCGCGTTTGGCAATCAAATCCAAAACCACATCTTCCAGTTTTTCTTCATCCACGCCAAAGACAAACGAGCCAAGCCGTTGACGCACCCGCGTTTCGACTTCGGCAATCATGGCGTCGGCTTCGCTTTCGTTTTTTGCCTTTGCCGCGATACGGATATCCACCACGCCCGTGTGCGCCGCCAACCCAACGGTGGGGTTGCTGAGTTTTTCGAGGTCGCCGATTTTTTCGTCGATGCTGCCTTCGCCAAGCCCCGAACAATGGATGATGCGAACTTTTATGAGTTCGTCGAGATGGAAGCGTTTTTGCAGGTAGGGGATGACCGACTCATGCAGGATGTGCTCCATCTCGTTTGGCACGCCAGGCAGGGAGATGACCACCCTCACCCCTGCGCCCCTCTCCCCACTTGGGAGAGGGGATGGGGGAGAGGGGCGTTCAACAATGAAGCAGGGCGCGGTTCCGACGGGGTTGTGGATGCCGATTGCTCCCTGTGGAACATATGCCTGCCGCTTTTGATTTTCGGACGGCGTGCGTCCGTAGCGGGCAATGGTAGCGGCCACTTGCTCCCAAAGGTCTTCGCGGAATTCGGTTTGCACGCCAACGGCTTTTGCCACCGCCTCGCGGGTGGGGTCGTCCACGGTGGGACCCAGCCCACCGGTGGTGATGACGATGTCGGCGCGGCGCATCGAGTCGCGGATGGCGTCCGCGATGCGCTCTTCGTTGTCGCCGATGGTGATAGCGCGGTAGAGGTCGATGCCCAGTCCGCGCAGGTTTTTGGCGAGGTAGCGGGTGTTGGTGTCCACGATCTCGCCGAGCAATATTTCCGTTCCGATGGTGATGATTTCCACTGAAGCCATGGCTTGATTTTAACAGAGGAAAATGAGTTTCAACTTATCGATGCCTGATAAAAAAACCCGCTTCCTCGTCTGCGGCGGAAAGCGGGTTTTTGCAGGGGGTGCGGGGATTCGAGGTTATTCGATGCCCAAATAAGCCTTTTTGACCATTTCGTTCTTCTTCAAATTGGCGGCAGTATCGTTGAGGACGATTTCGCCGGTTTGCAGGACATAACCGCGATGGGCGATGGAGAGCGCCATCAGGGCATTCTGTTCCACCAGCAGGATGGTGGTTCCCTTCTTGTTCATCTGTTTGATGGTGTCGAAGATCAACTCGACCAGCACGGGGGAAAGCCCCATCGAAGGCTCATCCAGCATGAGGATATGGGGGTTGAGCATCAGCCCGCGAGCGGTGGCCAGCATTTGCTGTTCGCCGCCGGAGAGGGTGCCGCCTTTTTGAGTGGCGCGCTCTTTCAGGCGTGGGAACAATTCGAAGGCATATTCCATGCGGCGTTCCACTTCCACAGGGTCGTCAATGACAAACGCGCCCATCTCTAGGTTTTCTTTCACGGTCAACTTGGGGAAGACGCCGCGCCCTTCCGGCACATGTCCCACGCCGGCATTGACGATGTGGTGCGGGTTCATGTGCGAGATATCCTGACCCTTCAACAGGACCCTGCCCTCTTTGGGATGAAGCAGTCCCGAAATGGTGCGCAGGGTGGTGCTCTTGCCTGCCCCGTTTGCGCCGATCAGGGTCACGATCTCGCCTTCCTCGACCGTCAACGAGACCCCTTTCAAGGCGTGGATGCGCCCGTAGTAACTGTGAACATTCTCAAGGGTAAGCAGGCTCATAGGGCTTTCTCCTCGTGCTGGCTGGCAACTGCGCCGCGTCCCAAATAGGCTTCGATGACGCGCTGGTTGGCGCGGATTTCGGCGGGCGTGCCTTCGGCGATCTTTTCGCCGTAGTCCATCACACTGATGCGCTCGGAGATGTTCATTACCACGCGCATGTCATGTTCGATCAACAGGACAGTGATGCCTTTTTCGTCACGGATGCGGCGGAAAAGTTTGATTGCGTCTTCGGTCTCCAGCGGATTCATCCCGGCGGTCGGTTCATCCAACAGCAGTAACAAAGGGTCGGCGGCGAGTGCGCGCGCAATTTCCACACGGCGCTGTCCGCCATAGGGCAGGTTCTTCGCAAGTTCGTTGCCCACGCCCTCCAGGCCGACGTAGGCCATCAGTTCCTCGGCTTTTCTTTCAGCGTCAGTTTCCTCCTTTTTAAAGGAAGGCAGGCGGAACAGGGAATCGACCGCAGATTGTCTGAGGTGGGAATGCATTCCCACCAGGATGTTTTCGATGACCGACATTTTGCTGAACAGGCGGATGTTCTGGAAGGTGCGCGAGATGCCGCGCTCGGCAATCTGATCCGTCCTCAGCTCGATCAGGGATTTGCCGTTGAAGACGATGTCGCCTTCCTCCGGTTTGTAGATTCCGGTGATGGTGTTGAAGAAGGTGGTTTTACCGGCGCCATTTGGCCCGATGATGCTGACAATCGAGCCTTTTTCGAGATTGAAATCCATTTTATTGACGGCAGTCAAACCGCCGAAACGTTTTACAACGCGAGTCGCATTTATAAGTGACATGATTTCCTCGCCTATTCCTCGACTTCGCTTTTTTCCAGGAGCAGTTTCCGTTTGCGGCGCGCCGCGGGAAGCAGCCCTTCAGGACGGAAGATCATCATCAGTACCAGGATCGACCCGAATAACAGGCGCTGGTACTTGGCCGGGTCAAGTTGCGCGGAGAGATTCTTCCAGGCAAAGTTGATGATTGGGATGACTGCGTCACTCTGGCGTAACTGGCTTAGATACAGCGATAAACCCTGCAGGATTTGCAGGTTCAAGATGATCACTGTGGCGGCTCCCAGCACCACGCCGGGAATGCTCCCCTGCCCGCCGAGGATGACCATCGTCAGCACGCCGATCGACTGCATGAACGAGAAAGATTCAGGACTGACAAAAGTTCGGCTGGCTGCCATTAATGCTCCCACCGCGCCCGCAAAACATGCGCCAATCGCAAACGCCATCAGTTTCATCTTGACAATCGGAATGCCCATGGCAACGGCGGCTGTTTCGTCTTCACGGATTGCCGTCCATGCGCGCCCGACCTTTGAGTCTTCCAGGTTTTTCGTAACCATGACGATTGTGATAATCACGATGAGCGCCATGATATAGAACATGACGTTATATAGTATGGCAATATCTGTAGGACGCCCGACAATGCCGCTGAATATGGCGTTGAAGCCATTCAACACGGATTCCGGCAGGGTGGGACGTTGAATGGGAGTGAGTCCCTGCGGCCCGTTTGTCAGGTTGAGCGGTTTATCCAAGTTATTGGCCAACTGGCGGATAATTTCGCCGAATCCCAAAGTCACGATGGCAAGATAATCACCGCGCAGGCGCATCACGGGCAGGCCGATCAGAATGCCGACCACCGCCGCTGCGACGATTGCCAACAACACGAAAAGATAGAACGTATCGCCGGGAAGCAGAAAGGGCAGTCCTGCGGGCTGGGAGCCGGGGGCGTATGACATGGCATAATATTGCTGGGAGCCAAAGAACCCCCACAGATATGCTCCCACTGCATAGAAGGCTACGTACCCGAACGTCAACAGACCGGCAAACCCTACAATGATGTTCAACCCAAGCGCGAGGGCCGCAAAGACACTGATCTGGAAGATGATCTCCAGATAGAAGATGTTGCGCACGCCCACAACAGGGATGATGAGCAATGCCAGCACAATTCCGGTGAGCAATTTGAAGCGGTTATCCGTCCTCAAATAGTAAAGCGAGAAAAAGGAGGTGACCAGTAACAGGAAGGCAAACGTCGAACGAGGGCTAAGGTAAACCCATAAGGCGCCAAGCAGGACGTGCGCCAGTGTGGCGACATAGGACCAATATCCTTTTTGGATATTCTTTTGAAAATTCTGGAAAAAGAGTTGCAACTGGGCCATAACGTACTCCTATGCCTTCTGGCTGATGTTCTCGCCCATCAGGCCTTGCGGGCGGAAAATCAGCACCAGGATCAGGATTAGAAAAGCGAAGATGTCTTTGTATTCCGTACCGGCTGTGCCCATGGTGAAGACGCCCATGTAGGAGCCGGCGAAGGTTTCCAACATGCCCAGGACGATCCCGCCCAGCAGGGCGCCTGTCAGGTTGCCGATGCCTCCCATCACTGCCGCGGTGAAGGCCTTTAAACCTGGGAAGAAGCCTACAAATGGGTCGATACGGGTAAATTTCAAGGCATAGAGAACACCTGCGGCGCCGCCCAGTAAACCTCCCACCAGGAAGGTCAGGGCAATGATGCGGTTGACATCAATTCCCATCAGGCTGGCGGTTGGACGGTCCTGTGCAACAGCACGGATGGCTTTGCCGATTTTCGTGGCATTTACCAGATAGTTGAGCGCCACCAGCATCAGCACCGCGGCAAGGATCACAATCAGCGATTTTATTGAGATTCCCATGTTGATGGTTGCAGTCCCCAATGGGACTGTGCCGAAGACCAGACGTTCGTCGAAGTTTCCAAAGGTGGGGAAGATGCGGTTGAATTGACCTGTGGTCAATCCTTCCACCAGGCGAATGGCATCTTGCAAGAGGAAGGAGACGCCGATTGCCGAGATCAATGGCACCAGGCGCGACGTCGAACTGCGCAGGGGGCGATAAGCCACCCGTTCCACAGTGACAGCCAGCGCGCCGGATGCCAGCATACCCGCCAGGATGGCCAGGATCAGGTAGGCGTATGCCAGTCCCAATGAAGCGCCAGTCAGAATCCCTCTTCCTTCGAGCACAATCAAGATTTCGACGCCAACAAACGCTCCCACGGCAAAGACTTCGCTATGGGCAAAATTGATGAATTCCAGCACGCCATACACCATGGTGTAACCAAGCGCGACAGCCGCATAAACGAAGCCAATGGTCAGTCCGTCTATCAATACCTGCGGCAGGTTGATCAGCGTGTATGTGAACAATGAGGTATTGAATTTTTGCATGGTGGCGAGGCCGATGGCGGTTTTGTCGAGTAAGAGCGCAAGGAGTAGCACAATTACAGACAGAACAATTGCGCTTCCCAGCGAGAAGACAACCATTTGTCCCACCGGGCGGAGTAGTTCACGCAAGTTTATGGATTTGAGGAATCGATTCATAACTGCTCCCAAAATTGAAAATACTCCCGGTTCTTCCCAAGGAAGAACCGGGAGGGTTATAGTAAGGATGTTTACGGAGCAGGCGGGGCAATATCGAGGGTCTGGACAATGGGATTCTCGGGCCACTTGGCGGGATCCGCGGAACCGACCTGAATCACGAAGTATTTCGCCACTACCGGATCGCCGATGGAGTTGAATGTGATTGTTCCGGTGATGCCCTTGTAGTCTTTCAGCGCGCGAATTGCATTGGCAACTTCGGCGCGGGTGGGCATTTCGCCGTTCTTTGCCTTGGCGGCAGCTTCAATTGCTTTCAAGCAGATGCCGGCGGAATCGTAGCCTTGGGCGGCAAACGGCTGCGGGTCGGAACTATACTTGGCTTTGAAATCGGTGATGAATTTTGCGGTGTCGGGATAAACAGCGGCTGGTCCAGATACGGTTGAGTAATAGGTGCCATTGCCATCCAACAGGGTCTGTCCGCCGATCTTGGCGGCATCAGAGGAGTCGAAGCCGTCATCGCTCAGGAACATGCCCATGTAACCCTTCTCACGAGCCTGTTTGAACAGAAGCGCGGCCTGTCCGTACATACCACCAAAGTAGACTACATCGGGGTTGGCGGCGAGGATCGGGGAGAGAAGCGCATCGAAATTGGCTTTTTCTTCCGTGCCTTCGAAGCCAAGCACTTCCATGCCCTGCTTTTCGGCTTCCTGCTTGAAGAATTCGGCAATGCCCTGTCCATACGCGGTCTTGTCATGGACGACGAAAGCGCTCTTCATTCCCTGGGCAGCGGCAAACTGCGCGCCCACCACACCTTGAACATCATCGCGACCCACGATACGGTTGACTTCCAGATAACCGCGGGTGGTCACTTTCGGGTTTGTGTTGGCGGGGGAAACATTTGCCAGTCCAGCGTTATGATATTCTTCGGATGAGGGGATTTGCACGCCGGAATTGTAGTGACCAACGATGCATAAGATGTCGGGATCGGAAACGATCTGCTTGGCGTTGGCGACACCGGTATCGGGGTTGCCTTGATCGTCAAACGGAGCCAATTCGACCTTGAAGCCCATGTCTGCCAGGGATTTACCCAACTGTTCAAGACCGAGTTCCGCGCCGCGCTTGATATCGACGCCGACCACGGACATATCTCCGGAGAGGGGCGATTGGGTCGCAATCTTGATGGTCTTGGCTGCGCCGCCACCGCCACCGCAGGCGGCGAGCGCCATGCTGGCAATAACCAGGACCGAAAGTAAAACGAACAAACGTTTATTCATTGTTCTTGCTCCTCCAAAATTGTGTTAGGGTGAATTCGACGTCCCGCAAAGGCGGGTTACTACGTGCCAGCAGACAAAACTTGCGATGTCAGCCTCACCTCCTAAAGAATATGGATTTTCAAGATCAAGCCCTAAGCGCCATGCCCGGCGGCCTAGTTGGTTTTCGGCGCAATTCCTATGAGAAACAAAATTGTGTCACCCTGTTGTGGCGAAGGGACTGAATTCTGGTTTATTTTCAGACAAACCGCGTTTTTTCGTTACTTCGCTCTTCAGAATGACACAAAGATAAATTTTACGTACACTATTTAATCATAAGGCGCATATTCCGACAAGTCAAGGTGTTGTTTGACAGTTTTTGCGGTTTCAAAAGTCAGAAAAAACAACGTTGGCAGACGGTATTTCGCGATGTTTTCGATCCCCATACGCGGGTAATCTGCAGTTCAAACCTATTTTTTCTCCGTTGGTCTGTACAAAAGTTGTTCACGGATTCGCAAATCGGTATTACGGATTTTCATGGCCAGGTCGGCGGCCAGGTTATACATCAAGCGGTATCCCAACTGAGGGTAGGTTTCGCATAGAATAACCAATTTTTCCCTTTGGATCACAAGGAGGCGCGTATCCTGTTGCGATGCCCGCGCTGTGGCGGAACGCAGCCCTTCGTCCACAAGCGCCACTTCGCCAAATGACTGTCCCCTGCGAAGCCGCGCCACGGCGGTCTCTTTTTTGTCGAGACTGCCTGTTGTCATGCCGCGGTTGATTAGAATATCCACTTCACCCTGTACGATCACGTAAAGTTCCTTGCTGCCGCTGTTTTCCTGGAAGATGACCTCGCCGTTGTTGAATACAACCTCCTGACAGAGATTTGCAACCAGTTCCAACTGGGTTGGCGTGAATTGGTAGAAGATATCACTTTGTTTCAGAAAGTTGACTATGCTATTCATGGCTGTTTGAGTTTAACATAAGAAGGAATTGGGCGCAACCACCCGCAAAATCCATCGGCTAAAGGTCGGGAAAAATCATGCGGCGGAGTCTGGGACGGATTTGAAATTGAGGAACAGGAAGGCCGCCAACACCAACAGCGTTGTGGTTATACTCCATAGATCCTTGGATGTGCCTGCCTGTTGCACGATCGCGAAGAAAGATACCGCCACAAGCAAAATCAAAAAAACAAATGCATGCAAATAACTGTTGCCTCTTTTTACGAGCGTGCCGATGATCCATATAACCGGAATGAGATAAGGCAACTGGTCATACGCCCAGAGGTAGATCGTGCTGACAAAGCCAATTGGCAGAATGATACTGAACGCCTTCCACGCGGTCAGCCTGGACTGGTTCCGCCATAGAAAGAATCCGCCCAGCCCAAGCAGGAGCAGACTGGAAGCCCCGCCGAGAATCAACCAGCAGGGGGAAGTTCCGCCGCAGGCGAGATAGGCGAACGCCCACACATTCGAGTGGACTCCCTGAGTCCGATCCATCACCGCTTCGCTTGCCCCCCGGAACTTGATCAGCCAGAATGGGTCTTGAATCATCCCGACGACGAGCAGGGCAATCCCGCCGATTAGGATGCCGTAAATTGCCTTCCAATTGCGCCGTGCCAGGAACCAGGTCCCCGCCAGCAAGAGGATGGTCAGACCCTGCGGCGGCTTGAGCATGGTTAGCGAGAGGAGCATCCCCGCCAGCATGGACTTGTCTTTTTCCAGCAGCAGAATCGCCCCGACGATTGCCAGCAGGGCCAATGCGCCAACCGAGCCCGTGTGCAAGGTCAGGTATACGGGACCAAAAAAGAACATTGCTGCAAAGATGGGGACAAGGAGTCGCCTTTGCGCCGAGCCTTCCCAGTGATTGAGCAAAACAAAAATTGTCCAGGCGATGATCAGCATGGTGATAATCTGCCAGGTGATGTATGCGGCCGGCAGGGGTAGCAATCCCAATGGGATAAAAAAAATGGCCAATGGCAAAGGGTAGGGAAAGATTTTATTTGGCTGCCACTTAATGCCGTAGGTTTCATGCCCTGCCAGATATTGGGCTTCGTTGTATGGGTTTTCACCGTTGAGCAGCATCCGACCCGAAAGCCAGAAGAAGGTGAAGTTGGAACTTTGAAAATCGAAAGTGTTGTAACTGATTTTGGCGCGCAGAAAGATCATCCCCCCAAGCAGGACGAGTGTAACAAGGATGCCAAGAAACTTCTGGATGGATGGTTTCATGTTCGGTTGGACACGGAAAAATTGTAGGGACACAGCAGCGCTGTGTCCCTACCGTTCATAATAAATCCTTGAGTTTTGCAAACGGCGAATCGGGTTCGAGCGGCTTGTGACCGCAGTCCTTCTCGTTGAGGTTCTGACCGCACTCGGCGCACAGTCCCTGACAGTCAGGTTTGCAGATGGGACTGATAGGCACTTCGAGCATGGCGTACTCCCGTAAGAGGTCTGCCAGGTCGATCTGTGCATCCTCAGGGACGATGAGTCCAGAATCGGTTTCGGAGCGCTTGTCAAAGGCGTATAACTCTTCAAACGTCCAGTCCAGTTCGTGGTTGAACTTAGTCAGGCAGCGCACGCATTCGAGCGTGGTTTCGGCGGAAAAATCCGCCTGCACGAATAGTCCCTGCGGCGTCCTGCTGATGTTGACAACGCCCTCGAAATCGCGTAACTCAAAATCGTCGAAGGCGATTTTATCGAATTCAAACGGGAAATCGTGGTTGCGTCCGATTTCCTCGTGGATGATGAATCCAACATTGATGCGAAAGGGTTTGCGTGGATTGGTCATATCACACTTTGCGATCCACGATGTATTTCGCGAGGTTTTCCAGCGCTTCGCGTTCAGCGCAGGGCTGCATCGCGTTGAGCCTGCCCAAGGCGCGGTCCACATGTTCTTCAGCTTCGCGCATGGCTTTCTTCGACGAGTCGCTCGCGCGAATGTTTTCTACGAGACGGGTCATGTGTTCGGCGTGAGTCCAGCCGCCAATGGGCAGGGACAGAATGTCCGGGTCGTCGGGGTTGGCTTCGGCGTAGTAAATGGCTGGGAGGGTGACCAGCCCATTGAGCAGGTCCGAGCCGAGCGGCTTGCCGACCGCCGCCTGTTCGCCGTTGAAATCCAGAATGTCATCCACGATCTGGAATGCCATTCCGATCTGGTAGCCGAAGTCGCGCATGGCTTCGACTTCGGTCTCATCCACAGGGCTGACCATCGCCGCCGCGCGCGAGGTCATCTCGAAGAGGGAGGCGGTCTTGGCGTAGATGCGTTTGTAGTAATTTTCGCGGTTGATCAATCCACGCGAAGAGAACATCTGGGTGAGTTCCCCGCTGACGATGGTTGCCAGCGTCTCGGAGAACAATTTCATCAGGGGCAGGTGGTCTGTTTCCGCCGCCAGGATTGCCGCGCGCGCAAAGAGAAAGTCCCCTGTCAAGACGGTGGCAGGCGGCGACCAGCGCGCGTTCAAAGTCGCCATGCCGCGACGAAGCAGGGAGCCGTCGATCAAGTCGTCATGTACCAGCGTCGCCGTGTGCAGCAACTCTACTGCCGCTCCCAGCGTGATCAATTTCTCGAGGGGCGCGTCCAGCATGTTTCCAACGAGCAACCCCAGAGTGGGGCGGATGCGCTTACCTCCCGCTGCAAGCAAATGCTCGAGGGCGGCGCGCAGGTCAGGGTGTGATTCATCCGCCTGACTCCGCATTCGTTCTTCGATAAGTTTTATTTCTTCCTGTACGGGTGAAAAAAAAGTAACAGCGCTCAAGTCAATCTCCCCATGCAAAGAGCCGCGTCGCATTGGATGTGGTGATGGCGGCGACCTCCGCAGGGCTTTTGGAATGGGTTTCTGCTATTTTATCAGCAATATGCAGGACGTAGGCAGGTTCATTTCTTTTACCCCGGTGCGGAACGGGAGGCAGAAATGGGGCGTCGGTTTCGATCAGGATTCGGTCAAGGGGCAGTTGGCGCACGATCTCGCGCTTTTTCTCTGCCTTGGGGTAGGTCACGGGCCCCGTGATTCCGATGTAAAAATTCAGCGCCAGCGCCTTTTGCGCGGTTTCGAGGTCGCCGTTGAAGGAGTGGAGCGCGCCAGGTCTTTCGCGCAG